>JASHSB010000019.1 GCA_030036945.1 Methylovirgula sp. | reverse complement strand
TATCGCCCCGCCGACGACGCGGTGCTGTCGCTCGACGAGATGGCCGGCGCGCAATGGGAGCCGCAGCGCAAGTGGCATATCCTCGACGAGCGCGAGATAGTCGATGGGATCGACGAACTGGGCGTACTGCTCTACGGCCATGCCAAGAACGCCTATTGGTACGGCTCGCAGCTGTCGATCGAGGAGACGCGATGCCTTGCGCCCTATCAGAACGCGACCGGCTTGCAGGTCAGTTCCGCCGTGCTGGCGGGAATGGTCTGGGCATTGGAGAACCCCCGCGCTGGCATCGTCGAGGCGGACGAGATCGATTTTCGCCGCTGTCTCGAAGTGCAGAGGCCGTATCTCGGTCCCGTGGTCGGCGTCTATACGGATTGGACGCCGCTCGCCGGCCACGGCAAGCTTTTTCCAGAGGATCTCGATACCGAGGATCCGTGGCAGTTCAAGAACGTGATCGTGCGGTAGGATCTTGGCGTTTCGCGCGGATGTTGCCGTCATGGCCGGGGCTTGTCCCGGCCATCCATGTCGATCCGCTGATGCATTTTCAGAGAGCAAATGACAAGGGGCACCGCGTGGATGGCCGGCACGAGGCCGGCCATGACGCATTTGTTTATTCCGCCGCGAGTTTCACGGGCGCCGGCGCCGATGCTGCGCGGAAGCGGGCGAGCAGCGCCGCCTCGTCGGTTTTGACCGCCTCGATCGAACGGACTTTCACGTGCCCGAAGCCGCGAATCTTTTCCGGCAGCGCAGCGAGCGCCACCGCGCAGGCATAATTCTCCGGCGCAAGCTTGCCGAGGATCTCCTCGAGCAGCGCGCGATATTCGGCAAGCAGCCGGCGTTCCATGCGTCGCTCCGCCGTCCAGCCGAACGGATCGAGCGGCGTGCCGCGCAGGCCTTTTAGGCGCGCCAGGAGTCGAAAGACCCGCATCATCCACGGTCCGAACGACATCTTCCTCAGCTCGCCTTTCGCATTTCGGCGCCCGAGGATCGGCGGTGCGAGATGAAATTCGAGCTTCACGTCGCCCTCGAACGTCGCCGCCAGCTGGCGCGCAAACGATCCGTCGCTATAGAGCCGCCCGACCTCGTATTCGTCCTTCACCGCCATCAACTTGAAAAGATTGCGCGCCGCGGCTCCGGCAAGCTGCGTCGCTTGCGGAACGCGCGCCCGTTCGACCTCGGCGATGCGATTGACGAGCGCGACATAGGTCTCGGCATAAGCTTTGCTCTGATAAGCGGTGAGGTAGGCCCTACGCCGCTTGACGCTCTCCTCGAAACTTCGCGAGAGATGCAGGCCCGAAGCTGGATCGGGTTCGGGCGCGACGATCACCGCGACCTCGCACGGCGCGAAGGCCGCCCGCCTCCCCCAAAGAAAGGCACGTTTGTTGAGTTCGACCGCTTCGTCGTTCAATTCGATCGCGCGCATGAGCGTGGCCTCGGAAAGCGGCAAAAGCCCGCGTTGCCAGGCAAAGCCGACGAGAATGATGTTGGCCATGATCGACGTGCCAAACAGCGTTGTCGAGAGGCCGGTCGCATCGCAGAACGCGGCGTTCCCGTTCGACGCCCCACGGATCGCGGCTTCGATCTCGGCCGCCGGCAGCGCAAAATCCGGGTCGCGCGTGAAATCACCGGGATAGATCTCGGCGGTGTTGACCACTACGCCGGTCTCGCGCGGACGGAACGCCGCCAGCACCTTGGCGCTGCCCGAGACAACGAGATCGCAGCCGAGCACCAGATCGGCGCCGCCCGCGGCGATGCCGATCGCGCGGATCTGTTCGGGCTTGGCGGCGATCTTGACGGCGCTATAGACGGCGCCGCCTTTCTGCGCGAGCCCGGCCATGTCGATCGAGCCGCAGCCCTTGCCTTCGAGGTGCGCGGCCATCGCCAAAAAGGCGCCGATGGTGACGACGCCCGTGCCGCCGACTCCGGCGATAAGAATAGAAAACGGGCGCTCCGCCAGTGACGGAACGTCGGGAGGCGGCAGCGCCGGGAAATCGTCCGCGCGCCCGTTCGTCGCAAGCACTTTCGGCTTTGCCCCGTGTACCGTCACGAAAGCCGGGCAGAAGCCTTCGAGACAAGAAAAGTCCTTATTGCAGCTCGACTGGTCGATCCGGCGCTTGCGGCCGAATTCGGTCTCTACCGGCTGCACGGCGATGCAGTTGGAAGCGACGCCGCAGTCGCCGCAACCTTCGCAAACGAGTTCGTTGATGAAGACCCGCCGGTCGGGATCAGGCAGTATGCCGCGCTTGCGGCGCCGGCGTTTCTCCGCCGCGCAGGTCTGATCGTAGATCAGCACCGTCGTGCCGGGCGTCGCGGCGAGTTCGCGCTGCACGCTATCGAGATCGGCGCGTGATTTGATCGCCAATCCTTTCGGCCAGACGACGTCGCGCGGATACTTCTCCGGTTCGTCGGTAACGACGGCGATCTTGCTGGCGCCTTCCGCGGCGACTTGCCGGGCGATCTTATCGGCCGTCAACTCGCCTTCGAGGCTCTGGCCCCCGGTCATCGCCACGGCGTCGTTGAAGAGAATCTTGAAGGTGATGTTGACGCCGGCCGCGACCGCCCAGCGGATCGGCAGGACGCCCGAATGATCGTAGGTGCCGTCGCCGAGGTTCTGGACGACGTGGCCGCGCGTCGAGAACGGCGCTTCGCCGATCCAATTGGCGCCTTCGCCGCCCATCTGCGTATAGCCTTCGGTGGCGCGGTCCATGCGCTGCACCATGTAGTGGCAGCCGATGCCGGCATAGGCGCGCATGCCGTCGGGCACTTTCGTCGAAGAATTGTGCGGGCAGCCGGCGCAGAAGTACGGCGTGCGGCTGGCGACGTCCTTCGTCTCGGCGAGCGCGCGCTGCGCCTGCTCAAGCCGCTGAAGACACCGACTCAATTCCTCGCTCGGATGAAATTCGAGAATCCTGCGGCCGATGCCGATGGCGATCTCGTTGGGATCGAGCGCGCCGGCGACCGGAAAGAGCCATTCGCCGTTCTCGTTCTTCTTGCCGATACACACCGGCTGGATGTCGCCGCCGTAGAGCTCGCCGCGGATTTGCGTCTCGATCAACGCGCGCTTTTCCTCGACGACGATGATCTTCGCGAGGCCGCGCGCGAATTCGCGCAGGCCGCGCGGCTCGAGCGGCCAAGTACAAGCGAGCTTGTAAAGTCTCAGGCCGATCTCGTCGGCTTTGCCTTCGTCGATGCCAAGGTCGTCGAGCGCCTGGCACACGTCGAGATAAGTCTTGCCGGCGGCGACGATGCCGATCTTCGCGTTTGCGCCGCCCGACAGGACGATTCTGTTCAGGCGATTGGCGCGGAGCCACGCGAGCGCGGCGTCGTGTTTGAAATTCTGTAGCCGGCGCTCCTGTTCCAGCACCGGATCGCGGGCGCGGATGTTGAGGCCGCCCGGCGGCAAAACGAAATCGTCGGGCACGGTAGCGGGTGGGCGCTCAAGCGGCGCATCGATCGAAGCGGTCGATTCGACCGTATCCTTCACGCATTTGATGCCGATCCAGCAGCCGGCGAAGCGGCTCAGCGCGTAGCCCAAGAGTCCGTAATCGATGAGTTCCTGCACGCCGGCCGGCGAAAGAATCGGCATCATCACGTCGACGAACGTGAACTCGGATTGATGCGCGGTGGTGGAAGATTCGGCGGTATGATCGTCGCCCATCAGCGCCAACACGCCGCCGAACCGCGAGGTGCCGGCGAGATTGGCATGGCGCAGCACGTCGCCGGATCGATCGACGCCCGGTCCTTTGCCATACCAAAGCCCGAACACGCCATCGTAGCGGCCCTCGCCGCGCATCTCCGCCTGTTGCGCGCCCCAAACCGCTGTAGCGGCGAGATCTTCGTTGAGTCCCGGCTGAAAGACGATGTCGTTGGCATCGAGCACCGCCTTGGCGCGCAGAAAATTCAGGTCGAGGCCGCCGAGCGGCGAACCGCGATAGCCGGAAACGAATCCCGCCGTGGAAAGACCGGCACGGCGGTCTATCTCTTTCTGCATGAGCAGCAGGCGAACGATCGCCTGCGGTCCGGAGACGAAGATCCGCGTTTCGCTGAGGTCGTATTTGTCGGCAAGCGAAATCGGTCGCGGCGCGCCGGCAACTTGCGCCTTGCTCGCCATCGGTCCCGCCTCCATGACCTTCCGCATGAACGGCCGGTATAAAGCAGCGACGCTCATCGTCCAACCCCGCGCGGTTGCCGGAGCCGGCCCTGGATATCCTCATAAGCGTTTGACCGCGAAGAGGGTATTCGGCATAAGCCCGGCAACGCGCGGCGCTGCGATCAAGCAATTGTCAGGCGTTTGCGCCCGCGAGGGAACGAAGGGAGGCGCGCTGCGACTTCGGGACCGCCGGCTGGCGCCACGGCTCGCCTCGCTTTGGCCAGAGTTCGGCTGGCAACTAGCAGTTCCTCCGATTCTCCTCGGCGGGCGCCGATCACGAAGGCCGCCATGCGGATATTTGGGTTCGCTCTCGCGCTTTTCCTGGCGGGTTTCGGCGCGCCAGCCTTCGCCCATCCGCACGTCTGGGTGACGGCGCGCGAGGACGTGATCTTCGACAATCAGGGCCGCGTCGCGGCGATCCGCGGCGCCTGGGTGTTCGACGATATGTATTCGGCCTTCGCGACCCAGGGGCTCGGCAAGGACGGGCAGCTCGCCACCAAGGACGAACTCGCCCCGCTCGCCAAGACCAACGTCCAATCGCTCGCCGAATTCGATTATTTCACCTTCGCGAAAATCGCCGGCACAAAGGTCGAGTTCGGACCGCCGACCGATTACTCGCTCGAGGAGCGGCCGGACAAGCTTGTCGTGCTGACGTTTACCCTGCCGCTCAAACAGCCGAGCGATCCCGGCAAGGCGTTCACCCTTCAAGTTTACGATCCGACCTATTTCGTCGCCTTCAGCCTCGACGATAAACTGCCGGTCGAACTGCTCGGCGCGCCGAAGGGTTGCTCGTCGAGCGTGCTCGGCGCCGATCCGCTCGACCAGGAGGCCACGAAGAAATTGTCGGAAGCGTTCTTCGCCAATCTGTCGCCGGGTTCCGATTTCGGCGAGAAGTTGGCGAGCCGCGTGTTCGTCGCCTGTCCCTAAGCGCGAAGGGAAGAACCCTGCGACCCGAGCTGAAATTCACGCCCTGCTCGCCTCCGCAACGCGGCTATGGCCGGATCGCGGCGGCGGCGCTGTTTTTCCTCCTCCTCATGGAGTGCTGCGACGGCGCGATGGCGCAGGTCTTCCATCATCCGTTCGCGGTCGGCGGCGACGAGGCGCCGGTCGGCCGCGTCTCCGGGCTGACGGCCTGGATCATCGGACAGGAGAGCATGTTCTCGCGCCTGCTCACCGGCGCCTTGCGTTCCGCGCAGGAGAACCGCGGCGCCTATTTTCTGCTCGCCGGATTGAGTTTTGCGTATGGCGTCTTCCATGCCGCCGGCCCCGGGCACGGTAAGGCGGTCGTCACCTCCTACATGGTTTCGAACGAGCGGGCGCTCAGGCGCGGTCTCGTCATCTCGCTGCTTGCGGCGATTTTGCAGGGGCTTGTTGCAATCGCGCTGGTCGGCGCCTTGGCGGGCGTCTTCCGGGTCACCGCGCAACGCATGAACGCGGCGGCCGGCGATCTCGAGCTTGCCGCCTATTGCGGCATCATTCTTCTCGGCATCGTGTTGCTGGTGACGAAAGGCGCGGCGCTCGCCGCGACGGTACGGCGGAATTGGGCGACCGCGCGCGTTTTCGCTGCTGCGCCGCCGCGCCTCGCCTTCCCGCCGGACGGACAGGCCGTCTTCCTCGCCGACGGCGGCGGCCTGGATCATGTCCACGGGCCGGACTGTGTCCATTGCCACATTCCCGACCCGAAACAACTCGGCGCCGGCTTTTCCTGGAAATCGGCGGCGGTGACGATCGCGACGGCCGGCGCGCGGCCCTGTTCCGGCGCGATCCTCATCCTGGTTTTCGCGCTGGCGCGCGACATGTTTCCGGTCGGCGTCGCAGCGGTATTCGCCATGTCGCTCGGCACGGCGATCACCACCGGCTCGCTCGCCATGATGGCGGTCTTCGCCAAGAAGATCGCGCTGCGTTTCTCCGGCAAGGGATCGTCGCGCGCAGAGATTGTCGGCCGGCTGATCGAGGTCGCTGCGGCGTTTTGCGTGTTGCTGTTCGGCGTGGCCCTTCTGGCCGCGAGCTTCGCGGGGATCGGCGCCGCCAACAGCTAGAGCGCCGTGCCGGCCGCCCCCTTAACTTCGCCGCCAAACGGCGAGATAATGGGACATGGCGAGGTTAACCCCTCCTTCGGCGCCCGGCGGAACCAGAACCGGAAGGGTTCTCGCGATCCTTTCGGCGGTGCTTTTTATTGTCGCGATCGGCGCGCCGGCGGCCCGGGCGCAGGGCCTTAACCCATTGAATTGGTTTCAGCAAATCTTCCAACCCCCGCCGCCTCCCGGTTATGGATACGGCCAGTGGCCGCGCTATCGTCCCGCCAAACCGCATCCGCCCGTCGAGAAAAAAGTGGAAACGAAGCCCGCCGTTCCGCCGACCTTCTTCG
>JASHSB010000158.1 GCA_030036945.1 Methylovirgula sp. | reverse complement strand
GCTGCGACGACGTTGTCTGCGATCGCAAGCGCGCTTTTCATCTTCCTTTTCTCGACGGTCGAATCTCGGGCACAGGGAGCGTCGTGCGAAGACGCGGCCGGCCTTGCGGTCTTGCCCGCGCCGCTGGCGCCGTGGAAGGGTGCGCCGCTGCGCATCGTCTTTGCCGCGGAGAGGCCGCTTGACGGCGAACTTTCGCTGATTGCGCCGGATGGAAGCGTTGCGGCCAAATCGGCCGGCCGGCAGGGCGGCCCGCCGTATTTCTGGTTCGCCGAGGTCGCCTCGCCGACGCTGGGAACATGGCACGCTACGCTTGCGCTCGCTCACGCACCGGGCGGTTGCAGCGCGGTCACGCGCGACATCGTCGTGCGCGGCGATGCGCCGCCGCCGCCGCGCACGACGCCGGGAAGCGTCTGGCCGTTGCGCAACACATGGAGCCGCACGACCGAAGATCTCTATTCGGCTTGGATACAAAAGCTCTTCGACGGGCCGCTCGATACCGAGCTGTCGTGGCCGACGCTGCAGGACGTGCTGCGTGATCGGTCGCGCAACATGCTGTTCGACTATCTGGGCGCCAAGGAAGACGAGGCGGGGATCGTCTTCCATCCCGACTGCGCCAAGCTCCCCTACATGCTACGCGCCTATTTTGCGTTCAAAATGGGCCTGCCCTTCGGCTATTCGCATTGCTCGCGCGGCAAGGAGGGCAGCCCGCCACGGTGTGCGCAGTGGTTCACTTCGAATGGGGAAACAGCCGAAGCCGGACCGGCGGCTTCGTTTCGCCGTTTCCTGCCGATGCTCGCCAATGCCGTCCAATCCGGGAATGGGCGCACGGCGGCAAACGACAACAACACGGATTTTTATCCCGTGCCGCTCACGCAGGAGACATTGCGCCCCGGCACTATTTACGCCGATCCCTACGGGCACATTCTCATGCTCGTGCGTCGCGTGCCGCAAGTCGGAACCGCGGCGGGCATCTTCCTCGCCGTCGACGCGGAGCCAGATGGAACGGTGACGCGCAAGCGCTTTTGGCGCGGCAATTTCCTGTTCGTGCACGATCCCGCGCTCGGTGGCCCGGGGTTCAAACGCTTCCGGCCGCTCGTGCGTGCCGAGAGCGGCGCGTTGCGGCGGCTGACCAACGCCGAAATCGCGCAGGATCCGCAATATGCCGATTATTCGCTTGAGCAGTCGCGGCTCGGCGCGGAAGATTTCTACGATCGAATGGATGCGGTGATGTCGCCTGCACCGCTCGATCCGCAGCGCGCGCTCGAAGATGCGATCGCTTCGCTCGAAGAGCAAGTAAAGACGCGCGTCACCGCGGTCGAGAACGGCCGCAAGTACCTAAGCAACTCTGCAGGCGACGCGGCGATGCCGCAAGGACCGTCGATCTTCGAGACGAACGGCGCATGGGAGGATTTTGCAACGCCGGCGCGGGATTTCCGCCTGCTGATCGCGATCGACGTGGTGGAAGGTTTCCCGGATCGCGTCGCGCAGCGGCCCAACCGCTATGCGATGCCGGAGGAAAAGAGCGTCGCGGAGGTGAAGGCCGAACTCGAGAGCACGCTTGCCTCGGAGCTTACGGCGCGCAAGTTCACGTATACGCGCAGCGACGGTTCGGCGTGGACGCTCTCGCTCAAGGATGTGGTCGACCGCGCGCCGGCCTTCGAGATGGGATACAACCTGAACGACTGCGTCGAACTCAGATGGGGCGCGCCGGAAGGAAGCGAGGAGGCATCGACGTGCAAGCGGCATGCGCCACCGGCGCAGCGCGAGAAGATGTCGGAGTACCGCACTTGGTTCCACGAGCGGCACTGGCCGACACATGCTTGATTTGCGTCGGTCTCCGTGCCGGCAAAGCGTGGCAGTGCGACTGTCGCTAAGTCAAATGGCAGGTATCGTTGATTCTCTGCACCTGGATGGTCCCGCCGGCGATGTCGATTTCATTGAGCGTGCATGGCGACTGCGTTAGCCGCCAATAGGCGCTGAGCGGCTGGTCGAGAAGCTGAAGCAGCAACGCCCGGTTCACGCTGTCGTGGCCGACGAGCACAACCGTCTCCGATGCATGGCGGGAAAGCACAAATCGCAGCGCGTTAGAGGTGCGGGCGACCAGATCCTGGAGCGAATCGCCATCCGGAAATCGAACGAGGTGCGGCGTCGATTTCCAGGCAACGAACTGCGCGGGCCACGCGGCGGCGACGGCCGCATACGTCTCCCACTGCCATAGGCCGTAATCGAGATCGTCGAGATCTTCGAGCACGCGCCGTTCGATGCCACATGCTTGCGCGATTGTGTCGCCGGTCGCCACGCAACGGCGCATCGGGCTCGTATAGATCGCCGCCGGCGTCCAGAGAGCGGCGATGCGCGCCGCGACGGCTTTCGCCTGAGCGCGGCCGAGTTCCGTCAAGGGCAGATCAGTGCGGCCGCGAAACCGCTCAGGATCGATTCCTTCGACATGACCATGGCGCGTTAGAACGAGCTTCATTTGCCCCTCATTTCGAAGCGATCCTTCGCAGCCGTTTCAAGGCTCGGCGTGGCGCGGCGTGCTGGCATCGACTTTCATCGACCGGCTGTGCCGCATCCAGGCCGTTAGATTGGATGCCTTGCCGCTTAGCACCTTCAGCCATTTGAAGCTGCGGATATTCGCGTCGCCCGGCCCGGCATGCCATGTTTCGCTGACGATGACGGCGTGCCATGAACCGTTCGCCTTGGCGAGCCGCAGATCGACGATGTCGACCGTGAAGGAATAAGTCGGTCCGGAGAACCGATGCCGATCGCGCTGGCACTCGACGCCATAGGCCTGCCAGCAGCGTCGTGGGTCGCCAACGCCCGGGGCGTCGATGACGAATTCGATGTCGGCGATCGTTCTGGCGGTACCAACCCGCTTCATCGGATTCTCGCGCGCCGTTCAGCGCCGCCCCCGCATCGGCGCGGTATACTCGTTTGGCTTATCGCGCCCACTGAATATCGCGTCATACAGATCTTTTCCGTAGCTGGTTTGCAAGGGCTCTCCTTCCACCAACCGAAACGTGCGCGTTCCGTCGGCGTGCCGCTCGGCGCGCAGGAAGATCGCGTTTTGCATTCGCGCGGCGCAGAGGCCGTGCGCAAACTCATAGAGATGCGTGACGAAGAAAATGCGCACATGCCGTTGCAGCAAGGCGGTTACGATCTGTCTTGCGATCTCCGATCCCTCGCGTTCGTTGGTGGCCGCGAACGATTCGTTGAACAGGATCATCGACGACGGGGTGACGTGATCGACGATCTCGCTCATCCTGCCAAGCTCCTCGTCGAATTTCCCGCTTTTCATCGTCACGTCTTCTTCGCGCTTGTAATGCGTGAAGAGCCGGTCGCAGAGTCCGGACCGGAATGACTGGGCCGGCACAAACATGCCGGCCTGCATCATCAGCTGCGCTAGGCCGACGCTGCGCAGGAAGGTCGACTTTCCGCCTTGGTTGGCGCCGGTGACGATCACCAGCTCCTTGCCGTCGGCATTGATGTCGTTGCCGACGATTCTCTGCGCCATCTTCAGGCTCAGACAGACGTCGTAGAGGCCGCTGAAGGCGAGCGTCGGTTCGCGGGTCGGCGCCGGAAAACAGGTCGGCTCGCCCTTCTTCGACAATTGCTCATGCAAGTTCACGCAGCCGAGATAGAAGGCCATTTCGGTGCGCAGCATGCTGAAGAAGCTCAGGATGTGATCGCCCGACTGCGCCAGCGCGTTGGCGGCAAGATTGAGCCCTTTGTCCTTCAAGGTGGACAGCGCCTTGGCGCCCGACTCGTCGCGCGGGTGGAGATGAAACGTGTAGCCGGGCGGCTTGGGACCGAAGATCCGATCGATCAAGTTGCGCTTTTGCACCGGAGCCTTGCGCAGCACGTAGCCGGTGCCCTTGTTGCCCTTCCCCAATTCGGCGCTGATCAAGATTCCGTCGCGAAATTTCAGCTCTTTCAGATGTTCGTCAATTCGCGCGAAATAGGCGGGATCGAGTTCGCACTGCAACATCGCAAAGAAATTCTGGAAGCCCTTCGATTCGAACTTGTCGGCGTGCTCGTCGGCGATTTCCCTCAGCTTCTTGAGCATCGTCACGAACATCTGTAGCGCTTCGATCGCACGATGTAGAATGCCGCCCGGATACTTGCTGCCGAAAAAGCTCCAATAGCTCCCCTTTTCGCCCTCGATCGCCGCCACCGCGACGTCGTAGATGGCCCGCGCCACGGCGGGATTGCGCAGACAATCCCAGAGGATTTTCTGCCGATAGGCGATCGTCTCACGATCGTTCTCCAATCCGCACAGCACGGCGGCCTTCGCTACGTCAAAGAGAAATTTGTCGCCGCGCGCCATTCCGTCGAACAGCGTGTCGAGTTCGAGGTCCTGCGTCAGCGCCGGCTCGTTCCAAGGCAACGCGCATTTTGGATCGAAATCCAGATCCCTATACATGAGGAACGCTTTCATGCGCGAAGGCGCTCCTTTAGACGATCGTAGGTAAGGCCGTATTTCTCGGCAATGGCCATGGCGTGCGCGAGTCCGTCGGCGGGGCGCCGCACGACTTTGAACGTACGCGACGCGGGATTGCGCGGGTCGGTGCTGCTCACCATGCTGACCACCTGTTCGCTGTAGCCGGCCACTTCGTCGATAAACGTGACCCAGACGCACAACAAATCGAGTTCGAGGATTCTCTCTAATATTTTCTCGCTCAGGAATATCGCGTCCTGCAACGTCGTCGAAGTAAAAATCTCGTTCATGATCAGGATGCTTCGCGGCGTCGCCCAATCGAGGATATCGTGAATGCGAATAAGATCGTCCTGCAGCTTGCCGTGCAGGTTGGCGATGTTTTCCTCGCGTTCGAAATGCGTGAATATCCGGTCGAACAGAAATAGCCGCGCCTCCTTGCCGGGAACCGGGCAGCCCAGGCTCGCGAGATGATGAAGCTGTCCAAACGTGCGGGAGAACGTGGTCTTGCCCCCTTGGTTGGGACCGGAGACGGCGAATATGCGCTCGCGGCCTCTGAGATAGAAATCGTTGCGGACGACCGGTCGGCTCTCGGCAACGAGCTTATGGGCCAACGCAAGGTCGAACGTCTCGGAACCATAGACGTCCTTGCGCTCCGAAACTTCCGGATAGCAGAACTGCAATCCAGCGCGCTTGAAGACGGCAAGGTGATCAAGATAGGCGAGATAGAATTGCACCTCTCGATCGAAGACGGCCACGTTGGCATCGAGATAATTCTGATTTTTTGCGCAATAGGCGTCGAGGTCGGCAAACGTCTCCGGATAGAGAAGCGCGACAAATTCCAGGATCTGCGCTTCGATGTGATTGACGTCCGGCCATTCCGAGAATTCGACCCGATAGTCCTTGACGGCCGACTCATTGAATCGCGCAAACGTCTTTTCGACGTCCTGGCTGTAATCCGGTTCGGATTCATACTTGCGGACGGTGACGCTCGGCCCCTGAATCAGCACGCAATATCTGACGCCTGCGAGATCCGCCTTGATTCGCTTCGTCTCCGCCGAAAGCGAGGTGAAACTCGGCGTGGCGACGTAGGCGTTGAAATATCCGCGCAGCGCACCGAAGCCGCGCGACGCCGGAGCGGCGGCGGCGAGACCCTTGGCGAATCCGCAAACGGCGTCGCAATAGATCTCGACGGCGTCCAAGAACCAAGCTTCTTTCTGGTATTTGTAGTAGAGCTTCTCGGCTTGCGCCAAATGGGCGCGCATCAGCCGCAACTTTTCGGCAAACGTGCTGACGTACGCGAATAAGTCCGCGTTTTCGAGATCGCGCATGACCGCGTGTCGATATTTGATAGCGTCGACGTTCGGCAGCGAACGGTAAAAGAACGGCTTCAGGTCGTATTCTTCCCGCCCGGCGCAGATCGCATCGACAATCTGGCCGAGATTGAGATCCGCGAAAAAGTCGGGCTCTGCGACCGCTTCGCCCCGCAATTCCGGCGCGGGATGTTCGAATAAGATGCTTTGGAATGACATGAAACGCTCTGGGAAACGATGTTAGGTGGCCCGACACCTCACGCGAGGCTGGCCGCCGCTGGTTGTTTTTCGTCCTAGCGCGGCACCTTTCGTCGCCGCGTTATGCGCGCTATTGCCGCACCCGATGAGCGCAGAATGTTCCTCGATAATGCCCGTCGAGGCAACAGCAGCGCCGATTGCAGCACCTTCGCGGGCTGAGTCTCCTTTTGACCGCATAGCGCGTCCGCCAACATTGTTGCATGCGGCCTAGGCCCGGCCGGCGGGCGCGGCTAAAGTGCGAAGCAGAGATCGCGGCGGGAATCCTATCTGACGCCTGTCTCGACGAGCGTCGTGGCGCTAGCGACTGGGGAGAATGTCAATGCGTCGCCGGCGCCGACGATTTACGCCGAGCCAGACAGCAAAAAACCCACCTCACGGCGGGTCTTGACGTGACCCCACCGCGATCTCCGCGGTAGGAGTCATTAGCCTCTGGGCAAGTTCGGGCGACTCCATGCCCGCGGCTTCTATACCAGCGCCGGCATATGCGTGCAAGCCGAAGGTTAAGTTGTGACGAATCGCAGAGCCCGCTCGCGCGCCTTACAAAATTTGCGCGGCGGAATCCGCGCCGCTCGCGCATGCCTACGTCGTCGAACGCCGCCATTTGCTTGCGATCGTTCGCTCGATTCCCAATCCGCCGGCGATCGTCTTCCCGCGAATTGATGACGATCGCTTGTGCGCAGATCGCGTGCGCGTCGGCGAGATTGCCGGAAAACCGGGGCGGCTGTAGAGAATCAGCGCCATTCCCGCAAGGTTGATTTCGTCGCCGCCTGTTGTAAAGCTTTGGCCCGATTTCATTGCCTATGAGGCTCCTTGCGTAGATTTTCGGTACGCCACCACTCGAGAGGTCGACGCGGCGCACCGCCCAGCAAGGGCGGCATTTCCTGGATATTCAAAATTCTTGGGCCCGGGCTCATTACCGGCGCCGCCGACGACGATCCGTCCGGAATTGCGACCTATTCGCAGACCGGCGCGCAATTCGGCTTCGGCCAACTCTGGACGTCGGTCTATCAGATCCCATTGCTTCTCGCCGTACAGGAATGCTGCGGCCGGATCGGGCTCGTGACCGGCAAAGGACTGGCCGGGATCATCAAAGAACACTACACGCGTTCGATCCTGATCGGCACGGTAATCCTCGTGCTGGCCGCCAACATCATCAATATCGGCGCGGATATCGGCGCCGTCGCCGCCGCCGCGCAGCTCGTTCTTCCCGCGCCGTTCTTTTTCTACGCCGCGCTCACGACGGTGGTCGTAGTGACGCTCGAAGTGTGGGTGACCTATAAGGCGTACGCAAAAATTCTGAAATGGCTGGCGCTTGCATTGCTCTCGTACCCTGTGACGACCTTCATCGTCGCCGAGCCGTGGGGCGAGATCCTGCGCGCCACCTTCGTCCCGCACATCGAATTCACTTTCGCCTTTCTCTTCATTATCACCGGTGTGTTCGGCACGACGATCTCTCCGTACATGTTCTTTTGGCAAACGTCCGAGGAAGTCGAAGAGGAGATCGCGGCGCGGATTCGAACCAAAAAAGACGGCCAGCCGCACATCGGACCGCATTTCATCCGCAACATGCGCATCGACACCGCGATCGGCATGGTCGCATCCGAACTCGTCCAGTGGTTCATCATCGTCACGACCGGATCGGTTCTGTTCCGCCACGGGATCAGGACGATCGACACGGCCGCCGACGCGGCGAAGGCGTTGCAGCCCTTGGTAAGCTCGTTCCCGCACTCAGGGCTGCTCGCCGGCGACCTTTTTGCACTCGGTATCGTCGGTGTCGGCCTGCTCGCCATTCCGGTCCTCGCCGGATCGGCCGCCTACGCGCTCGCCGAAGCATTCCATTGGCGCGAGGGACTTTCGAAAAGATTTATGGAAGCGCGCAGCTTCTATGGCGTCATCGTCACGTCGACCGGGCTGGGTTTGCTGCTGAACTTCGTCGGCGTCGATCCGATGAAGGCGCTCGTCTTGACCGCCGTGTTCAATGGCATCGCCGCGATGCCGCTGCTGTTTCTGATCGCCAAAATCAACGGCAATCCCGCGATCCTCGGAACCCACTGCGGCGGGGCTTCGTCGAAAATCTTCGTATGGCTGAGTTTTGGCGCGGTAAGCCTCTGTGGCGCGGCGCTTCTCTACACCTCCTTGTTCCAGCATTCGTGAGCGGCGCTCACACCTGTTGGATGGCGGAGAGCTTCCAGGCATCGGATCCCGCGCCAGCCGGCCGCACGAAGCTCCAAAGCTCGGTCGCCTCATCGGGCCGGTTGGGATCGCCGGAAACGATCTGCCCCGTGGCGCGATCGACCATGACGTCGATGAGCGAAAAGCGCATAGCGACCGTGGTTTAGTCGGTGCCGGCTTCGCGCCATGCCTCAGAGAGATTGCCCTGAAGGAGCTTTGCGCCGGAGAGCCGGTTGACCTGTCCGTACCGTGCATTGTCTTCGAGTTCCTCGGCAAAATAGGACGCCATCTCCGGCGTCGCGAGACGGCGCAGCTCGTCGAGGTTTTCTTCGCCGTAGGCGTCTTGAATCGCGCTTAAGCAGCCGCTCGAAGGCGTCAAAATCTTCCGCCGCGATCGGCAACGGCGTACCCTGGCCGCTGGCGCCGTAACCGCCCGACCAGCCGCCCGTGCATGCGCCGCCGGTTTGCGGCGCGCCATAAAAAGCCGGTTGCCGCCGGTTGCCGAAGAAACTCATTACGAAGCGCACGATGAGAAACAGCAGACCGATCTGCAGCAGGAGGCCGAGAAAGGAAAAACCGCCGCCGAGACCGCCGTAAAATCCATGGCCGAACAAAAGCCCGAGCAATCCCGCGCCGAGCAAGCCGCCCATCAGTCCGCCGAAAAAGCCATGTTCGAACCCGCCGGGATAGCCAACCGGCGGCGCGTATGGCTCGTATGAACGTTGCAGCGGCGATGCATAGGGGCTGATCGGCGTCGGCGCCGGCATGCTGTAGCTTCGCAATCCACGGCTGCCATTGAAAAGCCCATGCCGGCCCGAGCGAAGGCATCGCTCGCCATCCCGAAGGCAAGCATGGCAGCAAGTAGAAGAATCGATAATCTGGCACGCAACATGGGCGATCCTATCAATGGGCGCTTCCCGGCATCGCATATGGGAAGCCTCGGCAGGCGGAAAAGAGCGACGATCTCGCACTCGCCGCCGCGAACGTCTAGACTGCCGGAATGATTCCGAAGGACTTGAAACGAAATTGGAAACAATGCGGTCCGGGGCGGCGCGGCTATCATCACGGCGGTCTTAAGGACGCACTGGTCGAGGCGGCGCGGGCGCTGATGGCCGAGCACGGGCCCGCGGGCTTTACCCTTGCCGAAGCCGCTAAACGCGTCGGCGTCACCACCGCCGCGCCCTACCGGCATTTTGCCGACCGCAACGACCTCATGAGCGAACTGGCGCGGCGCGGGTTCGATCTTTTTGCCGAACGCCTCGCCACTGCCTGGGATGACGGCAAACCGGACGCGCGCGCAGCGTTCCGGCGTATGGGGCGCACCTATCTCGGCTTCGCGGCGGCGGAGCCCGGCCTCTATGCGGCGATGTTCGACAGCGCCAAGAGCTTGCGCGGGCTGGCGGCGCTTTCGGTCGCGAACAAAGCGTTCGACGGATTGTGCCGCGCCACGGCCGGCGTACTTGCCGCCAATGGCGATCCGCGCGAAGTCCGAATTTTTGCCTTGCAAATCTGGGCATTGGCGCATGGCGCCGCCATGCTCGCCTTGGCCGGACATTTAGACCCGGCGCGCGGCGACGACCCCGCCGCGATTCTCGACCGCGGCGCCGATGCGCTCATCGAGACGGCGCTGAGAAGGCACTGAAGCGCAAGGCGTTACGCGATTTGAACGGGCCGAGTCTCGACAGCCCCTCAATGTTAATGTAACTTACACTTACATTCGGCGGCGGATGGAGAAATCATATGAGCGTCTATTCCGGTCCTTATGGGCAAGAGAGCGCTGGGCATCGGTGCCTCGGTTGGAAACCGATCGAACTCGTCGCGATCATTCTCGGCTTCATTCTGTTCTGGCCGATTGGGCTTGCCATCCTGCTCGCCAAGATCTGGCAGAGCCGCAGCGCCTACTCCGGCGATCTGCCGAGCTTCGTGCAGGCGAAGTTCAACGAGAAGCGCGAGTACTGGGAGCAAAAGATGGCATGGGCCTGTCATGGGCACGGCGGATATTCCGGCGGCCCCGGAAATTGGCGCCGTTCGTCCGGCAATCTCGCCTTCGACGAATGGCGGGAAGCCGAGCTGGCGCGGCTCGAAGAGGAGCGCCGGAAACTCGTCGCCGCCGAACGCGAATTCGCCGACTACATGGAAAACCTGCGCCGTGCCAAGGACCGCGAGGAATTCGACCGGTTCATGGCAGCGCGCCGCGGCCGCGCGCCCGACGCGGGCGGCCCGGACCAACCGACCGCGTAGAAATTCTTCGTCAGTAACGCGTCGACGACGCAATCCAGACACTGGATTGCTTCGCTTCGTTCGCAATGACGGTGCTCACCATTACGATAGCGGCTATTTCCCGGGGATCAGCGATTTCAGCATATTCAGCGTCTTCACATTGACCTTGATGCCGTTGGCGAGCACCAGATCGCCCGGTTTCATCGTAGCGGGACATGGACCCGTCCATTTTCCGTCCTGCGTCATCGTCTCATCGGTCTTGCCGAACAGGGCGGGATCGAAGTGGGTCTTGACGTCGGTATGATAGGCGCTGTCGCCGCTGAAATTGGTTGTGGCCGCCGTCGTGATGGTCGTGCCATGGACTTTGCAGACGCTGTTGGCGGTCACGCTCAAGCCATTCACCTTCACGTCGTTCTGCTCGCAGCGCTTGGCGCGTAAATCCGTACCGACACTGTGAAAGATTTGATCGGTCGCGGCGTCGATACACATCTGCATCGTATGTGCCGGTGTTCCCGCGGCCTCAAGCGTAAGCACCCAGAGGCCCGGCTTGCGCGACGGATAATCGTCCCCCAGCGCGGCGCCGCAGAAAATCGTCGCCAGCACCGCCGCGGCGATGCACGCTCTCCCTCGCATGATTCCCTCCCCTCGCTTCGCCTCAACGCTGCAATAAAGCATGCGCGGCGCGTTTGATCCAGCTGTACCGGTTCATTCCATTGGCCGCCCGCGCAATCGTTTGGTCGCGCCGCGCCGTTGCTTGGCGTCGAGTCGGCGCTGCTTGGACTCGAGCGTCGGGCGCGTCGCGACCCGCCGTTTCGGGCGCTGTGCCGCCGCGGCGATCAACCGGCTCAATCGGGCCCATGCGTCTTGGCGATTGCGCTCCCGGGAGCGAAATCGCTGCGCGGTGATGACCAGAACACCGTCGCCGGTCATCCGCTGTCCGGCAAGCCGTCTGAGCCGATCCTTCACGTCTTCAGGCAGCGAAGCCGACCGGCGGGCGTCGAACCGCAATTGGACCGCCGTTTCGACCTTATTGACGTTTTGGCCGCCCGGGCCGGAAGCGCGCAGATAGGCAAAGGCGACCTCGGCCGCGTCGATACCTATGCCAGGTGCGATGCAAATCCTCGCCATTGTCCAACCGCGCGGTAGGCGCTTTGAAATGCAAGCGATTTCGTTAACCGCAATGTTTTAGCGCGGCTTAAGACATTTCGCACAATTTGAGCGGATGGCGCGTCGCGTTCCGCCTTTCTCGGCCGGCCTTGTACTCCTGACGCTTGCCGGCTGTTCCAATTACGAAGCGCAGCGTCCCGCCTGGCGGGCCGAGGCCGAGAACGCCTGCATCAACCAAAATCTCATCCATCTTTCGGCCTATGTCGAGCCGGAATCCGAAATCGACGGCCCGGGCATTTGCGGGCTGACCCGGCCTTTCAAAGTTTCGGCGCTGCTCGACGGCCAGGTCGCCTTCGACAACGGCTACACGCTCGATTGTCCGATGATCGCCGCGTTGAACAATTGGGTGAAAGACGTGGTCGAGCCGGAGGCGCAGGCGCGGTTCAATGAGCGGGTTGTCGAAATCACGTCGTTCGGCACGTATAGCTGCCGCGGCATCAACGGCGACGCGGGCGCGCGGCTTTCCGAACACGCGTTCGGCAACGCGATCGACGTCAGCGGCTTCCGTCTCGCCGACGGGCGCGAAATCTCGATCATGCGCGATTGGCCGAGAGGCGATCCGCCTACGCAGGCGTTCCTACGGGATATTCACGCCGGTGCCTGCGGCTATTTCACCACAGTGCTTGGCCCCGGCTACAATTTCCTGCATTATAATCACTTCCATCTCGACCTCGCGATGCACGGTGAAACGTCCACCGGGCCGCGCCGCTATTGCGAGCCGGCGCCGGCCGGCGGCATTCCCGCCTCGCATCCGCCCGACGGCCTGCCCGAACCGCCGCCGATCGACGAGGAAATGGACATCTCGCAGGCCGGCAGCGCCGATATGCAAGCCTTGGCGCTGCATGCCGGCCCCGATACGCCCGACGCCTCGCTGCCGCCAGCGCCGGTCGAGACGTATGCGTCCCGGCCGGATCCCGCCGATCAGGATGCCGAGCCCTTGCCACCGCAGCCCGTAGCCTCCGCCAATCCACAGGCGGGGACGATGGGCGCCGACGGCGCCTTCAGCCCGGAAGGCCGGCCTAGCGACTGGGATCTGTCGGCCCAATCGCGCTAGAAATCTCCCTCGCCCCATGAGCGTAGCGAATGGGGAGTGGGAGATCGCCGTACCGTTCCGCCAAAACCCGCGATAGGATCGCCGCCCGCCAACCCAACGGACCCGCCATGCTGAAACCGAGCTCGGACGCGCCGCTTCGCCTCGCCCGTTACAACGCTCCGCATCAGGCGCTGCATTGGCTGACGGCCGCGGTGATCTTCACCGTTCTTCCGCTCGGCTGGGTCATGGTGCACATGGCGAAAGACGCGCCGCACCGCGGCCTCTATTTCACCGTGCATAAATCCTTCGGGCTTGTCGCTTTGGCGCTCATCGTGGCGCGGCTTCTCTGGCGCGCGCTGCGCCCGCCGCCGCCCCTGCCGCCGTGGCTCGAGAAATGGGAAATCGGCCTCGCACATGCGACGCATTTCTTCCTCTATGTTATTTTCTTGGTCATGCCGGTCAGCGGCTTCATCCTGTCGAGCGCGTCGGGCCATCCCGTCTCGTTCTTCGGGCTTTTCGACTTGCCGCAAATGGCCAAAGACGAGGCCCTCTCGAAGCTCGCCGACGGCATCCACATCTACGGGCAATACGCGGTCTACGTCTTTCTCGCCGCGCATATTCTTGCCGTCGTCTGGCACGTCGCCTTCCGCAAGGACGGCTATATCGAGCGGATGCTGCCGGAACAGGTCAACGCGGAGTAGGGCCGAGTCCTCGCGCTATTCGGCTCACATGAAATTCTGCGGATCGACATCGACCGCGACGCGCACGCCGCCGCGTTCGGGAGGCGCGGTCGCGAGCATGGCGCGCAGAAACCCCTGCAAATCCGCGTTGCGCGGCGCGCGCAGCAAAAGCCGGAAGCGATGCCGGCCGCGGATGACCGCGATCGGCGCCTCGGCCGGCCCTAACAGCGAAATTTCATCGTCGCGCGGCAATCCGCCGAGCGCGGCGAGCCGCCGTTTTGGATTCGGCGGCAGAGCGTGCGCGGCGCGGATCAGGGCGCGCGCGTGCGCCTCGGCGGAAGCGCGGTCCTTACCGGAGACGATGAGCGCCGCGAGCCGCCCGAACGGCGGCAGGCCGGCGCCGCGGCGCTGCTCGCTTTCTTCGCTGTAGAAGCGCTCCGCCTCGCCGGAAAGCAGCGCGCGAATAACGGGATGCTCCGGCTGCCAAGTCTGCACGAAAGCGCGGCTGGCGCGGCCGGAACGGCCGGCGCGGCCCGTCACCTGCTGCAAGATTTGAAAGGTGCGTTCCGCGGCGCGCGGATCGCCCGTCGAAAGCCCGACGTCTGCATCGATTACGCCCACCAGCGAAAGCAGCGGGAAATTATGGCCTTTGGCGACGAGCTGCGTGCCGATGACGATGTCGCAGGCCCCTTTGGCAACGTCCTCGATCTCTTGGCGCAGCCGTTCCGTGCCGCCCGGAAAGTCCGACGAGAGGACGAGCATGCGCGCCCGCGGCCAAAGTTCGGCGACTTCCTCGGCGAGCCGTTCGACCCCGGGCCCGCAGGCGGCGAGCGCATCGACCGCTTCGCATTCAGGGCAGACGTCGGGACGCCGCTCGATGTGCCCGCAATGGTGGCAGACGAGCGCCCTACGGAAGCGATGTTCGACCAGCCAGGCGGTGCAATTCGGGCATTGGAAGCGATGCCCGCAGGCGCGGCAAAGCGTGAGCGGCGCATAGCCGCGCCGGTTCAGGAAAAGCAAGACCTGTTCGCCCGCGCCGAGCGTTTCGCTGATCGCCGCGACGAGCCGCGGCGAAATCCATTTGCCGCGTGGCGCCGCCTCGCGCCTGAGATCGATCGCTTCGATTGCCGGCAGTCGGCCGCCGCCGAAACGCGTCGGAAGTTTCAGGTGCCCATAACGGCCTTGTTCGGCGTTGACGCGCGATTCGATCGACGGCGTCGCCGAGACGAGCACCACGGCGGCTTTGTCGATCTGCCCGCGCACGACGCCCATGTCGCGGGCGTGATAGCACACGCCATCCTCCTGCTTATAGGCGGCGTCGTGCTCCTCGTCGACGATGAGCACGGCAAGATCCGCGAACGGTAGGAATAGCGCCGAACGCGCGCCGGCGACGACTTTCACGTCGCCGTTGGCGACTCCTTCCCAGATGCGGGCGCGTTGGCGCGGGCTGACCGAAGAATGCCAGGCGGCGGGACGCGCTCCGAATCGCGCCGCGAAGCGATCGAGGAATTGCGCGGTGAGCGCAATCTCCGGCAGCAAAATCAGCGTTTGGCGTCCGGCGCGCAACGCGGCGGCGACCGCCTCGAAATAAACTTCGGTCTTGCCCGAACCGGTGACGCCTTCGAGCAGCGTGACGGAGAATTCGCGTGCCTCGACCGTTTTGGCAAGAGCCTCCGCCGCGCGTTCCTGCTCGGCTTCGAGCCGCGGCTTGGAGAAGGCAGGATCGCAAGGCTGGGCGAAGGACTCGGGAGGCAGCGCGACGGTCGCCAGCGTGCCTTCGTCGGCAAGCGCATCGACGACGCTCGCCGAACAGCCGGCAAGCTCGACGAGCGCGCGCTTCTGCAGCGCCAGTCCGCCCTCGAGCGCGGCGAGCACGCGGGCGCGGGCCGGCGTCATGCGCGCCGGCGGCGGCCCAACGCGTATCAAGCCGACGCGCGGCTGCTCCGGCACGGCGTTGAACGGCGCCTTCACGCTCATGCGCAGCACCATGCCGGCCGGGCTCAACGTCCAGCGCGCCACCCAATCGATGAAGGCGCGCAGCGAGGCGTCGAGCGGCGGAAGCGCGTAGCGCGCCGCAACCGCTTTGAGGTTCGAGCCCGATGCGCCGGTGCGGATCTCCCAGACGGCACCCACCGTATCACGCGTGCCGAGCGGCACTTCGACGAGATCGCCGGCTTCGAGATCGAGGTCTTCGGGCACGCGATAGGAATAGGCCTGATCGATGGCGACCGGCACGAGGACTTCGGCAATGCGACTCGCGGCCTTGCTCATGGGCGAGGCTTAGAGCATTTTGGGAAGAAGGGAAATTTACGGCGAAAACCGCCGCTTTACCCGTGTCCCGGCTTTGCTTCTTCCGCCCAAACCTTGAACGCCGTAAGCTTGCTCGGCCCGAAACTATGGGTCAGCGGCACGTCGGCGGCGTCGCGCCCCTGCGCGACGAGAATGCGCCCGACGCGCGGCGCATTGTTGCGCGGATCGAAAGCGTGCCAGCATCCGCCCAGATAGACTTCGATCCAGGCGGCGAAATCCATCGGCTCGTAAGGCGGCGGCAGGCCGATGTCCGTGACATAGCCCGTGCAATAGCGCGTTGGGATGTTGAGACAGCGGCAGAAGGCGATGACCAGATGTGCGTAGTCGCGGCAGACGCCGCGGCATTCCTTATAGGTCTCGAACGCGGTGCGGGTCGGGCGCGAATACTCGTAACCGAAGGTCATGCGGTCGTGCACGAAATCGCAGATCGCCTGTACGCGCGACCAGCCGGGCTTCATCTGCCCGAATAGGCGCCACGCCTCGTTCGACAGCGCGTCGGTTTCGCAATAGCGGCTGGCGAGCAGGAATTGCAGCGTGTCGGACGGCAATTGCTCGACGGGATGCTGGACGGCGTCGGGAAAAACCGCGTCCGGCAGGCCGGAATCGCGCACGATCGTGCCGGTACGCAAAGTGAAGGCGCCGGCCGGCGCGACAAGCCTGCTGCACCAATTGCCGAAACCGTCGCGGTAGTCCTCGACCGGCACGGACGGCGCGGTCGCCAAATGATCGCGGCGTTCGAGATCCGAAAATCGCGAGAAATGCACGTTCAGCAGCGCGATCATCGGGGTCGGCTGCGGAAACTCGAAGCTGAGTTCGGATCCGACAAAGATGCGTATCATGGCTGCGTCCGCCCGGGTCGATGGCAGCGGTGCTAAATCCGTGCCATAGCCCAACGGTCGAACTCGGCTGTGGTTTCGCCGCCGGCGCTTTCGACGGCGTCCCAGCCGTCCCCGCAAAGGGGAAACGGCAATCGGGCCTAAGAGAACCCTAGCTGATCGCGCCGTGACAATGTTTGTATTTCTTGCCGGAACCGCACGGACAGGGTTCGTTGCGCCCGACCTTGCCCCAGGTGGAAGGATCGCCGGCGATGCGTGGTGCGCGCCGCTCCGGCTGGGGCGCCGGCACGGCGGCCTGCGTCTCCGGCGCGGAGCCTTCCGGAGAAGAGGTGGCGGCGGGCGTCAGCGCCTCGATGAGCCGCGCGGAATTGTTCAGCGCCTCGAAATTCGCGGTCTGTAGCGGCGGCGCGGGCTCCGCCTGTTCATAAGCGATTTCGACGCGGCTCAATTGCACCGTCGTCGTCTCGCGCAGGTGCGTAATGAGTTCGTTGAAAAGCTCGAACGCCTCCGACTTGTACTCGTTCAAAGGATCGCGTTGCGCCATGCTGCGCCAGCCGATGACCTGGCGCAGATAATCGAGCGTCACAAGATGGTCGCGCCACAGACGATCGAGCGACTGCAACACGATCTGCTTTTCGACGTAGCGCATGAGATCGGCGCCGTTCTTCTCGACGCGCGCCGCATAGGATTCGTCCGCCGCCTTCTGAATGCGCTCGCGTATCTCTTCGTCGGTGATGCCCTCCTCCCGCGCCCATTCGGCGAAAGGCAACGTGACGTTGAAACTCGTCTGCGCGGCCTGCGTTAGGCCCTGGATGTCCCACGCCTCGGGATAGGCGTCCGGCGGCGCGTACTTGGCGACAATATCGTCGACGACTCCTTGACGCATGTCGGTAATCATCTCCTCGAGCGAATTCTGCGCCATCATGTCGCGACGTTGCTCGAAGACAACCTTGCGTTGGTCGTTCATCACATTGTCGTATTTGAGAATGTTCTTGCGGATGTCGAAGTTGCGCGCTTCGACCTTTTGCTGGGCCTTCTCCAGCGCCTTGTTGATCCACGGGTGGACAATCGCCTCGCCCTCCTTGAGGCCGAGCTTGACGAGCATCGAATCCATCCGGTCGGATCCGAAAATGCGCATCAGGTCATCCTTCAACGACAGGAAGAACTTCGAGCGGCCCGGATCACCCTGGCGGCCGGAGCGGCCGCGTAACTGATTGTCGATGCGCCGGCTTTCGTGACGCTCGGTGCCGATGATGTAGAGACCGCCGGCCTTGACCGCGAGCTTGTGGAAATGCGCGACTTCGGCGCGGATTTCAGCCTCCTTGGCGTCGCGGTCCGGGCCCTCGGGGAGGCTGGCGCATTCCTGCGCGATGCGCATCTCGACGTTGCCGCCGAGCTGAATGTCGGTGCCGCGGCCGGCCATGTTGGTGGCGACCGTGATCGCTCCCGGCACGCCCGCTTCGGCGACGATATAGGCTTCCTGCTCGTGGAACCGGGCGTTGAGCACCGCGAAAAGCTTCGACGGTTTGCCGGAGCGCGCCGCGGCGTAAAGCTTCTCCAAGGCGGCCGGCTCGGTGATGTCGATGTGGCGATAGCCACGCTTCGTCAGATATTCGGCGAGCTGCTCGGACTTCTCGATCGAGGTCGTGCCGACCAGCATCGGCTGCAATTTCGCGTTGGCGGCGTCGATCTCCTGGGCGATCGCCTCAAGCTTCTCTTCGTAGGTGCGATAGACCTCGTCGTCCTCGTCGGTACGGCGCACCGGCTCGTTGGTCGGGATCTCGACGACGTCGAGCTTGTAGATCTCGGCGAATTCGTTGGCCTCCGTCGCCGCCGTGCCCGTCATGCCGGCGAGCTTGTCGTATAGCCGGAAATAATTTTGGAAGGTGATCGAGGCGAGCGTGGCGTTCTCGGGCTGCACCGTCACCCGTTCTTTGGCTTCGAGCGCCTGATGCAAGCCGTCCGAATAGCGCCGTCCCGGCATCATCCGGCCAGTGAACTCGTCGATGATCACCACTTCGCCGTTGCGGACGATGTAGTCCTTGTCGCGCTGAAACAATTTGTGGGCGCGCAATGCCTGATTGACGTGATGCACGATCGGCACGTTGACGGCGTCGTAGAGCGGGGCATCGTTCAGCAGGCTGGCCTCGGCGAGGAGCTGCTCCATGTGCTCGTTGCCGACTTCCGTAAGGTTCACCGTGCGCTGCTTTTCGTCGAGTTCGTAGTCCTCCGCATCGAGCCGCGGAACGAGCTTGTCGACGGAATTGTAGAGGTCCGATCTGTCGTCGGAAGGACCGGAGATGATCAGCGGCGTGCGCGCCTCGTCGATCAAGATCGAGTCCACCTCGTCGACGATCACGAACTTATGCCCGCGCTGCACCATCTGGGCGAGCTCGTACTTCATGTTGTCGCGCAGATAGTCGAAGCCGAACTCGTTGTTGGTGCCGTAGGTGATGTCGGCAGCATAGGCCTCGTGCCGCTGCTCGTCGTCCTTGCCGTGCACGATCGTGCCGACCGTCAGGCCGAGAAAATTATAGATGCGGCCCATCCATTCGGCGTCGCGGCGGGCGAGATAATCGTTGACGGTGACGATATGCACGCCGGTGCGCGGCAATGCATTGAGATAGGTGGCGAGCGTCGCCACCAGCGTCTTGCCTTCGCCAGTGCGCATTTCGGCGATCGAGCCTTCGTGCAGCACCATGCCGCCGACGAGCTGCACGTCGAAGTGGCGCTGGCCGAGCACGCGCTTGGCGGCTTCGCGTACGGTAGCGAAGGCGGGTACGAGAAGCGCGTCGAGATCTTCGCCGGCATCGAGCCGGGCGCGAAATTTGTCCGTCTGAGCGCGCAATTCGGCATCCGTCAGCTTGGCGATCTCCGGCTCGAGCGCGTTGATGGCCTCGACCTTCGGCCGATACGTCTTCAGCCGACGATCGTTGGCCGAACCGAAAATCTTCATTGCGACGGCGGTGAACATCAATAAACCTTTCGCGGCCGGCGGCAGCGCGGATCTGGCTGTGGCGCGCCGCCGAAGCGGGCGAATCGCAACCTTACCCGTTGCGCATCGTTACCTGGAAACGTGCAAGGAGTGCGGCCGGGAAGGTGCGGCCAAGCGCATTTCTGAGAAATACCTCGCCGCGCGATGCCGTGGCTCCAACTGTCTGATTCCGGATAACTTCGGACGCCAGCACCGCGCTCCGCTTCGCCCCGAAATATCCCATGCGGCGGCGGATTTTGCAGAAAAATCAGCCGCGCATGGACATTTCGAGAGATAAGAGGGGGGGGTGGCCTTGTCAATCGAGGCGAAGTGCGCCAAGCGGCGCGGCAAGGCGTATCAAGTTCAGCCGCCCCAAGGAGACCCGCAGCATGACGACAACAAAGAAGATATTCGGCGTCGCCCTCGTCTGCCTTTCCGCGCTCCTCCTGGGGGCGCCGGCGACGGCGGAGGTGCTCGCCACGGTAAATGGGACGGAAATTACCGACGCGGATCTCAAAATCGCCGCCGAGGACCTCGGATCGAGCGTCCCGCAACAGTTGCAGGGCAAAGCGCGTGACGCTTACCTGCTCGATTACCTGATCGACAGCGAGCTCGTCGCACAGAAGGCCGAGGCCGACAAGCTCGATCAGGATCCGGACTTCGCCAAACGGCTTGCCTATTACCGCGGCAAGGTTTTGGCGGAGGCGTTGCTCGGCAAGGTCGCAAAGGACGCCGTTACGCCGGAAAAGCTGCAGCAGGCTTATGACGCAGCGGCCAAGGAGCAAAAACCACAGACGGAAATTCACGCCCGGCACATTCTCGTCGACTCGCAAGCCGAGGCGGAGGCGGCACTGAAGCGGATCAAGGCCGGCGAGGATTTCGCCAAAGTCGCCAAGGAAGTCTCCAAGGACGCCGCCGAAGACGGCGGCGATCTCGGCTGGTTTACCAAAGACCGGATGATCCCGGAATTCGCCGATGCGGCTTTCAAACTCAATGCAGGCGACGTCTCGGAACCGGTCAAGACGCAGTTCGGCTGGCACATCATCAAGGTCGAGGGCAAACGGCAGACGACTTTTCCGCCTTTCGATCAGGTGAAAGGACAAGTACAGACGTTCGTCGCCCAGCAGGCGCAGGCCGAACTCATCGAGCAATTGCACAAGGACGCGAAGATCGTGCGTACCGCCTCAGCGCCGGTTGCGCCGGCCACACCCGGCGCGCCAACGGGGGCGCCAACGCCCGCACAAACTACGCCCGCACCCGCAGCGGCGCCTACGCCGCCCGACAAGAAGTAAGTTTCGCGCGA
>JASHSB010000001.1 GCA_030036945.1 Methylovirgula sp. | reverse complement strand
AACGCGTCATAAAAGCTTTCTGTGAAGATATGGAGCAATGACGAGTCGCTACGTCTTCGTCCGCTTCTGTCGTGCAGCCGCCTTCGTGCCGACGCTCTCACGCAACTGTGATTTCAAGCCGACAGGCCGGTGATGTTTTTCGAGCAAGTCCGCGAAAGCTTCGTCGGCTAGCTACTGAAAGCTGCGGCGGCGATCCTGCCGAAGCAGATTGATCGCTGCCCCAGGTCTCGTCGTCGAATTCAACGCGTTTGCCGACCACCAATGCGAGCCTTTTCAGACGGCTTCTGACAGCCGCAAATCGCTCCGCTGAGCGCAATAAGACCACAGGTGCAGTCTCGTACGTCACCATCATAGCGATGAGGCCGAGTTCAGTCGTCGTTCGACGCCAGCCCGTGAACGATCCCTGAACATCCTGCTACCGAATTTGCAACCCGACTCCTTGCGATTCGCCGGGAAGAAAAAGAACGAAAAGAGAAACCGTCTCGGACAAACCACGAGGAAGAATGACGGTGGCGGATCGAACGAGACGGCAACAACCGAATTTCAAGACCGCTGCCTTAAACCGCTCGGCCACCCTTCCTTCGCCGCATCGGTCCGCAATGCCGACGATCGGTGCGCGTCCCCCGCAAGATCGCCGATCTCGCCGCGCCGATCCAGTCCGCCCGCGCAACTTTGCCGCGGCATGCGCATTGACGAATCGCAACGGAGGCGGGAGCGGACCCGCGCGGCTTGCTGCCCAACACGGACAGTAACCTTCATTAACTGAAAGTTGATCGCCGCCAAATTTATGGCTTTTGAAGATCCCTTCTCGGCCGCAGTTCAATCCTAAGGATGCCATAATTGCGCGATGAACTGCTATTAACCGGGTGTTTACTATTGCAATAGGCAGAAGCACTCAGAAATCTATTGCGGATCAGAGACAGAACTTGCGAATAAAAATCTTTTGTTTGGATTTTTGCCCTTAAATCTATTGATACACGATCGAAACCGAATTACCTGCCCTTAGGCTCGAAACTCGTGGAGGGGATATCAATGTTGCGTAGATTCCTCGTCGCATCGGCGCTGGTTTGCGCCGCCGGGGGCACGGCATTCGCGTCCGATCTGCCCAACACCAAAGAGGCGCCGGTCTATGCGCCGCCGCCACCGCCGGTATTCACGTGGAGCGGCCTCTATATCGGCGGCCAGGTCGGTTACGAGTGGGGTCACACGTCGCCGACTCTCCTCATTAACGGTCCTCTGCCAGGCGCAAGCGAAAGCGGCGTCGTCGGCGGCGGTCACATCGGCTACAATTTCCAAGTAAGCCAGTTCGTGTTCGGCGTCGAAGGCGACGTGGACGGCGCGAGCTATAACGGCGGCAACGGCGCAGGCATCATCGGCTATACCAGCCGCGAGCCGGTCGAGGCTTCGATCCGCGGCCGGGTCGGCTACGCCTGGGATCGCGTCCTGTTCTATGGCACCGGCGGCGTCGCGTTTGGCGATTTCCACGATACCTTCGCGGGACCCGGCGGGTTCGACAGCCTCTGGCGGGAACGTACCGGATGGACGGCCGGCGGCGGCATCGAATATGCGCTCGATAACAATTGGTCGCTGCGGGCCGAATATCGCTATACCGACTTCGGCCGTGTGAACGATTTCCTTGCGACCTCGGTAGTGGGCGGCGATACGGCCAGCCGGCGCGAGACGGACAATCGCGTCCAGGTCGGCTTCAGCTACAAGTTCGACATGTTCGCTCCCCCGGCACCCGTCGTCTCCAAGTATTGAGTGCGTCGGTTCGTAGCGTAGCAGAGACGGACCCGGCCTCGCGGCCGGGTCTTTTCTTTTCGCTTAGCATGTCGCCGCCGGCCGTTTTGGGCGCTGCCGGGCCCGGAACGATCGCTTCGGTTGCAAGACGCAAGCGGGCATGGCATCGCAGCGCCATGACCGACTCCCTACCCGGGTGCAGCGCCGCGCTCGACAAACCCGCGCCGAAGATCTCTTTTGTTTCGCTCGGCTGCCCGAAAGCGCTCGTCGACAGCGAGCGAATCCTGGCGCGACTGCGCGCCGAAGGATACGAGCTTGCAAAGAGTCATGCCGGTGCCGACGCCGTCATCGTCAATACCTGCGGCTTTCTCGACAGCGCTAAAGCCGAGTCGCTGGCGGCGATCGGCGCAGCGCTCGAAGCCAACGGCAAAGTGATCGTCACCGGCTGCATGGGCGCCGAGGAAGGCGCGATCCGCGCCGCGTTTCCCGACGTTCTTTCCGTTACCGGACCGCAGGCCTACGAATCGACGCTCGCGGCCGTGCATGCCGCCGTCGCCGCGCCGCACGATCCGTTCCTCGATCTGCTGCCGCCGCAAGGCGTCAAGCTCACGCCGCGCCATTACGCCTATCTGAAAATTTCCGAAGGTTGCAACAACCGCTGCTCGTTCTGCATCATCCCGCGGCTACGCGGCAGGCTCGTGTCGCGGCCGGCGGGCGAAGTATTGCGCGAGGCCGAAAAGCTCGCCGCCGCCGGCGTGAAGGAACTCTTGGTGATTTCCCAGGATACCGGTGCTTATGGGCTCGATCTCGCTTATGCGCAAAGCAGCTATGCGGGCCGCGCGGTGCGCGCCAAATTCATCGACCTGATGCGCGAATTGGGTTCGTTCGGCCTTTGGGTCCGCCTGCATTACGTCTATCCGTATCCGTACGTCGACGAGGTTCTGCCGTTGATGGCGCAAGGCAAGATCCTGCCGTATCTCGACGTCCCGTTTCAGCATGCAAGTCCCGGCGTACTGCGGGCGATGCGCCGGCCCGGCGATCAGGAAAAGACGCTGGAGCGGATCAAGGCTTGGCGCAGAGCCTGCCCCGATATCACTTTGCGCTCGACCTTCATCGTCGGATTTCCCGGCGAGACGGAGCGGGATTTCGAGTTTCTTCTCGAATGGCTCGACGAGGCGCGCATCGACCGCGTCGGCGCGTTCCGCTACGAGCCAGTCGCCGGCGCCGCTGCCAACGATCTGGGCTTGCCGCCGGTGCCCGAAGAAGTGCGCGAGAATCGCTATCGGCGCCTCATGCAGCGCCAGCAGGCGATCAGTGCGCGATTGCTCAAAAATAAGATCGGCCGGCATATCGCCGCGATCGTCGATCGCATCGAACGCGATCGCGCGGAAGGGCGCAGTCAAGGCGACGCGCCGGAAATCGACGGCAAGGTGAACATCACGAGCCGCCGGCCACTGCGCGTCGGTGACATCATCACCGTGAAGGTCCAGCGCTCGAACGCTTACGATCTTTTCGCGACGGCGGCGTAACGCCGCGCAATCGACTCGCTTTGGTCAACCCTGCAAGGACGCCGCGATCACTGCGGCGTGCCGCTCGTTTCCTCGGGCGGAGGGATCACCGGCGTTTCGTTCGGATCCTGAGGCGGCGGCCGTTTCGTCATCCCCGGATCCGTATCTGTCTTCGGCGCGATCACGCCGCCGCTTGTCGTAGCCGGCGGACGGACCGGCCCCATGTGCTGTTTTTCCGGAATCGTCGAATTGGGCTTTGCCGCCGAGCCCGGGCCTTGCGCCAGAGCGGCCGCTGTAATGACGAGCAGGAACAGCGCGGCGGCGATGCCGAACGCTTGCGCCGTAGTTTGCACTCTTTCCGTCACGGGCGATCTCCCGATTCGACGGGCGAACGCCTGGCGCGGCGGTCCGTTCCGGCAGTCAGAGCGGCGCGGATCCGCCGGTCGATTCCGGCGCGTCTTTATGACCGAGCTCGCGTTTGTGTTCCTGCAGCGCGACGGCCGTCAAACGCTCCTCCATTTTCTTTTCCTGCTGCCGGAACCAGAGCCAGAAGCCGAATATGGCGCCGACCGCGACGATCAATCCGATCGCTTCGAGCGGACCGCTGACGCTTCGTATGGCATTACCGAAGAAATAGCCGCCGAAGCCCATGATCACCGCCCAGGCTACGGAGCCCGCAGCATTAAAAAGAAAAAAGGACCTCCAGTCGTATTTGTTCAAGCCGGCGAGCAGCGCTGCGACGACGCGCAACACGGCAATGAAACGGCCGAAGAAAACGATCTTTCCGCCATAGCGTTCGAAGAGGTAATGGCCGAGCGCGAGGCGGTTCGGCGTAAGCCCGATGTACTTGCCGTAGCGCGCCAGGAACTTCGCACCGATATTTCGGCCGAACCAGAAGCCGCAGCTGCCGCCAATGACGGCGCCCAGCGCCGCAAGCGCCACCACCAGCGCAATGCGGAGATGCCCCGTCGCGCCGGCATAGATCGCCGCCAGGACAAGGGCGCTCTCGCCGGGCAGCGGCGAGCCGGCCCCCTCCAGCATCACGACCAGAAACACCGCGGCGTAGCCATGCCGCACGATCAGCGATTGAACGTCGAACCCGACCAACATGCCTCCCTGCGCGAGCCTTGGCCCGCGATCGCTTTTCCCTATTATAACGAGATCGGCGCATCACCCGTGCTGCGGGCGTAAACAATTTCTACAGATATAACACGTTATATAGCTCAAATCTCACGACAGTTCTGGCAAAATCGTGAGCTTCGTTCTATATCAGTTTCGCTTAAGGGCTTTTTTCGGATTTCAACGCAGCATGTTACAGGTTGTTTCGGCCAACCGTCTCGTCGATGGAACCGTCGTCTATCTCGGTCCGCAGGATCATTGGGTCGAACGGCTTGAAGCGGCCGCGGTTTTTGCGAACGAAGCCGAATGCGAGACGGGGCTCGAAAAGGCCCGCGCCGCGGTCGCCGCCAATTTGATCGTCGATCCGTTCGCGGTCGCCGTCGTCGAAGAAGCGGGGGTGCGCCGCGCCGTGAGCATGCGCGACGCGATTCGCGCCTTGGGTCCGAGCATCGCCTACGGAACGGCGGAGCGGAGGTGATATGTACCGCTACGACGAATTCGACGCCGCTTTCGTTGCCGAGCGGGTCGCGCAGTTCAAGGATCAGGTGGCCCGGCGCCTTGCCGGCGAACTGACCGACGAGCAATTCCGGCCGCTGCGGCTGCAGAACGGCGTCTATCTGCAATTGCACGCCTACATGCTGCGCATTGCCGTTCCTTACGGCACGCTGGCGTCGCGGCAGATGCGCATGCTCGCCCACATCGCCCGCCGCTACGATCGCGGCTATGGACACTTCACGACGCGGCAAAACATCCAATTTAACTGGCCGGCGCTCGCCGATTGCCCGGCGATCCTGAGCGAACTCGCCAGCGTCGAGATGCACGCGATTCAGACCTCCGGCAACAACATCCGCAACGTCACCGCCGATCAGTTTGCCGGCGCCGCCGCCGACGAGATCGAGGATCCCCGTCCCTATTGCGAGATCTTGCGGCAATGGTCGTCGCTGCATCCCGAGTTTTCCTTCCTTCCGCGCAAATTCAAGATCGCGGTGACCGGCGCGGCGCGCGATCGCGCCGCGATTCAGGTGCACGACATCGGCTACCACATCGTCCGCAACGCGGCGGGCGAGATCGGATTTACCTGCTATGTCGGGGGCGGCTTGGGACGCACGCCGCTCATCGGCCATAAGATTCGCGATTTTCTGCCGAAGGCGGACCTGCTCGCCTATACAGCGGCCGTCGTGCGCATCTACAATCTCGAAGGGCGCCGCGACAACAAATTCAAGGCGCGCATAAAAATCCTCGTGCATGACAAAGGCGCCGGGGCGATCCGCGCCGAAGTCGAAGAGGAGTTTGCCCGCAACCCCGAGCCGGCGATTCGGCTGCCGCAGAAAGAGATCGACCGCATTCGCGCCTACTTTGCTCTGCCGGCTCTGCCGCCGCGGTCTTCCCATTCCGCGGGTTTCGCGGCGCGGCGCGCCAAGGATCCCGCGTTCGCGCGTTTCGTCGAGCGGAACGTCGTCGCTCATAAGGTCGAGGGCTACGGAATCGTGACGGTCTCGCTCAAGCCCATCGGCGGCATTCCGGGCGACATAACCGCCGAGCAGATGGATGCCGTGGCCGATCTCGCCGAGCGCTATTCACACGACGAGGTCCGCGTCGCGCACGAGCAGAACCTCGTCCTGCCACATGTCGCGCTCGACGATCTGCCGGCCGTGTTCGATCGGCTGTCGGAAACCGGGCTGGCCACCGCCAATGTCGGGCTCGTCACCGACATTATTGCCTGCCCGGGCCTCGACTATTGCGGGCTCGCGACGGCGCGCTCCATTCCCGTCGCGCAGCGTATCTCCGAGCGTTTCGAGGCGCGCAGCCGCGAGATCGGCGAGCTCAAGATCAACATCTCGGGCTGTATCAATGCTTGCGGCCATCATCATGTCGGCCACATCGGCATCCTCGGCCTCGAGAAGAAGGGCGTCGAATCCTATCAGATCACGCTTGGCGGCTCGGCCGACGAGAATTGCGCGATTGGCGAAGTCGTCGGTCCGGGATTTTCGAGCGAGGAGATCGTCGACGCCGTTGAGACCCTCGTCGATACCTATCTAAAAGTCCGTAACGGCAAAGACGAAGATTTTCTCGCCGCCTACCGGCGCGTCGGCATGGCTCCGTTCAAGGAAGCGCTCTATGAACGCGCCTGACGGCTCTCTTTTCGGCGACCAGATCGCCGCCTCGCGGCTTGCCAAGAAGTTTTTTTCCCTCGACACGCAAAAACTGTTGCGCCTCGTGATCGAGGATCTCTTTCCCGGACGCGTCGCGCTCGTTTCGAGTTTCGGCGCGGATTCGGCGGTGTTGCTGCACATGGTCTCTGAAATCGATCCCGCGACACCCGTCCTTTTCCTCGATACGTTGCAGCTTTTTCCGGAGACGCTCGCCTATCGCGACCGGCTCGTCGGGCAGCTTCGCTTGACGAACGTCGCGACGCTCAAGCCCGACGACAAACTTCTCGCCGCCGAAGATCCCGACAAATTTCTGTGGGCGCGCAATCCGGATCGGTGCTGCGAGATCCGCAAAGTGCTGCCGCTCGCCAAGGCCTTGCAGTCTTACGACGCGTGGATCACCGGCCGCAAGCGCTTCCAGGCGGCGACGCGCGCCACGCTGCCGCTGTTCGAAGCCGAGGGGACGCGCCTCAAGGTCAATCCGCTCGCGGCGTGGACGAAGGCGGAAATCGACGCGTATTTCGAAAAACACGGCCTGCCGCGTCACGAGCTCGTCGCCAAGAACTATCTCTCGATCGGCTGCGTGCCATGCACCTCGCCGATCCGGCCGGGCGAAGATGTCCGCGCCGGGCGGTGGCGCGGCCGCGGCAAGACGGAATGCGGCGTGCATGCCATGACGCCCGACGCCGGCGCGGACATCTGAAATGCAATTATTCAAGGACGGTCGCTTCACGTCCGATCCTTGGCGGCGTCTGGACGATCTCGAGGCGCTGCCGGCGGAAGGTCACGTGATTTTGAATCTGGAACAGTGGCGGAGCGTGGCGCAGCGCTCGTCCAACCTACCGTTCGGCCTGTCGCTGGCGCCGAGCCAGCCCGTCGAGACGATCGCCGCCGACTTGCCGTCCTTGCACTTGATTGCAATCCAATTTCCGAAGTTCACCGACGGCCGCGGCTATTCGCTCGCCAAGCAGCTTCGCCAGCGTTATCGCTTTGCCGGCGAGCTGCGCGCCACCGGCGATATTTTATTCGACCAGCTTCAATTCCTGGCGCGCTGCGGATTCGACGCCTTCGAAATCAACGACCCGATCACCGTCCGGCTGCTGGAGGAAGGCCATAACCCGGACGCGATGCAGCTATTCTATCAGCCCGGCGACGGGCGCGAAAAGGACGTAGGTCCGAGCCCGTGGAGGCGTCGGTCGAGATCGTGAGGCCCGCTTAGGCGCCGCAGCCGCATTGCGGCTGGGTGCGTCGCGCGTCGCGCCAGCCGCCGGAAAGCGTCGATTCGCCAAGCTGCCGCTCGAGAATGATCTGCAAACCGCACAGAATCGGCTGATCGGCTTTATCCATCGCGCGATCGACGGCGCGCCACTCATGCGCTTGCGGATCTTCACCGAATTCGCGGACCACGTTTGCCGCGAACGCGCCGACCGAGACGCCGCGCCGGTCGGCGGCGTATTTGACGCGCGAGAGGAAAACGAATCCGAGCGAAGCCACGGCTGCCTGGGCGACCTTTTCGTGGGAGCAGGTGTGTAGGATTTCTTCGAGCAACACAGGAGGCCTCCTCTTAAGCTCAGCAACACCGAGTTCGACTGCGTCTGCGGCGTTCGCGCCCCGGTCTTGCGACCCAATTCGCCATGCGTCTAGGAAGCACGGCGGCCGCCACTCGAACGATTTACCAGCGGCCGATCCGACAGTCGCGACCAATGCCAGCCGAAGCCGGCATTCTCATGACAGCAAGGCGATTCTTTCGTGTTGCATCGCGCCGGGTTGTCACGCAATTGTAATCCGCGCGCATCGACGCCTTCGGTGTGCGGCGCCGGCCGTTAAACTGGGACGAGTTGCGTCGGTAATTTTTGTTTATGGAACTTTCGAGACCGATGATCGTTGCGGCGCTTCGCACTTTTGCTTCGCCGAGAAAATGGAGAGAAAATGCCGGCGAGCGCGGTAAATTCTCCTTCACGCCGGGGGTACGATATGAACGAAGACAAGCTTCGCCGCGCCCTCGTCGCGAATTGTCTCGAACTCGAGCGTTTGCACATCAACCAAGGCACGGCCGGCAATCTTTCCGTGCGCTGCGGCGATTGCATGCTGATCACGCCGACCGGCGTTCCCTATGACAAAATGACCGCGCCGATGATCGCGCGCATGCCGATCGAGACGGACTACGGCGTCTGGTTCGGGCCGTTGGCACCGTCGAGCGAATGGCGCATGCACCTCAATATCATGCGCGCCCGTCCGGACGTCGGCGCGATCATCCATACGCACGCGGTCTATGCGACGACGCTCTCGCTTCTGCACCAACCGATCCCCGCCGCGCATTACATGGTCGCCGCTTTCGGCGGGACGAATGTGCGCTGTACCGAATATGCCCCGTTCGGCACGAAGGAACTGTCGGACCTTGCCATCGACGGCCTCGCCGACCGGCATGGCGTACTGCTCGGCCAACATGGTATGCTGGTAACCGGCCGCGATCTTCCGGAAGCTCTATGGCGGGCGGTCGAGCTCGAAACGCTCGCTAAAATGTACGTCCTGGCGCTTGGAATCGGGCGTCCTTACGTGCTCCCCGACGACGAGGTCTCGCGCATCGTCGAACGGTTTAAGTTTTATGGATATCATCCTAGAAAGACAAAGATTTCAGCGCCAGCCAACGTTTGGAATCCGCGCAAGCCGCACACCGAGCGTCTGCCGGCAAAGCCGAAACGCAAACCGAGGGAACGGCCCTGAGGCCGCTTACCAGGTTCCGCTATTCGGCATCGAAGCCCAAGGCTCCCGTGGGGCTTTGGCGCCGCCCTTTTGGAGAAGTTCGATCGAGATTTGATCCGGCGAGCGGATGAAAGCCATGTGGCCGTCGCGCGGCGGCCGGTTGATCGTCACGCCGGCTTTCATAAGCTTGTCGCAGGTTGCGTAAATATCCTCCACTGCGAACGCCAGATGACCAAAATTGCGGCCGCCGCTATAGACTTCCGGCTCCCAATTGTAGGTGAGTTCGACGAGCGGCCGTTGTGTCTGCCTGGCGCGCTCGGCATCGCCGGGCGCGGCGAGATAGACGAGCGTGTAGCGGCCTTTTTCGTTGTTGATCCGGCTCATTTCGACGAGGCCGAGCTTGGCGCAATAGAAATCCAGCGCGTTGTCGAGATCGGCCACCCGGACCATCGTGTGCAAGTATTCCATGGTGCCTCTGTGCTCGCGGGAGCGAAGCTTCGGCACCGATAAGCCGCATCCTAACGGGCTTGGCAAGATATTCGTCGAAGACTGATCGGGACGGCCATGGATAAGGCCCAAAGCATCAAGGAACGCGCCGCGCTCGGTTCGGCCGTCGCGAGCGCGCTATTGACGATCGGCAAATTCGTCGCCGGCCTGTCCTCCGGATCGCTCGCGCTACTCTCCGAGGCGGGCCATAATTTTGCCGACACGGGCGTCACGCTGCTCACCTATTACGCCGTGCGTATCAGCGGCAAGCCGGCCGACGAGGAGCACAATTACGGCCACGCTAAGGTCGAGACGGTTACCGCGCTCGCCGAGACGGCCTTTCTCTTCACGTTGGCCATCTTCGTTCTCTTCGAAGCCGTAAGGCGGCTGCGCGAGCGCGTGGAAATCGACGCCAATATTCTGGCGTTCGGTATCCTCGTTATCTCGATCGTCGTCGACATCGTCCGTTCGATCGTCCTGTCACGCATCGTGCGCGAGACAAAGAGCGACGCGCTGGCCGCGGACGCGCTGCATTTCGGTTCCGACATCGTCGGCTCCTGCCTCGCCCTAATCGGAATCATCGTGGCGCGTTTCGGGTATCCGCAAGGCGACGCTCTGGCGGCGTTCGCGGTTGCACTGTTCATTGCCGCTGTCGGCTATAGGCTCGGGAGACGCGCCGTGGACAGCCTTATCGACGCGGCACCGAAGGGGCTGGCTCGCGACGTGCGCGCCATAGCCGCGAACGTCCCCGGCGTCATCGCCGTCGACGACGTGAGATTGCGCCCGGCCGGGGCCGACGTGCTTGGCGACATCGAAATCTCCGTGTCGCGCACGTTGCCGCTCGAAAAGGTGGCGGCGATCGAAGAAGACGTCGCCGCCGCCGTTGCCGCCGTTCATCCCGGCGTAACGCTAACCGTTACCACCACGCCGGTCGCCCTTGATAACGAAAGCATCCTGGAACGCGTCCTGCTGATCGCCGCGAAGCGTCGCGCGTCGGTCCACAACGTCATCGTGCAGCAGGTCGCCGGCCGGACTTCGCTCAGCTTCGACGTCGAGGTTGATGGGGCGACGCCGCTCGGCCAGGCTCACGCGATCGTCTCCGGACTCGAATCCGACGCCCACAAGGAGCTCGGACCCCACATCGAGGTCGAGACGCATATCGAACCGCTCGAGCCGTGCGCATTGCCCGGCCAGGATGCGCCGGAAGACGTGCGCAAGACAATCGCCGCGGCGCTGGTCAAAGCCGCGGCCGGAAAAATCGTCGCAATTCACAGAGTCCGGGTGCGGCAAACGGTGGGTGGACTGATCGTCAACTATCACTGCCGCGCCGACGCAAGACTTACCGTCGATCAGGTGCACGACGCGGTGGACGAAGTCGAAGAGTTGGTGACTGCCGAATTCCCGAATATTCTGCGCATCATCGGGCATGCCGAGCCGATGAACTAAGGGCGTGGTAGGAAGCTTGCGATTGGCGCACGCGCGGCGTTCGCCGCGAGCGCGTCCGCGTGGGGCGATCCATCAGCCTTACGCCTGTGGAAAGCGCGATTTGGGCGAGTCCCACATGTTTTTCGAGCTTTTGCGCACCCGCCGCTTTGCACCGCTCTTCTGGTGCCAATTTCTTTCCGCCTTCAACGACAATTTCGTGCGTAACATGCTCGCGATGCTGGTTCTGTTCCGGCTTGCCGGAAAAGACGCGGGCGCGCTGATCACCCTGGCGATCGGGATCTTTACCCTGCCCTCCATCCTTCTCTCGGCGCCGGCCGGCGACGTCGCCGATGCACACGACAAGGCTGCCGTCGCGCGCGCCTTAAAATTCGCGGAGATCTTCGTGCAGACCTTGGCCGCCGCGGGGATTTGGCTTGCCTGCCTGCCCCTGCTCTATACGGCTCTGTTCGGCCTGGGCATAATCGCGACGCTGTTCGGCCCGGTGAAATACGGGCTCCTGCCGGACCATTTGCAGCGCCATGAGCTCGTCGCCGGCAACGCGCTCGTTGAAAGCGCCACGTTTCTCGCTATCTTATTCGGCCTCGTCGCAGGTGCTCTCGCGGCGAGCCGCAACGTCGCGCCGCAAGCCGTCGCCTTGCTGCTGATGGTCATCGCGCTCGCCTCATTTGCGACGAGTTGGTTCATTCCGCCGACCGGCATCGGCGCGCCCGGGCTGCGCGTCCGCCCCAACGTCGTGGCTTCGACCGTTTCGTTGCTCGGTGAGCTGCGCGGCGGGCCGTTTCTATGGCGCAGCGCCCAAGCGCTTTCGTGGTTCTGGCTAACGGGAGCGGTCGCCATATCCCTCGTGCCCGTCGCGGTGCGCCATGCGACCGGCGGCGGCACCGAAGTGGAA
>JASHSB010000157.1 GCA_030036945.1 Methylovirgula sp. | reverse complement strand
CGATCGCCTTCGACACGGGCCCCGGCAACGCGCTCATCGACGATTTGATGCGGCGCCGCGCCGGCATGAACATGGACGAGGGCGGCGGCACCGCGGCTTCCGGCAAGGTCAACGCGGCGGTGCTCGCCGCGTTGCTGGCGCATTCCTATTTCGACCTGCCGCCGCCGAAATCGATCGACCGAAATCTTTTTTCGAGCGCGCCGGTCGATTCGCTTTCGCTTGCCGATGCCGCCGCCACACTGACGGCGTTTACCGCGCAGAGCGTCGTCGCGGGCCTTGCGCATCTGCCGAATATGCCCGCGCTTGCCATCCTATGCGGCGGCGGCGCGCATAATCTCGCTTTGCGCTGGGACCTGATGCAGCGTCTGCCGTGCGGATTGATTCTCGCCGAAGCGCTCGGCTGGTCGGCCGACGCGATGGAAGCGCAGGCGTTCGCCTATCTCGCGGTGCGCCGGCTGAAAGATCTGCCGATCACCTTTCCGACGACGACCGGCGTGGAAAAGCCGCTTTGCGGCGGCGTGCTCGCCGTTTGCGACTAAATTGACGACCGCCGGTGGACGGCCTTGCGATCCCGCGTCGGCGATTGATGATTTCGCAGCAGCTACCGATCGGTGGACTCGACGCGCGTCGGTGTTGGCAGTTTCGGCGGATTGCCGAGCCGCCGGTCGAGGTAGATCGCAACCTCTTCGATCAGCGCATCGATGCAATTCTCGAAGAAATGGTTGGCGCCCGGAATCACCGCGTGCTCGATCGAAATACCTTTCTGCGTCTTCAGCTTCTCGATAAGGCCGGTAACTTCCTTCAAGGGCGCGACACGATCTTGGTCGCCATGCACGAAGAGTCCCGAAGAAGGGCAGGGGGCAAGGAAGGAAAAGTCGAACCGGTTGGCGGGCGGCGCGATGGAAATGAATCCTTCGACCTCTGGGCGGCGCATCAAAAGCTGCATGCCGATCCAGGCGCCGAACGACACGCCGGCGATCCAGCAGGCGCGCGCATCGGGGTTGAACGCCTGCGCCCAATCAAGCGCGGCGGCGGCATCCGACAATTCGCCTTGGCCGTGATCGAATACGCCCTGGCTGCGACCGACGCCGCGGAAATTGAAGCGCAGGACTGAAAAGCCGCGTTCGGCAAACGTGTAATAGAGATTGTAGACGATCTGGTTGTTCATCGTGCCGCCGAATTGCGGATGCGGATGTAAAATGATGGCAATCGGCGCGCCGCGCTGGCTCGAAGATTGAAAACGTCCTTCAAGACGTCCGGCGGGACCGGTGAAGATGATCTCTGGCATCCATGCTCCTGAATTTCAGGGCGTCCGAGCCCCGGTCGCGGCTCGTGACCCCCGGCAGGCTCCCCTCTGCCCGCGTGGATTTCGCAAACTTGGCAATTGCTTGACTCAATCGGCCTGGAACACCTAAATGGTGTTAGAATTATTCTAACACCCTGGCGGTGAACGGCAGGCTACACCGGCGCGGGACGCGGTTGATATCGCCATCTAGCACAGCCTGCACCACGCAATGCAATCGTTTTGGCGCATGCAAGCAGATTTGTTCGTCGTGTCATGAGCTTAAAGGCGACCGGAATGGCGCGGGCCTACCTTGACCATAACGCGACGACGCCGCTGCGCCCGGCGGCGCGCGCCGCGATGCTCGCAGCGCTGTCGGCCTGCGGCAACGCTTCGTCCGTTCATGCCGAGGGCCGCGCCGCACGGTCGCGCGTCGAGACCGCGCGTGAAGCCATTGCCGCGTTCGTGGGAACCGCCCCGAAAAACGTCGCCTTTACGTCTGGTGCGACCGAGGCGCTGAATCTCGTCCTGACGCCGAACGCCGAGATCGACGGCATTGGGCCGTTCGATGTTCTGCTCGTTGCGGGCGGCGAACATGCCTGCGTTCTCTCCGGGCACAGGTTTCCGAGTAATGCCGTCGAAGTCCTTCCGCTCACGCGCGCCGGCCTCCTCGATCTCGCTAGCTTGGAAGCGGCGCTCGCCCGCCATGCGGGACAACGCGTGATGCTTGCCGTTCAGGCTGCCAACAACGAGACCGGCGTCATTCAATCCGTCGCGGCGGCGGCGGCTTTGGTGCACGCGGCGGGCGGCGTCGTGGTTTGCGACGCGGTCCAGGCGGCGGGAAGAATCGGCTGCGATTTTATAGCGTTGGGCGCTGATGCTTTGGCCGTTTCGGCGCATAAATTGGGCGGTCCACAAGGGGCGGGCGCCCTTTGTTTTGGGTCGGGCGGACACCACATAAACGATACGATTCTGCGTGGCGGCGGCCAGGAACGCGGGCTGCGGGCCGGCACCGAGAATGTCGCGGCGATCGTCGGCTTTGCCGAGGCGGCGGGCGCGGACGGCGATCAGCCGAGGCTTGGCGGCCTGCGCGATCGGTTGGAAAGCGATGTGCTGCGGATCGCCCCTGACGCTGTCTTTTTCGGCGCCGACGCCCCGCGCTTGGCCAACACGTCGAATTTCGCGGTGCCGGGCATCGAGGCGCACGTCCTGCTGATGTCGCTCGATCTCGAAGGGGTCGCGGTATCGTCGGGCTCGGCCTGTTCGTCGGGAAAGGTGAAGCGTTCGCACGTTCTCGAGGCCATGGGAATACCCTCTGCGCTTGCGCAAGGGGCGATTCGCGTGAGCCTCGGCTGGACAAGTACGGAAGAGGATGTGGAGTT
>JASHSB010000156.1 GCA_030036945.1 Methylovirgula sp. | reverse complement strand
TCGATGTGCGCACGGCTCCGGAGGAACCGGATACCGTGGGCTTTCCCGGACTTTTTGGAGCCATCCTCCTTGTACCGCCTGAAGTTTTCGGAGAGCCCCCGGCCGGCTTCGATTGCGAGAGAGCCCGTCCGGGATTGGAGTTTTGGCTTTATTACGGGGCACAGAACGCGTCTCGTCGTGAGCCTGTCGGCGATCATTCTGACCTCGTCGGTTTGGTATTTTCTGTCGCCGGCGCGCCAGCTTCCGGCGACCTCGTTCGATAAGATCTGGGCCTGGGCCAGTCTGCTTTGGCTGAGCGGCATGTTGTCGGGTACGGTAGGTTTGCTCGGAGCGTTTACTTATCGTCATCCCACCACGCTCGACGACGCGCAACCGATCAACCGGACGATCTGCTGGCGCATCGTCACCGCCGGCAAGAACATTGACATCGTCTTGCGCACCATCCGGCGCTGCCAAAGCGAGATGGCCAAGACGCCGCTCGCCCCTTACGTCATCGAAGTCGTCATGGACAAATGCGACAACGTCCTACTGCTTCCGCAGCACGACAAGGACGTGCGCGTCATCACCGTCCCGGACGACTATCGCACGCCGAACGGATCGCGCTTCAAGGCGCGGGCCCTGCATTACGCGCTGTTGCATTCGCAGATCTCGGACATGACCTGGGTCGTTCACCTCGACGAGGAGACGCAGCCCACCTCGTCGGCGATTAAGGGAATCTGCAACTTCATTCGCCGCGAGGAACAATCGCAAGAGCTGCACATCGGCCAAGGCGGGCTTCTCTATCACCGCGAGTGGGAAAAGCACCCGTTCCTCACGCTGGCGGACAGCGGGCGAACCGGCGACGATTTCGCCCGCTTCTATTTCCAGCATCGTCTGGGCGTCACGTTGTTCGGGCTGCACGGCTCCTTCATCGTGGTCCGAAACGACGTCGAAAAGACCACCGGCGGTTTCGATTTTGGCCCGCAAGGCGATATCACGGAGGATGCGTTTTGGGCGGTGAAAGCCATGCAGAGCGGTCTGCGTTGCGCCTGGGTCGAGGGTTATCTTGAGGAACAGTCGTGCATGTCGTTTTTGGATTTCCTTCGCCAGAGGCGGCGTTGGTTCCAAGGATTGCTTAAGGTGGCTTTTTATGCGCCGGTCAAACTACGTTGGCGTTTATGTCTGGGATTGAACACGATGCTTTGGGGATTGGCGCCGTTTGCCATGCTCTATAGTTTCGGCAACCTATTGCATAACGTGGAGATCAATTCGACGGTCCGGTTTCTGGCAAGTTATTCGTTTGCTGCCTTTGCGACGTTCTATATCATTGGACTAAAAGCCAATATGGACGAGCACGGAATCAAATGCCGGAGCAGGCGCACAGCCGCCACGTTGTGGCTGCTTCTGCTGCTTCCGGTTTTCGCAGCGATGGAAGGGCTTGGCGTATTGTGGGCGATGCTGAGCCCGGCCAACGGCTTTCAGGTCGTCAAGAAGTAAGGCGCAGTGCGGCGCGATCTTCAGTCGCGCGATCCGAGCTATCGGAACTTTACGCCGATCCGGTTGGGTTCGCGCCAGGCGACCCAGCAATAACGGCGCGACTGGTCGACATCGAAAACGAGGTCGAACGTATTGCGCGGGACATCGCCGCGCACTTCGAGGCAGGCGCCCTTTTCCGACAGATTGCGCACGGTACATTTGACCGGCTCGCCGCCGAGCCAGAGGATCTGCGCGGTCCGCAGCGTACGGGCGCGCGCCGATTTGCGGCGTTCGACGGTCGCGATGCGCCGCTCGTCGACGATCGCGCCCAGGCTCACGATCGCGGCGCGAAGATCGTCTGTCGTGGATTGCGTCATTTTGCCAGGATAGCAGAGACCCGGGCGCGCCTAAACGCGCGTCGCGCGGCGTGGTTTCCGAAGCGTGAACGTCCGCAGAATCGCCATCGGGACAGGTCGCCTGCAAACCGCGTCTATTGCGGGCAGACCTTCACGCCGAGGCCCACCGCCGTTTGCCAATCCATGAGCGTCCAGCCCTCTTTGTCGAGGGCGTGGTGGTCCTTCACCCATTTCTGGACGGCCGGCGGATAATAGCTCGCGGCGTAATCGTCGAGATATTTCGGTGCCTTCTTCCCGTCGACCTCGGCCGAATGGAAAAACAACAGGCTGCCTTTGCTCACGCACGCGCCAGCAATTCCGAGAAGCAGCGTGCAGGAGGAGAAGCACTCGACCGGCAGGCGGTAGAGGGCGTCGTTCTTGTGTGCTTCGACGAATTCGATGCGCTTGAGGAGATTGCCGCCGTTGTCCTGCTGGACGATGTCTGGCGGGCGGTTGGCGGAGCGATCCAGGAGCCCGGCGCTTTGCGCCGTCCCGACCTGCAGCATCCAAATCGACAACAAGATCGCCGCTTGCCAACGCATCCGCGCTGCTCCCACTCACTCGCGCGGACGCGCCTTGGAACGGACCGCCCTTAGCATGTCGCTGCCCGCGAAGGCAACGGGAGCGACGTTCGGAAAGCGCCGGTTTTCCCCGTTCGCCTTTCCCGTTCGCCCTGGAAGACTCGCTACCGGTCCGCGTAGAACTCAATGCGGAGCTTATGGCCGCGCAGGTCGGCCGCGCCGATCGTGTTGGTCAGATACTGCGTATTGATTTCGAGCTTAATGGTCGTCGGGTCGTAATA
>JASHSB010000155.1 GCA_030036945.1 Methylovirgula sp. | reverse complement strand
GGCGTCGCGCGATCGCGAGACGCATCGCCATGCCGCGCACCGAGACAGCGATCAATGGATTGGCGCGGCACATTCCGAAGCTGTCCGTAGGCGTTCGCCGTCTTGAAAATTTTTTTGTGGGACAACCCAAAAACCGGCATAAATGCCGTCGTGAAGGGCTTGGACGATCCCAAAAACGCGAATCGAGCGAATCGCTTGCTGATTCGCGAAGCCGCTCAGATGCCGAGTTTCGTCCGCAGAAACGCGTTAACGGATTGCGGATTGGCCTTGCCGCCGGTCTCTTTCATCACTTGCCCGACGAACCATCCGAGCATCGAAGGTTTGGCCCGTGCTTGCGCGACCTTCTCCGGATTGGCGGCGATGATCGCATCGACCGCGGTCTCGATCGCCCCGAGATCGGTGACCTGTTTCAGGCCGCGCGCCTCGACCACGGCACGCGGATCGGCATCCTTCTCCTCGGCTATGAGGATCGCCAGCAGATCCTTGGCGATCTTGCCGGAGATCGTGCCCTCGGCGAGGAGATCGACAAGTTCGGCGATCTGCGCCGGCTTCAAATGGGTCTGCGGCACGGAAAGGCCGACCGAGTTCGCGTAGGCCGCGACGTCGCCGGTGATCCAGTTGGCCACCACCTTCGGATCGCGGCGCTTGCCGGCGTAGGCGACGACCGCCTCGAAATAATCCGCAGTTTCCTTATCAGCGACGAGGACGCCGGCCTCGTAGGGTGATAAGCCGTATTCGGCGACAAACCGCGCCTTCTTGGCGTCCGGCAATTCGGGAAGCTCGGCGGCGAGCCGCTCGACATAGGCCTGATCGAGCTCGAGCGGCAGAAGATCCGGATCGGGAAAATAGCGGTAGTCGTGTGCCTCTTCCTTGGAGCGCATCGAGCGCGTCTCGCCGCGGTTCGGATCGAACAGCCGCGTTTCCTGGTCGACCGTGCCGCCGTCCTCCAGAATGCCGATTTGGCGGCGCGCCTCCGCCTCGATCGCTTGACCGATGAAGCGGATCGAATTGACGTTCTTGATTTCGCAGCGAGTGCCGGATGGCCCTCCCGGCCGGCGCACCGAGACATTGATATCGGCGCGCAGCGAGCCTTCCTCCATATTGCCGTCGCAGGTCCCGAGGTAGCGCAGGATCGTCCTGAGCTTCGCTACGTAAGCCTTGGCCTCGTCGGCGGAGTGAATGTCGGGTTTCGAGACAATCTCCATCAGGCCGACGCCGCAGCGGTTGAGATCGACGAAGGACTCGGTCGCCGACTGATCGTGCAGCGATTTGCCGGCATCCTGCTCGAGGTGAAGGCGCTCGATTCCGACCTCGATCCGCTCGTTCGGCGATACGTCGACGACGACGACCCCCTCGCCGACCAGCGGATCCTTATATTGCGAGATCTGATACCCTTGCGGCAGGTCCGGATAGAAATAGTTCTTGCGGTCGAAATGCGAGTGCAGATTGATCTTGGCCTTGAGGCCGAGCCCGCTGCGCACCGCTTGGGCGACGCATTCGGCGTTGATGACCGGCAGCATGCCGGGCATCGCGGCATCGACCGGCGAGACATGCGCGTTGGGTTCGGCGCCGAATTCCGCCGAGGCGCCGGAAAAGAGCTTGGCCTTGGAGACGACCTGGGCGTGGACCTCCATGCCGATCACGACTTCCCAATCGCCGGTCGCGCCGCGGATGAGCTTGGACGTCGAAGCTGCCACGAATCTTTCCTTGCCTTTCAGCAGGCGAGTGCCTGAAAATAGCCCCCCTCCGCATAGGCAAGCAACCGACGGTCCCTCGTCACGACACGATAGTTGTATTCACGCGCGGTGGCCGCGATGATGCGATCCGCTGGGTCCTTGGGGTATGCGCCAGGGAGAAAAGAAGACGCGATGAGCACAGGCGGTGGCATTTCTGCGAGGCGGATGCCCGGCGCCCTTAAAAGCTCGTCGAACCATCTCTCAGCAGACATCTGAAGGCTCAGCCTGCCGCGCGCGGTCAGCAATCCAAGTTCCCACGCGGAGATTGGTGACACGAAGATCGATTCGTCGGCACTGAGCGCCTTTGTTATCGCGACCCGTGCACCTTCATCTATAGCGTGGTTGCCGACGACCCAAATTACCGCGCAGGTATCAAGCAGCAGATGGGTCTTCATCGTTCGTTCGGTCCGCCCATTCAGGATCGGCGGGTTCGGTTAAATCGACGTTGGAGCCAATCACGATCGTTCCTTGCAACCAGCCGAACAACGCGAGCTTGTCCGGTGCGAGATCATGCGATCCCGAACTCGGCACCGGGCTCGTCGGACTGGACGTTCGCGCTCCCGGCAAACGCCGAAAGACCAGCTTACGACTACTCAGATCCACCTGCTCGCTTTCGAAGCCCGCTTCGAGCCAAGCCTTCGTCATCACGTTGTTGGAGGGATTGTTGCTCCACCAGGCGCGATTGGTATCAGCGGAAGGCGGCAGCTTTAATCCGATCACCCGCTCGATTTCGGCGAAGCTTATTCGAATCTGATTGCCCCGTTGCGCGCGCAGATAGGACGTTAGCGGTTCATATTTTGAGGGCGCACCGGTCATGATACTTCTCCTCGACACTCAAAGCGAAAAGGTAGTGTGTGTTTGTGTGTGTATCAAGACTACTTATTTGGTGCAACCTCTACCGCCCATGAGAATCCAGCCATTCGTTTTTGCGTATAAATTTTATTCTGGATACCTACCACCACCGCTCAGGCAGCTTCATTCCACCGCTGGCTTGTTCGATCGCTGCGGCGATTGCAAATAAGGTTTCTTCGTCGAACGCGCGGCCGATGAGCTGCAACGCGAGCGGCAGGCCTTCCGAAGAAACGCCCGCCGGCACGGCGATGCCCGGCAGGCCCGCCATGTTCACCGTCACCGTGAACACATCGTTCAAATACATCTCGACCGGATCGGCGGAGCCTTTTTCGCCCAGACCGAAGGCGGCGGACGGCGTCGCCGGTGTCAGGATCGCATCGACGCCTTGCGCGAAGACCGTCTCGAAATCGCGCTTGATGAGCGTCCGGATCTTCTGCGCCCGCACATAATAAGCGTCGTAATAGCCGGCCGAGAGCACGTAAGTGCCGATCATGATCCGCCGGCGGACCTCTTTGCCGAATCCGGCGGCGCGGGTGTTCTCGTAGAGTTCGGTCACGTCCTTGCCAGGAACCCGCAGCCCATAGCGCACGCCGTCGTAGCGGGCGAGGTTCGAGGAGGCCTCGGCCGGCGCCACGATATAATAAGCGGGCAGCGCATAGCGCGTATGGGGCAGCGAAATCTCGACGATCCTCGCGCCCGCCGCCTTCAGCCAGACGACGCCCTCGTTCCACAGCCGGTCGATTTCGGCGGGCATGGCATCGAGCCGGTATTCTTTCGGAATGCCGATGGTCTTGCCCTTGATAGAAGTGCCGACGGCGGCCGCGTAGTCGGGCACCGGCCGATCGACGCTGGTCGCGTCCTTGGGGTCGTGGCCAGCCATCGATCGCAGTAGGAGCGCGGCGTCGCGCACGTTGCGCGCCAGCACGCCCGCCTGGTCGAGCGAGGAGGCAAACGCCACGATTCCCCAGCGCGAGCAGCGCCCATAGGTCGGTTTGACGCCCACCGTGCCCGTAAATGCCGCCGGCTGGCGGATCGAGCCGCCGGTATCCGTCGCGGTCGCTCCGTAGCAGAGCCGCGCCGCGACCGCCGCCGCTGAGCCGCCCGACGAGCCGCCGGGAACGAGCTTGACGTTCGCACCGCGCCGCCGCCACGGCGAGAGCACCGGCCCGAAATGAGAAGTCTCGTTCGACGAGCCCATCGCGAATTCGTCGAGATTGGTTTTGCCGAGCATCACCGCGCCGTCGCGCCACAGATTCGCGGTAACCGTCGATTCGTAAGCCGGCACGAAATTTTCGAGGACTCGGCTTCCCGCCGTCGTCTTCACGCCGCGCGTGCAGTAAAGATCCTTGATCCCGAGCGGAATCCCTTCGAGCGGCCCGGCTTCGCCGCGCTTCAGCCTGGCGTCGGATTGCGCCGCCATCGCAAGCGCCCGATCCGGCGTCTCGGTGACGAAACAATTCAGCGCCCGCGCCGCCTCGATCGCCGCGATATGCGCCTTGGCAAGCTCGACGGCCGAGATGTGTCTCTTCGCCAAAGCATCGCGCGCCGCGGCGAGGCTCAATCCGGTGAGCTCGGTCAATTCGCTGTTCTCACTTGCCGCTAGTCCACGACCTTCGGCACGACGAAATAATGGTCCTCCGTGGCGGGCGCATTGGCGACGATCTCATCGGCAATGCCGCCGTCGGTCACCACGTCGGCGCGTTCTTTCATGCGCATCGGCATGACCGAAGTCATTGGCTCGACGCCTTCCACATTGACGCCGGCAAGCTCTTCGATAAAGGCGAGAATGGTGTTGAGTTCGGAGGCAAGATGCGGCACTTCCGCCTCTTCAAGCTTGATACGGGCAAGATGGGCGATGCGGCGCACGGTCGCCTGATCAACGGGCATGGGAACTCCGAAGGCTTGCGGCAGGCGAGCCTATA
>JASHSB010000154.1 GCA_030036945.1 Methylovirgula sp. | reverse complement strand
CCCGCGATGCAGACGCTCGTCGCGCATCTAGACCTCGTCGCCAAGCGCGATTACGCAAAATTGCGCAGGCTCTGCAATGTCAGCGGCGACGACGTCGCGGACATGGTCGAGGAAATTCGCCGGCTCGATCCGAAACCCGGTCGCGCCTTCGGCGGCGGCGTGCTGCAGCCGATCATCGCCGACGTCGTCGTCCATCCGCTTCCCGACGGTTCTTGGCATGTCGAGCTCAACGCGGAAGTGCTGCCGCGCCTGCTTGTCAACCAGATTTACGCGACGCGGGTGGCCCGCGCGAAGGCCAATGACGTCGACAAGTCTTTCCTGTCCAATTGCCTGCAAAGCGCCAATTGGCTTACCAAGAGCCTCGAACAGCGGGCGCGAACGATTCTCAAAGTGGCGGGCGAAATCGTCCGCCAACAGGACGCCTTCTTCGCGCACGGCGTCGAATTCCTCAAGCCGCTCAATCTCAAGATCATCGCCGACGCGATCGGCATGCACGAATCGACCGTATCGCGCGTCACCTCGAACAAATATATCGCGACGCCGCGCGGCCTCTTCGAACTGAAGTATTTCTTCACCGCCTCCATCGCCTCCAACAATGGCGGCAAGGCCCATTCGGCGGAAGCCGTGCGTTTCCGCATCAAGCAGATGATCGACCAGGAAAGCGCCGACGACATTCTCTCCGACGACGCGATCGTCGAGCGGCTCAGGTCGTCGAACGTCGATATCGCCCGGCGCACCGTCGCCAAATATCGCGAGAGCCTGCGGATTCCTTCTTCCGTAGAACGCCGGCGCCTGAAAGCGCTGCATTGACGCGCTGCGGAAGAAAACCGCGCAACAGGCCGATGTCTTTTTTCTTTAATGTTTCCACAGAACCGAGAAACCGCGCTCGCCCGCACGACTTGAGAGAAGCCATGCAGGGTAAGCCAGTCCTTGGCCTCAAGCCGCGCGTGCCCGCCCATTGACTTCGTCGTGCGACGCTGTAACCGTGAGTCACCGCTCGCAGCAAGCGGATCGCCGGGGTGACGTCAGTGGGCTGGAGAGAGCCATGTCATTGCGCGTCTCTGGGAAAAACATCGATACCAGCGAATCGCTGCGCACCTACGTCGGTGCGTGGCTCGATCAGGTTCTTTTGAAATTTTCCGCGGAGCCGAACGGCGGCCATGTCGTTATTGGACGGCAAAGCTCCGGTTTTCGTACCGACTGTACGCTGCACCTCGATTCGGGCCTGACCTTGCAGGCCGAAGCCGCGGCACCGAATGCATATTCCAGTTTCGATAGGGCCGCGGCGCGAATCGAGACTCGCCTGCGGCGTTCCAAACGCCGCCTGAAAGACCGGTCGAGCGGCCACTTGTAGCTGAACCCGCAACGCGAGGCGCAAGGCCTCCTTCATCATTGCGGCACACCTATAGCTTATCCTTCGAGCGTTCGGAAATTGGACGTTCCTTCAACCATGCGGCTTACCGATCTGTTAGATCCCGAAGCGACCTTCGCATCGCTCAGAGTCAATTCCAAAAAGCTGGTGCTGCAGGAATTGAGCGAACGGGCGGCGCGTATTTCCGGTCTTACGCCGCGCGAGATCTTCGATGCGTTGCTGCAACGCGAGCGGCTCGGCTCGACCGGAATCGGCAGCGGTATCGCGCTCCCGCATTGTAAGCTTGTGAAATGCAAACTTCTTTTCGGAGTCTTCGCGCGGCTCGAAAAGCCGGTCGATTTCGAGGCCACCGACGGGGTACCGGTCGATCTCGTGTTTCTGCTGCTCGCACCCGAAGCAGCCGGCGCCGATCATTTGAAGGGCTTGGCGCGGATCGCTCGCGTCCTGCGCGATCCGGCGATTGCCGCCAAGCTTCGCGCCACGCGCGATCCGGAGGCACTTTACGCGGTCCTCACCCAGGAGCCCACCTCGCACGCCGCCTGACGGCGCGGCTCGCATGTGTGAAATCGGGCTGCCAGATCGATTCCGTCGGACGAAATCCTGCTCTAGACTGGCCGCATGTCTGCGAAGCCGGATGAGCCGCATTCCTTCGCGCCCATGGCGTTGCCGCGCTTGTTCGAGGCGGCGGTGGCGTGTTTCGCCGACCGTCCGGCGATCGATTTCCTCGGCCGGAAATTTACCTACGCGGAGCTCGGCCGCCAAGTCGATCGCGCCGCTCTCGGCTTGCAAAAGCTCGGCGTGCGTCGCGGCACACGGGTTGGGCTCTGCCTACCCAACACACCTTATTCCGTCGTCGCCTATTTCGCGATTCTCAAGCTCGGCGGAATCGTCGTCAACTTCAACCCCCTCTATGTCGAGCGTGAGATCGCCCAGCAGATCGAAGACTCCGGCACCACCGTCATGGTGACACTCGACGTCAAGAAAATCTATCCCAAGATCGCTTCGTTGCTCGACAGCACCTGCCTCGAACGCGTCGTCGTATGCTCGATGCGCGCGGCGTTGCCGTTTGCGAAAGGAACTCTGTTCCGCCTCTTCAAGTCGGCCGAACTCGCCAAGTCTCGCAAAGACTCCCGCCACGTCCGCTTCGGCGCGCTGCTGGCGGCACGCGGCGCGATCGAACCGGCCGAAATTGATCCCGCCGATGTCGCGGTGCTGCAATATACCGGCGGCACCACCGGTATTCCCAAAGGCGCCATGCTAACGCACGCCAACCTTTCGATGAACGTCGCTCAGATCGGCCGCCATGTACCGATCCTAACGCCGGGCTGCGAACGTGCGTTGTTGGTCTTGCCGCTGTTCCACGTCTTCGGCATGACCGCCGGAATGAATTTCTGCATCTCGATCGGCGCGGAAATCGTCCTGCTGCCGAGTTTTGACGTGCATCAGGCGCTGACGGTCATCACCAAGAAGCGTCCGACTCTGCTGCCCGGCGTGCCGAGTCTGTTTGCGGCGCTGACCGCGCGGGTCGGTGACGGCAAATACGATCTTTCGTCGGTCAATTATTGCATTTCCGGCGGCGCGCCATTGCCGCTCGAAGTGCGCGCCCGTTTCGAAGCGCTCTGCGGCTGCAAGCTCGTCGAAGGCTACGGCTTGACCGAAGCCTCGCCGGTCGTGAGCGCCAATCCGCTCGACGCCGCGTATAAGAATACCTCGGTCGGTTTTCCGCTCCCCGGCACTGTGGTCGAGATCCGCTCGCTCGACGATCCGCATCGCGTTCTTCCGGTCGGAGAGAAGGGCGAGATCTGCCTGCGCGGGCCGCAGATCATGGCAGGCTACTGGAACAACCCCAAGGAGACGGAAGCGGTTTTCGTCGACGGCGCGCTGCGCACCGGAGACATCGGCTATATGGACGAAACCGGCTTCCTCTATCTTGTCGACCGCATCAAGGATCTGATCCTGTGCGGCGGGTTCAACGTCTATCCGCGCGTCATCGAAGAGGCGCTGCACCGACATCCCGCCGTCGCCGAGGCCGCCGCGATCGGTATTCCCGACGCCTATCGCGGCCAGGCGCCCAAAGCTTTCGTCACGCTGCGCCCGGGCGTGCAAACGACCCCCGGCGCTTTGCTGCATTTTCTAAGGGACTATCTATCGCGCATCGAAATGCCGAAAGTCATTGAGATTCGCGCTTCGCTGCCGAAAACCACGATCGGAAAGGTGAGCCGCAAGGAGCTTATCGCCGAAGAGAGCAAAAGCACCGACTAACGTGCGCAAAGTCCTCTTCTTTTAGAGGAAGGATGTGCGACGCATTTATGCATTCTAGGGAGCACATTCCGCTGACCAATATCATAGAGCTTGATCCGATCGCCGGCACCTTTCTTCCGTCGCGTTTCGCGGATTGGTTCGCGGCGCGCGGTTGGACGCCGCGCGCGCACCAGCTTGCGTTGCTCGAAAAGGCGAAGGCGCGTCAGGACGTGCTTCTTATCGCGCCGACCGGCGCTGGCAAGACACTGGCCGGATTTTTGCCGACGCTTGCCGATTTCGAGCGGCGCAACGCACCCGGTGGCCTGCATACGCTCTACATCTCGCCGCTAAAGGCGCTAGCCACGGACGTGGCGCGCAATCTGGAGACGCCGATCGCCGAGATGTGCCTCAAGGTCCGCGTCGAGGCGCGGACCGGCGATACTTCGCCTGCAAAACGCCAGCGCCAGCGCCACGACCCGCCACACATCTTGCTAACCACTCCCGAGCAGCTTGCGCTGCTGCTCGCCAGTCCCGATGCGCGCCATCTCTTCGCCGATCTGCAACGCGTCGTGATCGACGAATTGCACGCGATCGTCGCTTCCAAGCGCGGCGATCTCTTGAGCCTCGATCTGGCGCGGCTGCGCACGCTCGCCCCGCAGATGAACGTCACCGGACTTTCGGCGACCGTGCGCGATCCGGACGAACTGCGCCGCTGGCTCGTCGCGCGCCCCGGCGCGGCGGTGCTGGTCAATGCGCCAGCCGGCGCGCCACCGGACCTCTCAATCCTCGACACGACCGGCGAATTGCCATGGGTCGGACATATGACCCGTCATGCGCTTGCCGAAGTCTATGGGCTCGTGAAGGCCGCGCATATGACGCTCGTCTTCGTCAACACGCGGGCGCTCGCCGAATTCGTATTCCAGGAATTGTGGAGGATGAACGAGGACGGTCTGCCGATCGCGCTTCACCACGGTTCGCTCGACGTTGGCCAGCGCCGCCGAGTCGAGGCGGCGATGGCACAAGGCAAGCTCAAGGCTATCGTCTGCACTTCGACCCTCGATCTCGGTGTCGATTGGGGCGACGTCGATCTCGTCGTCAACATCGGGGCGCCGAAAGGCGCGAGCCGCTTGATGCAGCGGATCGGGCGCGCCAACCATCGCCTCGACGAGCCGTCGCGCGCCATCCTCGTTCCGTCGAACCGCTTCGAGGTGCTCGAATGCCGCGCCGCGCTCGATGCCGTCTATGCCGGGACGCAGGATACCGCCGCACCGCGCGAAGGCGCGCTCGACGTTCTCTGCCAGCATATTCTCGGCATGGCCTGTGCCGAACCGTTTCAGGCCGACGATCTCTTCGCCGAAATCGTTTCGGCCGAACCCTATCATCGTCTTCAGCGCGCCGATTTCGACGCGGCGATCGCTTTCGTCGCGCACGGCGGCTACGCGCTTTCTTCCTACGAGCGCTTCGCCAAGATCAAACAACGCAAAGACGGAGCATGGCGCATCGCCGACGGCTATGTCGCGCAGCTCTACCGCATGAACGTCGGCACCATCGTCGAAGCGGACATGCTGAAAGTGCGGCTGGTGCGCGGCAAAGCCGCGGAATCGGGCGATTCCTATACCGGGCCGCTGCGGCGCGGCGGCCGGATGCTCGGCGAGATCGAGGAATATTTTCTGGAGACGCTCGCGCCCAACGACACATTTTTGTTTGCCGGCGAAATTCTCGCCCTGCGCGGCATCGCCGACAACGAGGCGCTTGTCGTACGCGTAAACGCCGAGGCGCCGAAAATTCCTTCCTACGACGGCGGCAAGTTTCCGCTTTCGACCTATCTCGCGGCGCGCGTGCGCGAGCTCGCCGCACATCCGTGGGAATGGCGGAACCTGCCGGCGCCGGTCGCCGAATGGCTCGATTTGCAGTTGCGCCGTTCCGCCCTACCCTCGCCCGGTCATCTGCTGGTCGAGACGTTTCCGCGCGGCAACAAGTTTCATCTCGTCGCCTACCCGTTCGAAGGCAGGCTCGCGCA
>JASHSB010000153.1 GCA_030036945.1 Methylovirgula sp. | reverse complement strand
TGTTCGCAGCCGGGTCGTCGAACCGGACGAGAAGACCCAGTGCGAAGGCCGCCATGCTCAAAATCAGAATGAGGGCGAGCGAAACCTGGAATTGGCGGCGCGCCGCCTGCGAATCGTACGACCGAACGAATCCGGCATCCGGAGCGTGATCGAAATGATCGGCGATCGACATTGGAAAACTCCTCAGCACCCATCCTCGAGACGATCTTGCCTACGCATCGCCGGGATTCGGCCCGAAACACCTTGACGCAGCCCAACAATCGCCGACCGAGGTAAAAATCTTGTGCGTGACCGTAACGCAACAATCTCAAGGAAAGTTTCCAGGACCCGGAAGATTGTATTGACTGTTGCGAGATAGTCGCGCCGCCCAAGGCCTTCCAGGTCCACATCGCTCAATTTTCGGTGAATACGACGTACCTCTTACGGGCAGAGGAACGCGGTTTTGCGCGATCGGTTCCTTCAGCCGATCCCTAGCAAGAACAGAGGTTTAAAATCGCCACGCCGGCGTTTCCGAGATTTGCGTGGGCGCCGCGCGGAGTATCGCCGGAAAAATTTTCCGAACTTGGAGACGGCGCGTTAACGGCGTTCGCGGAGCTGCGTCAAACAAAAAATTTTCGCGGACCTATGGTGAAAAGAACGTCTCGAAATTCGCGATAAGCGAGCAATCCGCGGTCCGGACAGAGCCGCGTGTCGGTTCAGGCAATTGATTCGACGTGGCGATTCTTTTCGCGCCGTGCAATCGAGCCCGCGGCGCCGGCGCTTCGGTGGATCGCGCCGGCGCAACAAGGCCGCCGGCTCAGGCGCGGCATAGGCGTCCCCCAGCCGCCGGCTTCGGGTTTCTCCGCGCGGCTTTATGAATTCTTGCACTTTGCCGGGCAAATTTCGGGGCGCCAATGGATAGGAAGAAATGCCCGGAAATCCGAATGCAATAGCCGACATGCGCTTGCCGATGCGCTACGCGTGGGTTCTGGCGATCGCGATCGGCGTGGCGGATTGCTTATGGATTCCGGCGGGAGGCTTTCGGGTTCCGGCCATGCCGCTTACGCGGATCGCCGCCGTCCTCGCCGCGCTGGGCATTTTGTGGTGGGTCTATCGGCGTATGCGGCCCGACCCGATCGTCGCCGCGTTGGCCGAGGCCGCCGCTTTCCTGATCTTCTTCACCCTCGTCCTGGAAGTCTTCTGCTACCTTTGCACGGCGCTTGACCGGCCGCTCTACGACGCCGTATTCGCCGCCGCCGACCGGGCGCTTGGCTTCGATTTCCGGGCGCATCTCGCCTATCTCGTAGAAAGACCGCGCCTGGCGCAGCTGCTGGAGCTTTGTTACGACACCTCGATGCTGCAGATCGCAGTCGTGGTGGTCGCGCTGGCGACGAGCGGGCGGCTGGCCCGGCTGCGTGCTTTCCTCACGCTTTTCGCGTTCACCGCGGCGGCGGTCATTGGCATCGCGGCGATTTTCCCGAGCCTCGGCCCCTACCCTTATTACGCCATCCCCGACAATCTGCTGCCGGCGTTCACCGACCCGCGCGCGGGTTGGGATTCCGTCCCGCAAGTCCTCGCCTTACGTGGCGGCACAATGCGGCTCCTCCCGCTCACCGATTTACGCGGACTCGTCGCCTTTCCTTCCTTCCACACCACGCTCGCCTTCATCACTGTTTGGGCTTTGCTGCCGATGCGGCGCATCGTCGTGCCGCTCTTCGCGGTCAACGTCGCGTTGATCCTCGGCGCGCCGAGCAACGGCGATCATTACCTCTGCGACTTGCTGGCCGGCGCGCTGATCGCGGTGGTTGCGATTGCGGTCTTGACGCGGCGCGGTTTGGCCGGCGCACCTCGCGCCCTCGCGTCGCCGGAAGGTACGCCCGCGGAATAGCAACGCAGCGCCTCGGGCAATCGGGCTTTTTCGATTGCTCTCTCGCAGTTGCGAAATTATGTTCCGCGCCGCAACGCTTGCCTTTTCACTAGGAACGCCGTTGATGGCCTTCATTTCCGATGCTTTGCTGCGCGTGAAGCCTTCCGCCACGATCGCGGTGACGCAGAAGGCGCGCGATCTGAGAAACGCCGGACGCGACATTATCTCGCTGTCGATCGGCGAACCGGACTTCGATACGCCCGACAACATCAAGAAGGCGGCGATCAAGGCGATCGAGCGCGGCGAGACGAAATATACGCCAGTTGCCGGCATTGCGCCGTTGCGCGAAGCGATCGCCGCCAAGTTCAAGCGCGAGAACGGTCTCGATTACAGGCCCTCGCAGACGATCGTCGGCACCGGCGGCAAACATATCCTGTTCAACGCCTTTCTCGCCACGCTCAACGCCGGCGACGAAGTGATCGTCCCGGCGCCTTATTGGGTTAGCTATCCGGACATGGTAGCGATTGCCGGTGGCACGCCGGTCGCGGTCGAGACCAAGATGGAGCATGGCTTCAAGTTGCGGGCCGAGGACCTCGACAAAGCCATCACGCCCAAAACTAAATGGCTGATCCTGAACTCGCCCTCGAACCCGTCCGGCGCCGCCTATACGCACGCCGAATTGAAGGCGCTGACCGATGTGCTGTTGCGTCGCCCGCACGTCTGGGTACTGACCGACGACATCTACGAACATTTGACCTATGGAGACTTCATCTTCGTGACGCCGGCGCAAGTCGAGCCGAACCTGATGGATCGGACGCTGACGATGAACGGCGTGTCGAAGGCCTATGCGATGACCGGCTGGCGGATCGGCTATGCCGCCGGCCCCGACAAGCTCATCAAGGCGATGGACATGCTGCAAGGCCAGCAAACCTCGGGCGCCTGTTCGATCGCCCAATGGGCGTCCGTCGAGGCGCTCAACGGGCCGCAGGACTTCATTCCGCAGCGGCGCAAGATTTTCGAGGCGCGGCGCGATCTCGTCGTCTCGATGATCAACCAAGCGAAATATTTGCAGTGTCCGTCGCCGGAAGGCGCGTTCTATGTCTATCCGTCCTGTGCGGAGGCGATCGGGCGCAAGACGCAAGACGGCAAGAAGATCGCCTCCGACGAGGATTTCGTCGCGGCGCTTTTGGAGGCGGAGGGGGTCGCGGTCGTGCAAGGCGCGGCGTTCGGGCTCGGGCCTAACTTTCGCATCTCTTACGCGACCTCAACCGAAGTCCTCGAAGACGCCTGCCGCAAGATCCAGCGCTTCTGCGCGAGCCTCGTATAGCCTGCAAAAAAGCCCGGTCCATCGAGCGATGGAACCGGGCTTTTGCCTTCCCCTCGGCCTGTGCGATGAGCCGTGGCCCCCCGGCCGGCTATACAGGTCGTCAGCGGGAAAGATATAGCAAAGGTGCGCCGCCGCGTCTGTTGCGGCCGGGCCACAGAGTTGCGGTAAAACACGCGCTGCGAGGCGGGTGCGGCCGGCTAGCCGCAGCTCCGCCGCGATTCGGGTTTTGGACAGCGAAGGAAGGGACCCATGCTTCGAGCCGGCAATGGCGGCGGCCGCCGCCGACCCTCCCGCAACGTGCTGGGCGAACCGCTCGAGCCTTGTTCGCTCGATCCAGTGACCGGGTATTTCCGCAACGGATGTTGCGACACGGCCGCCGAGGACGTCGGCAGCCATACAGTCTGCATGATCGCGACGGCGGAGTTTCTCGCCTTTTCCAAAGAGCGCGGCAACGATCTTTCGACGCCACTGCCGGAATACGGCTTTCCTGGCTTGAAGCCGGGCGACCGCTGGTGCCTCTGCGCGCCGCGCTGGCAGGAAGCGCTCGAGGCCGGCAAAATGCCCCGCGTCGTGCTACGCGCCACGCACGAGGGCGTCCTCGATTACTGCTCGCTGGAGGACCTCAAGCGCTACGCGGTGGATTTATCCTGATTCCGCGCCGGGGTTCCCACCCCGGCGATTTTAGTCTACGCGGACGGCCAGTTCTTCCCAGCGCCCTTAATCTTTTGCCCGCGCCGACGCGGAGCCGAGGCATGCCTAAGCGGACCGACCTCTCGACCATCATGATCATCGGCGCCGGCCCGATCATCGTCGGTCAGGCCTGCGAATTTGACTATTCCGGCACGCAGGCCTGCAAGGCGCTGCGCGGCGAAGGCTACCGGATCGTCCTCGTCAATTCCAATCCGGCGACGATCATGACCGATCCGGACATGGCGGATCGAACCTACGTCGAACCGATTACGCCGGAGGTGGTCGCCAAGATCATCGCCAAGGAACGCTACGCGGCGCCGGGCGGCTTCGCGCTGTTGCCGACCATGGGCGGCCAGACGGCGCTGAATTGCGCGCTTAGCCTGAAACGCATGGGCGTGCTCGAAAAATACGCCGTCGAGATGATCGGCGCCACCGCTTCGGCGATCGACAAGGCCGAGGATCGCGAGCGCTTCCGCGAGGCGATGACCCGCATCGGCCTTTCGACGCCGCGTTCGCATCAGGTGAAGACGCTGTCCAACGCCCTCGCCGTGCTCGACGACATCGGCCTGCCGGCGATCATCCGCCCCTCTTTCACGCTGGGCGGCACCGGCGGCGGCATCGCCTACAACAAAGAGGAGTTCATCGAGATCGTCGAGCGCGGCATCGACGCCTCGCCAACCAACGAGGTGCTCGTCGAGGAAAGCGTGCTCGGCTGGAAGGAATTCGAGATGGAGGTGGTGCGCGACAAGGCCGACAACTGCATCATCGTCTGCTCAATCGAGAACGTCGACCCGATGGGCGTGCATACCGGCGATTCGATCACCGTCGCCCCCGCCCTCACGCTCACCGACAAGGAATACCAGGTGATGCGCGACGCGGCGATCGCGGTGCTGCGCGAGATCGGCGTCGAGACCGGCGGCTCGAACGTGCAATTCGCGATCAATCCCGACAACGGCCGCATGGTGGTGATCGAGATGAACCCGCGCGTGTCGCGCTCCTCGGCGCTGGCTTCGAAGGCGACCGGCTTTCCGATCGCCAAGGTCGCGGCCAAACTCGCGGTCGGCTACACGCTCGACGAGATCGCCAACGATATTACCGGCGGCGCCACGCCGGCTTCGTTCGAACCGGCGATCGATTACGTCGTCACCAAGATCCCGCGCTTCGCCTTCGAGAAATTTCCTGGTGCGGAGCCGATCCTGACTACCGCGATGAAATCGGTCGGCGAGGCAATGGCCATCGGGCGGACCTTCGCCGAAAGCCTGCAGAAAGCGCTGCGCTCACTGGAGACCGGCATCTCCGGGCTCGACGAGATCGAGATCGAAGGCATCGAGCTGGACAACGACCGCAAAGTGCTGCGCGCTGCGCTCGGCCGCCCGACGCCAGACCGGCTGCTGGTCGTCGCCCAGGCGCTGCGCTACGGCCTAACGAACGAGGAAATCCACGACGCCTGCGGCATCGATCCCTGGTTCGTCGCGCGGCTCAGGGAAATTGTCGATCTCGAAGCCAAGGTGCGTGCCTTCGGTCTGCCCAAGGACGCTGCGAACTTGCGGATGCTGAAGGCGGCGGGGTTTTCCGATACGCGGCTCGCGACGCTCGTCGGCGGCGAGGAAGCCGAAGTGCGCGCGCTGCGCCACCGGCTGGGGGTGCGCCCGGTTTACAAACGGATCGATACCTGCGCGGCGGAGTTCGCCTCGCCGACCGCCTATATGTACTCGACCTACGAAGCGCCGTTCGCGGGAGAAGTCGTGTCCGAGGCGAAACCCTCGCAGCGCGACAAGATCGTCATTC
>JASHSB010000152.1 GCA_030036945.1 Methylovirgula sp. | reverse complement strand
AAAGGAACGGGACTGCGTCCGCATTTGGCGCGGCTCGATTCCGCCGAGCGCCAAGCCTTCCTCGCCGCTTATGAAGCGCGGCTCGCGGCGGCCTATCCGCCGCTTGCCGACGGCCGGGTGCTGCTTCCCTTCCCGCGGCTTTTCCTCATCGCTGTCAAGAACTAAGCCGCGGATTCGAGCGTCGCGGCCGACTTCTTGCATCGCGGGATGGAGCGGCCTAGGAAGGCCGGAACCCAAGAGATCGGGCATGCAAAAACTCTATCCGAATGCGCATACGGCGCTCGCGGACGTGCTCAAGGACGGCATGACGCTCATGTCCGGCGGCTTCGGCCTTTGCGGTGTCGCGACGAGCCTGATCGAGGCGGTTCGCGAACTCGGGGTGAAAGATCTGACGGTCATTTCCAACAATGCCGGCGTCGACGGCGCCGGCCTCGGCATATTGCTCGAGACCCGGCAGATTAAGAAGATGATTTCGTCCTACGTCGGCGAGAACAAGCTCTTCGCCGAGCAATATCTTTCCGGCGAGCTCAACCTCGAATTCAATCCGCAGGGGACGCTTGCCGAACGCATTCGCGCCGGTGGCGCCGGTATCCCCGCCTTCTTTACCAAGACCGGCGTCGGCACGATCATCGCCGAGGGCAAGGAGTTGCGCGAATTCGACGGCGAAACCTATGTGATGGAGCGTGGGCTCTTCGCCGACGTGGCGCTCGTCCACGCCTATAAGGGCGACCCCGAAGGTAATCTCATCTATCGCAAGACGGCGCGCAACTTCAACCCGATGATGGCAACTGCCGCAAAATTGACGATCGCGGAAGTCGAACATCTCGTCGAGCCCGGAGAGATCGACGCGGATGCGGTTCATACGCCGGGCATTTTCGTGCAGCGCATCGTACATGCGCCGAACCCCGCAAAGCCGATCGAAAAACGCACGACGCGGCAGCGCGTCGCGGCGTAATGGAGAAACGCATGGCCTGGACACGCGATGAGATGGCCGAACGCGCCTCGAAAGAATTGCGCGACGGTTATTACGTCAACCTCGGCATCGGCATTCCGACCCTGGTCTCGAATTACATTCCGCCCGGCATGCATGTGCAGTTGCAAAGCGAGAACGGCATGCTCGGCATGGGGCCGTTCCCTTACGAAGGCGAGGAAGACGCCGACCTCATCAACGCCGGCAAGCAGACGATCACCGAGCTTCCGACCACGAGCTATTTCTCCTCGGTCGACAGTTTCGGCATGATCCGCGGCGGCCATATCGATCTCGCCATCCTCGGCGCAATGGAAGTGGCGGAAAACGGCGATCTCGCCAATTGGATGATCCCGGGCAAGATGGTGAAAGGCATGGGCGGGGCGATGGATCTCGTCGCCGGCGTCAAACGCGTCGTCGTCGTCATGGAGCACACCGCCAAGGACCAGCCGAAACTGCTGCATCGCTGCACGCTGCCGCTCACCGGATCGGGAGTGGTTGATATGGTGATCACCGATCTCGGGGTCTTCACGCTCGATAAAGCGGACGGCGGCAGCCTGACGCTGATCGAACTTGCTCCCGGCGTCAGCGTCGAGGAAATCACCCGCAAGACCGAAGCGACACTCAAGGTCCACCCGAGTCTCGCCTCGCAGGCCGCCTGAAGGCTAATCGCCGACTGGTCCCGGCGCCCCGAAGGCGCTACCTATCGGCCCGTTCCGTTCCTCGCGCGGCGCGATGTCGAAGGACGATTCATGTTCCCAAAGCCACAGCCGGAGCTGCATCGCAACACGGCCGCTTATGAGCAGCAGCCGATGGTGAAGCCGACCGGCTTTCGCGAATACGACACGCGTTGGCTCTTCGAGAAAGAAATCAACCTGATGGGCGTGACGGCGCTGGGGCTCGGCCTGGGGACGCTGATCCATGAATTCGGCGTGCGGCCCGAGGTGGTCACCGGACACGACTTCCGCAGCTATTCTTCGTCGATCAAGGCCGCCTTGACCACCGGGCTCGCCGCGGCTGGCATCAAAGTGCACGACATCGGGCTCGCTTTGTCGCCCATGGCCTACTTCGCCCAGTTCGCGCTCGACGTTCCGGCGGTCGCCATGGTGACGGCCTCGCATAACGACAACGGCTGGACCGGTGTGAAAATGGGCACGCAGCGGCCCGTCACCTTCGGCCCGGACGAGATGAGCAGGCTGAAGGAGATCGTGCTTTCCGGTGCCTATCGCTACGCCGACGGCGGCGGCTATCGTTTCATCCCCGATTTCGCAACTCGTTACATCGACGACCTCACCAAACGCGAAAAGATCCGCCGCAAGCTTAAAGTGGTCTGCGCCTGCGGCAACGGCACGGCGGGCGCCTTCGCGCCGAAGGTGCTGGCGAGATTGGGCTGCGAAGTCATACCGCTCGATACCGAACTCGACTTTACCTTCCCTCACTACAATCCCAATCCGGAAGATATGAAGATGTTGCACGCGATGGCGGCGAAAGTGCGCGAGACGGACGCCGATGTCGGTCTCGGCTTCGACGGCGACGGCGACCGTTGCGGAGTCGTCGACAACCACGGCGAGGAGATCTTCGCCGACAAGATCGGCGTGATGTTGGCGCGCGATCTTTCCAAACTACATCGGGGCGCGATCTTCGTCGTGGACGTGAAGTCGACCGGGCTTTTTCTCACCGATCCCGTGCTTTTGCAGAACGGCGTGAAAGCGGATTATTGGAAGACCGGACACTCGTACATCAAGCGTCGGGTCACCGATTTGAAGGCGCTCGCCGGCTTTGAGAAATCCGGCCATTTTTTCTTCAACACGCCGCTCGGACGCGGCTATGACGACGGACTTTTGACCGGTATCCGCGTCGTCGAGATGCTCGATCACAATCCGGATAAGTCGATGGCAGATCTCTATGCGGATCTACCCAAGACCTGGGGTTCGCCGACCATGGCGCCACATTGCTCCGACGAAAGCAAATATCAGGTCGTCGAAAAGGTGCTCGCCAAGTTAAAATCCATGCGCGAGCAAGGCGACGTGCTTGCGGGCCAGCCCATTCGCGATCTCGTCACGGTGAACGGCGCGCGGGTCACCACCAAAGACGGAACCTGGGGGCTGGTACGCGCCTCGTCGAACAAGCCGGAGCTGGTCGTCGTGATCGAAAGCCCGGTTTCGGAAGCGCGCATGCGCGAGATGTTCGCGGCGGTTGATGCTGTATTGCGCGAGAATCCGGAAGTCGGCGCCTACAATCAGACGATCTAATGCGCGGTCGCCTGCGCTTCGTGCGCCTTAATCTGCGCTGTCACGTCGCCATAAAACTTCGGATCGTCGCCAAGCCGCGCGGTCGGCTGGCACCGCGGCGCGCATGTATAGGATTGCCGGTCCATTCCGCGCTGCACGACCAACGCGTTGCCGTCATCGACGACCTGCATTGTATAACTCTTCACAATCTTTCCTTCGCTGTCGAGCGCAATGAGATTTGTTTCACCGAACCCCTTACCGGTAACAACGAGAAGTTTTGCCGGTACGCTCTCCTGCTTCACGGGATTTCCGTCCGTGTTAATCTCGATGAAGTTGGTTTCGTTGAAACCTTTGC
>JASHSB010000151.1 GCA_030036945.1 Methylovirgula sp. | reverse complement strand
ATCATTGAGAGCTGGCGGCAGCACTTCAACGCGGTGCGTCCGCATTCGAGTCTCGGCTATCTGACGCCCAACGAGTTTGTGGCGCAACTGACCAACGCAGCGCCTGGCAAAGCAACGGGCCGGGGCGCTGCGGTATATGGGCCTTCGCGCCCCGGCCCGTTGCACCACCCGCCTCGCGAGAGGCAAATGTAGCGAACAGTGAGCGCCGTCTCAAGCTAGCCGTGGTCCGAAGAAACTGGGCAGGTCAGAAGAAGATGCTGCAACGGTTTCTGCTCTCAGGTGCCCCCACCGAACCCACCAAAAATGATATGCGAGTAAAATAAGCGCGGCACATATAATTGGCGGCGCAACCTGTACGAAAACGCGAACGACTGTTTGGGCGCTAGGCGAAGTCATGTGCAGCGCCGTCCCAATTTGATCATCAAGCCAGGTAAGTATGGCTCCCCCGACCAAGTTCTGGACAATGCGCCACAGAAACCAAAATACGCTGCTGAGAGCTGTCCCGATGACAAACCGAACGAAGTTGCGCATCTCCCATCCATATCACGGCAGACGAACGTGCAATCGGTTTGATAGAGGTATTCCTGGAATCCCACAGGCTCATTCCTTGAATGAGCGGGACTAAGGTAGCTAGACCTTAGCCATTGGTGGCCGTTGCTACCTAATACCGGAATTCCAGCCGCAGGTGCTCGACAGTTTGCGCCAGCCGCTCGAGGCCGGCGAAGTGGCGGTGGTGCGGGCCAACCACCGGATCATCTATCGGCACGTTTCCAGCTGGTCGCGGCAATGAATCCATGCCGTTGCGGCCGTGCGCTCGATCCCGGCTTTAGCTGCAACCGGCAGCCGGTCGGACGTTGCCTCGCGCGGTATCCGGCACGCCTTTCGGCTCCGCTGCTCGACCGCATCGATCTCATGATCGAAGTTCCCGCCATCACCGCCGCTGATCTGATGTTGCCGCAGGCCGCGGAAGGCTCGGCGGAAGTCGCGGCGCGCGTCGCGGCGGCGCGGCTCGTTCAGTCGCGCCGCTATGCGGAATTCGGCCTGCCGAACGTCGGCTCGAACCGCCGCCGCGCCGGGACACGTCATCGAGGAAGTGGCCCGTCTGAACTCTGCGGGAGCGACGCTCTTGCGCGAGGCGTCGGAACGCCTGTCGCTATCGGCGCGCGGCTTCCATTGCGTGTTGAAACTGGCGCGTACGATCGCCGACCTCGACGGCACGCATACGGTGAGCCGCGTGCATTGGCGGAGGCGCTTTTCTATCGCGTCGATGCAACGCAGCAGCTGCGGGCGGCGTGATCCTCGCGCTTTTCCGGCGGGCGGCATTACGCCGCGCCGCAAAGGCGACGCCAGCAGATGCAACGCGAGCAACAAAGCCAATCAATGCGTTGCAAATGAAACTGGGGAAGAATGCCTAAGGCGATTGCCAGGCTTCATGAAAATTTATTTCTATCCCAGGAGTTTTCCTCAGGTTCTCCCTTCCTTCGCGAACTTCTGCCGCACTCTCGCATTGATCGTCGCCAAGTTTCTCCTATATTTTGCAGTGCAATTTTGCGCCGCACCATCAAAGGAGATGATAATGCCGAAGCGCCCGGTTGCCACAATTCTTGCCGTTCTTTCTCTGCTCGCCGCGCCGCTGGTCGTATTCCCGATTACAACTGCCCGAGCCGCCAACGCACTCACCGCCGCCGATACCGACAAAGACGGTACCCTGGACAAGGCCGAAGTCGATGCGGCGGCCGGCGCCCAGTTCGACAAGCTCGACAAGGACAAGGACGGCACGCTCGATAAGGTCGAAGTCGGCAAACGGCTCAGCAAGACCGATTTTGCCGCCGCCGATCCGGACAACGACAAGACGCTGACGAAAGCCGAGTATATCGCGGCCGCCGACAAGGCTTTTGCCGCCGCCGACGCGGATCATGACGGTACGGTCGATGCCAAAGAGCTGCACAGCAAGGCTGGTCTCGCTCTTTCGAAACTAATTAAGTAAACAATTCTATCGCGCGGTCCGGGCAAGGAAATCGCAACGCCTCGCGGATAGGGTCCGCGCATGCGCGAGGCCATGCTTGCATTCTTGGGGCGCGCGGCGGCTTTCACGCTTGCCGCGGGTGGTGGATTTGGCGCCCTCCTCTCGCGGCTCGGCCCGCTTCGCCGATCGGCCGGGTCGCCGGAACAAAGCTTCGACCTTCAGGAGGCCGAGGAAGCGCGCTTACGCGCCGAGGCCGCGAGCGAGGCAAAGTCGCGCTTTCTCGCCACCATGAGCCACGAGATCCGCACGCCCCTCAATGGCATCGCCGGCATGGCGGAGCTTTTGGCGGCGACCTCTCTCGATCCCGAACAACGCTCCTATGTCGAAGCGATCCGCGCCTCGGGGACCGGACTCGCCGCGCTCATCGACGAAATCCTCGATCTCTCCAAAATCGAGTCGGGCAAGCTCGAGGTGATGCAAGCGCCCTTCGATCTCGTTGGCCTCGTCGAAGGCGTGGTCGAGCTGCTCGCGCCGCGCGCTCACGGCAAGGGGCTCGACATCGCAAGCTTCGTCGCGGCCGACGTGCCTCACCGCGTCATCGGCGACGCGGCGCGGCTGCGCCAGGTGCTGATCAATCTCGCCGGCAACGCGGTTAAATTCACTTCCCGCGGTGGCGTCGGCCTGCGCGTGACGACGATCAGCGAACGGATCCGATTTGCGGTGACCGACACCGGACCTGGAATTCCCGACGCGAACCGTGCCGCTGTTTTCGCCGAATTCGAGCAGGGCGCCGCACCGCGGGAATCGGGTGGCAGCGGACTCGGCCTGGCGATTTCACGCCGGCTTGCCGAACGCATGGGCGGCAGACTGGATCTGGAGGCGACCTCGCCGGAAGGGTCGCGCTTTGCTCTTTTGCTGCCGTTGCCGGCCGAAGGCGCCGCGGCAGCGCCCAGATCGGCGGATCTCGCCGGACGGCGGGTGCTCGCCGTGGCAAATTCGTGCTTCGAGGCGCCCTATCTCGCCGAACGGCTGCGCGAAGCGGGCGCCGCGGTCGCGCGCGCCGACGGTCTCGGCGAAGGGCTCTACATGCTCGGCGAGGCGCTTGCGGGCCGGCAGGTCCCCGACATCGTCATCATCGATTGCGCGCTCGGTAAAGACGCCGCGCATCGGCTCGGCGCCGTGGCGCGCGCGGCGCATGTCGGCCGCAGGCTCGTGCTGTTTTCGGCTGCCGAGCGGCGCTTGTTCGGGCAAGAATCGCTGCGCGATTTCGACGGCTGGCTGGTCAAACCTTTGCGTTCCGGTTCGTTGTTTGCCCACCTGGGTACCGCGGAGGCGCCGGTCGCGGCATTCGGCCCTGCCGTCGCCTTGCCCGACCTCGGTGGGAGCGAAATCTTACTTGCCGAAGACAACGACATCAATGCGCTCGTCGTGACGCGGCATTTGGAGAAATGCGGCGCACATGTCGTTCGCGTCGAAGACGGAAGCGCCGCGCTCGCCAAATTGAACGCGCCCGGACACTTCGACGCCGTCATTCTCGACATTCGCATGCCGGGCCTCGACGGGCTTGAAGTGGCGCGGCGGATCCGCGCCGCGGAAACGGCGGCCGGCACCGCGCCCCGCCGCCTCATCGGCGTCTCGGCCGATGCGTTCGGTGCAGCGGCGGAGGCGGCACGCGCCGCCGGAATCGACACTTTCTTGACGAAACCCGTCGACCTCGTCCGCCTTGCCCGCGCGTTGAAGAACTAGCGGTCCTCGCCGCTCATCTTCGCCATCAAAGCGTCGGAGACTTCGAAATTGGCATAGACGTTTTGCACGTCGTCATTGTCTTCGAGAGCATCGACGAAGCGTAGAATTTTCTCGCCCGTGCCATCATCGACGGCGATCGTCGTTTGCGGCTTCCAGACGAAACCTACTTTGCGCGGCTCGCCGAATTTTGCTTCTAGCTTTTGAGCAACTTCGCGCATGGTTTCGAGCGTCGCGGTGATCTCATGGCCGTCCGGCGTCGAGACGACGTCCTCGGCGCCGGCTTCGAT
>JASHSB010000150.1 GCA_030036945.1 Methylovirgula sp. | reverse complement strand
TTCATCGAGGTGGTCCGCTCCGCGACGCGCATCGCGGACCGCTATTTCGAGACCGCCGAACGCACCACGGCGCGGATCTGGCCGTTTCCCGCCTTTCGCGGGCTCGAACGCGGCGTAGCCGCGGCAATGGTGGTCTTCCTGGTTCTCCTCAATCAGGCCGAGGTCGGCATCAACATCCGCCTCTCGTACTTCTCGCGTGACTGGTTCAACGCGATCCAGAACCGCGACGCCAAGGCGTTCTGGTATCAGCTCTTCACGGTGTTTCTGGTCTGGGCGTTTCTGTACATCTTCGCGGCGGTCGTCGAATTCGTCGTGCAATCGACGCTGGTCATCAAGTGGCGGCGCTGGCTGACTGATTATTACGCCGACCGTTGGCTCGCCAATCACACGCATTATCGGATGTCGCTGGTCGGCGCCCCCGCCGACAATCCGGATCAGCGCATTTCCGAAGACATCAATCGATTCATCGACGGCGGCCAGATCGGCTACGGGATTTATTCGTTTTCGATTCTGCTGATCTCCAACCTGACGTCGCTCGTTTCCTTCGCAATTATTCTTTGGATGTTGTCGGTCAGCTTCAGTCTTCCCTACACGCACATAGCGGTGCCCGGCTTCCTGTGCTGGGTAGCGATCGCCTACGCCGGGGTTGGCACGCTGATAACGCATTGGATTGGCCGGCCGTTGGCGCGTCTGTCGTTCGTCCGGCAGCGTTACGAGGCGGATTTCCGTTTCTCGCTGGCGAGATTGCGCGAATATACCGAGCAAGTGGCGCTGCTGAACGGCGAGAATGCCGAGAAGATCTCGTTGCACCAGCGGTTCGCTTCGATCGTCAAGAATTATTTCGAGATCGTCGCCTGCCGCAAGCGACTGACCGCGTTCACCGCGTCCTATGGGCAGATCAGTCCCTTCATCCCCTACATCGTCGCGGCGCCCTTCTATTTCGCCGGCAAGATCGGTCTCGGCATTATGACGCAGACGGCACGCGCGTTTGGCAGCGTCAACGACGCGCTGACCTTCTTCGTCGCCTATTACGTCTATCTCGCCGAGTTCAAATCAGTGCTCGATCGCTTGAACTCGTTCGACCGCGCGATCGAAAGAGCCGAAACCTTCGAACTCGCGCAACAAAGGACACCGCCGAACGTCAGCGACGGTGTCAACATCGATGCGCTTACGGTGCGCCTGCCGGACGGGCGCGCGATCGTTGAGGGCGCCAACCTGCGTCTCGCCGCGCACGAGCCGGCGCTGCTCACCGGACCGTCCGGCTCCGGCAAATCGACTTTCTTACGGGCGATCGCCGGGATCTGGCCGTACGGCGAGGGCAGCGTACAGGTGCCTGCCGACGCGCGCGTGATGCTGCTTCCGCAAAAGCCTTATATTCCGATCGCCACGCTGCGTGCCGCTCTCGCTTACCCGGCTGCGCCCGATACCTATGACGACGAGACACTGCGCCGCGTGCTCGTCGCCGCCAACCTCGCCGACCTCGTCGACAAGCTCGATGTCGAAGACATCTGGTCGCAGACGCTGTCGGGCGGCGAACAACAACGCATCGCGGTGGTGCGGGCGCTGCTCGCCAAGCCGGACTGGCTCTTCCTCGACGAAGCGACCACCGCCATGGACGAGTCGATGGAAGCCGAGATCTATCGGGCGATCCGCGAGAACCTGCCGGCGACGACGGTGGTCTCGATCGGACATCGCTCCAGCGTCGCACAGTTCCACAAGCGCCGGTTCGAGATGCGCCCGACCGGCACTGGCCTGTTTACGCCGGGCGACGTCGCGGCGCAGGCGGCGGAGTGAACCGGCCGTCAGCCAAGTCTCGCCAGCAGCCGTTCGTAGAGCCTGTTTTCCGCGGCGAATACGTAAGCGAGTTCGCTCACGGTGATTTCCGTCGCGCCTTGGCCCACCAGCCAATCGGCAAGCGCCGCGACCTTCTCCGCCGGGCAAGTGAGCGTCAGCCAGCCGTCGGCAAGATGCCGGCGCGGCCGCGCCGCGAATAAAACTTCGGCGTGTGCGAAGAATTCGACGTCGGCTTGCGCGAGCCGCGCCGAAACTTCGCGCGTCGTGCGTGCCGCCTCTTCCGCTGCGATCCGCGCCAGGATGACGCGCGCCGCCTCGCACGCCGTTTCGCTCCACGCCGCCGCGAGAGAGGCGGCGAGATTGGCTTCGGAGCGCAGGATCAGTCCGTCGTCGAGGACTTTCAGACTGTTGGCGGCAAGCGTCGCGCCCGTGGTCGTAATGTCGACGATGAGCTCCGCCGTACCCGCCGCCGGAGCACCTTCGGTGGCGCCGGCACTTTCGACGATACGGTAATCGGTCACGTGGTTCGCCGCGAAGAACCGCCGCGTCAAGCTCACGTATTTTGTGGCGACGCGCATCCGCTCGCCGCGTTTGGCGCGAAACGCCGCCGCGACGTCTTCCAGATCCGCCATGGTCTTGACATCGATCCAGGCCCGCGGCACGGCAACGACGACATTGGCGTTGCCAAATCCGAGCGGCGCCAAAAGTTCGAACCTCGCGTCGGCGTCGGGCACGGTTTCGCGCACCAGGTCCTCGCCGGTCACGCCCAGGTGCGCGGCGCCGGTGGCAAGCTGCGCGACGATCTCGGCGGCCGAAAGAAAAGCCACCTCGACGTTTTCGAGCCCGGCGATCCGGCCGCGATAATCGCGGGCGCCGCGGCCTTGCACGAGGCAAAGGCCGGCGCGCGCAAAGAATGCTGCCGCGTTCTCCTGAAGCCGCCCCTTCGAGGGCACCGCGAGCACGAGCGTTTCGGGATTGCTCATCTTTGGCGATCCAAAGCCTGCGCCGTTAGCCGTTCGACGAAGATCGCCGCGCCGACCGCCGGAATGTCGGCGGGTGCGCCGAGCGAGCGCAACAATCCGTCGTAGCGGCCGCCGCCGACCACCGGCACGCCTTCCGGATCCTCCGTGGCTTCGAAGGCAAAGCCCGTATAGTAATCGAGATTGCGCGCAAAGCGCGTCGCAAAGCGCAGCTCGGCGACATCGATTCCGCGCGCCGCCAGGAAGCCGAGGCGCGCATCGAAGCGATCGAGCGCGTCGCCCAGATCGAGGCGTGCGTCGAGAGCGAGCTGGCGCAATCGCAGCGAAGCTTCGTCGGGATCGGCCTCGATGGCGAGAAAAGATTCGAGAATGGCGCGCTGCTCGGCGGAAAATGCCGGTCCGGATTTCAACGCTGCTTGCTCGAGAAAGCGCTCGGCGATTTCTGCGGCACTGCGGCCGCCGACCGCCGAAATCCCGGCAATCGCGAGCAGGTCTTCGACGAGGGCGCGCGCGCCCTGCTTGTCGGCACCTTCGAGCGCCGCGAGCACGCCGCTATGATCGCGGCCGGTGGCGTCCGTCGCGGTAGCCAGGACCGCGTCAAGCGTCTTCTCCTGAGCATGGCCGCGCAGGATACGCCGGCGCCATTGCGGCGAAAGGTCAAGCGCCGCGAGCAGCGCATGAATCAGTCCAGCATCGCCGAAGCGCACCGCGAGCGCGGGACCGCCGGCATTCGCCACCGCGTCGAGCGCCAGGCTCAGAATCTCGGCGTCCGCCGCTTCGCGGTCCGCGCGGCCGAAATTCTCCAATCCCGCCTGCAGGAATTCGCTCGGGCCTTCGTTGCGGTAACGGAAAACCGGACCGCAATAGCTGAAGGTCGCGGGCTTTCCGGCCGCTTCCGAAGCGAGATACTGACGGCAGACGGGAATCGTATATTCCGGGCGCAGACAATATTCGGCACCCGACAGATCGCTCGTCAGGTAAAGACGGCTCCGGATATCCTCGCCCGAATCGAAGAAGACCGCCGACTTTTGTAGAATCGGCGGTTCGCAGCAGGGATAGCCCGCCGCTTCGAGATGCGCCAAGATCGCCGCGCGCGCGGCGCGCGAGTCTGTAAAATCCGGTTCGCGCACGGAATTTCCTCAAATTTACCGCTCTCTTTAGCAAGCTGCGGGCGTTACGGCGACCGCTTTCGCTCTGCAAGGTGAATTGGCCCTTGCCATGCGTCGCCGTGTGCCTTCGGTTAAGAAATGGCAAGCGTTTCGAGCGCGATGACCGGAGCGGCGCTGCTTGCGCCCTCATAAAGATCGCGGACGAGCGTGGCACGGTGGGCGAGTACGGCACGCCGGTTGAGATCGCCCTTGTCGGTGAGTTCGCCGCGCTGCGGCGGCTCGTGCAAAAGCGCGATCCGCGTGATCCGGCGCGACGACCCCGGTGCCGCGAAGGCATTCAGCAGAGCGGCAAATTTCTCGAGCACCGCGGGATGGGCGAGGACCTCGGCGGGCGAAGCCTGCGTGCCGAGCGACGCAAGCCCGCGGCACGCCACGACATCCGCGAAGACGAGCGCCGCAAGATCCTTTTCGCCCGCCCCGGCGATCGCTAGATCGCTTACATAGGGAGCGAACACTTCGAGAAATTGTTCGCGCAGCGCGCCGACGCGCGCCCATGCGCCCGTCGCAAGCTTGAAATCCTCGTCGAGCCGTCCCTCGAAGGAAAGTCCACGTGTTTCGGAGATGCGCAGCGCGTCGCCGCTCCGGTAATAGCCGTCCGCGTCGAAAGCGCGACGCGTAAGGTCGTCGCGCCGCCAATAGCCCGGCGTGACGTGCGGACCTTTGATCCGCGCCTCATAGCGCTCGCCCTCCGGTACGAGCTTCAGTTCGCCGCCCGGCAGCGGCAGAAAGCCACCGTCCTCTTCTGCGAACGCCGTGGCGGGCGAAGTCTCGGTCGCCCCATATCCGCGCATCATCAAAATCCGCTCGCCGCAGGTTCGGGCCGCGATCTCGGCGAGCCCGTCGAGACAACGGCGGGGCAGCGGCGCGCCGGCGCAGAA
>JASHSB010000149.1 GCA_030036945.1 Methylovirgula sp. | reverse complement strand
CCAAGACCCCCAACGTTATCGTGACCACGAAAGTCTGGGTCGCGGCGGATCGCGGCGTTTTGGTGCGCTCCGAGACGGACATGATGGGGCTGCCGCAGCCCGGCGGCCAGATCCGCCATCAGCACCTGACGATGCACTACGATTACAACGACATCAAAGCGCCGCCGGTCACGCAGTAAGACCCACGGCGAGGGATTTGCCGCGATCGCGCCGCGCCTATGCCTAGCTTTTTCCCGGCGCGGTCTGCCATTTCTGCACTGCGACGTCGTCCTCTTCGCGCGCCGCGACCCAATCGCCGGGATGCCCATCGTTGCGCCGCGTCTTCTTCCAGAACGGTGCCGCGGTTTTGAGATAATCCATGAGAAATTCCGCGGCGGCGAACGCGGCGGCGCGGTGTTCGGCGGCGGCGGCGACGAGTACGATCGGTTCGCCGGGGCGGATTTCGCCGTGGCGGTGGATGACGAGCAGCGCTTCGAGCGGCCAGCGCCGGGCGGCCTCGTACGCGACGCGCTCGATCTCCGCTTCCGCCATCTCCGGATAGACTTCGATCTCGAGGCCCGCGAGCGCGCCTGCCTCGTCGCGGCAATGGCCGGTGAAAGTGACGAGCGCGCCGATGTCTTTCCGCCCCGCCGTAAGCGACGCGACTTCGGCCGCGGCGTCGAACGCAGTCTTCTGCAGCCGAACGATCTTGTGCATCCCTAGCCTCCCGTCATCGGCGGAAAGAAGGCGATCTCTTTCGCTGACGCGATCGGCTGTTCGGGCTTCACGTGGCGGCGGTCGAGTGCCGCGCGCACGGCGCGCTCGTCGGCAAACGCGGCGGCGTAGTTCTCGCCGCGCCGCTTCAGCCAAACGACGAGTTCGGCGACCGTGGTCACCGAAGCGGGCGGCGCGATTTCTTCCTCGCCGAGGCCGATGCGCTCACGCACCCAGGCGAAATAACGCGCTTTCACGATTCCCTCTTTTCGGCGGCGTGGTGGATGCTCGCCTGAAGATAGTCCCAGCCGGTGTAGAGCGTCAGCAGCGCCGCGACCCAGAGAAGCACAAGCCCGATCTTCACGGTCTCCGGCAGGATCCGTTCTCCGGCCGGACCGGCGATCAAAAATCCTAGCGCGACGAGCTGCAGGAACGTCTTCCACTTCGCCACCCGGCTCACCGGTACGGGCACCTTGAGTTCCGCCAAATATTCGCGCAGGCCCGACACTAGAATCTCGCGGCACAGGATGATGATCGCCGCCCAGAGCGAAAATCCGCCGATCGTGCGATCAGCGGTGAGCATCAACAGCACGGCGGAGACCAGCAGTTTATCGGCGATCGGGTCGAGCATCCGGCCGAGCGAGGATTGCAGCGCCCAGACCCGGGCCAGATAGCCGTCGAGAAAATCGCTGATCCCGGCGACGATGAAAATGCAGAGCGCCACCCAGCGCATGGCAGCAATCGCCGGCCAGAAAAGACAGGCGACGACCAACGGTACGGCGATCACCCGGCCGTAGGTCAAGAGATTGGGCAGACTGGGGCGACGATCCGCCGAGAGCAGCATGCGCCCGAGGGAACATGCCCTAGGCGGAAAGGTCAATAGATCGGCGAAACGGATTTAACGGCAGCGATCGGCGGCATCGGCAGCATGGCGAGCCTGACTGTGGGCCGCCAGATCGGGCGCGTCTGCCGCGTCGGATCGGTATTCACGCCAAGCTTGACGCACGATCTGCGCCGAAGAACTGAGGAACAGCGAGGCCATGAAGGTTGCGACCGCGAGATCGGGCCACGCCGTGCGGCTGCCCCATACGCCGAGCGCCGCGATCATCACCACGACGTTGCCGATGGCGTCGTTGCGGGAACAGAGCCATACGGAGCGAATGTTGGCGTCGCCTTCCTTGTAGCGCAGGAGCAGAAACACGCTCGCGGCGTTGGCCGCAAGCGCAAGCACCGCCACGGCGCCCATCACTTCGGCGCGCGGCAGCGCAAGAATGAAGGTGCGATAAATCGTCGAGCCAAGCACCCAGAGGCTGATCAAGGAAAGGCTCGCGCCTTTGCCGAGCGCGGCCGCCGCCCGCATCCGCAAGGACGCGCCGATGACCGCCAGGCTCAGGCCGTAGGTCATCGTGTCAGCGAGAAAGTCGAGCGCATCGGCCTGCAGCGCCTGCGACCGTGCCAGCGCACCGGCCGTCATTTCGACCGCGAACATCGCCGCGTTGAGGGAGATGACCGTCCACAGGACGCACTTGTAAGTCGGATCGAACCCGTCGAAGCGCGGATTGCCGCAGCATCCGCGAGATTCTTCGGGATGGGAACGAAGCATCGGACATTCCCTCTTTTCGGCCTGCCTCGGAGACCATACATTCTCTAGCGACTAGAGGATCAAGCGAAATGAAAGGCATGCCGATCGGCGTTTTGGCGCGCAAGGCGGGCGTGAAAATCCCGACGATCCGCTATTACGAAGAGATCGGTCTTTTACCGGCTCCGCTGCGCACGCAGAGCAACCGGCGGCTTTACGCCGCCGCCGACGCAGCGCGGCTGGCGTTCGTCCGCCACGCGCGCGAACTGGGATTCGAATTGGGCGCGGTGCGCACCTTGCTTGCGTTACAGGAGAAGCCGGAACAATCCTGCGGCGAAGCCGATCGCATCGCCCGCGCAAGGCTTACCGAAGTGAACGATAAGATCGCGCGGCTCAACGCGCTCAAGACGGAACTGGAGCGGATGGTGAGGGGATGCGCGCGCGGCAAGATCGCCGCTTGCCGTGTCATCGAAGTGCTGGCCGAGCATGGCCACGCCCATCAGCCGCCGCCTTCTCCGTGGAAGAAGTCATAGACGAGCTTGGCGGTCGCGGCATTGATGCCGTCCACCTTTTCGAGATCGGCGAAGCCGGCGCGAGAGATCGCCTTTGCCGTTCCGAAGGCGTTCAAAAGCGCCCGTTTGCGTGCCGGCCCGATACCCGCGATCTCGTCGAGCGGGCTCCGCGTAAGGTCCTTGCTGCGCCGCGCCCGATGCGTGCCGACGGCGAAGCGATGCGCTTCGTCGCGCAGCTGTTCGACGAAATAAAGGGCGGGATCGCGCGGCGAGAGTCGGAACGGCTCCTTGCCGGCGACGAACAAAGTCTCGCGGCCAGCGTCGCGGTCGGGTCCCTTAGCGATCGCGACGATCGGAACATTGTCGATGCCTAGCTCGGCGAGTACCGCGCCGGCCGCGTCGAATTGCGTCTGGCCTCCGTCGATGAGAACGAGATCGGGCCGCTGCGGAAACGCGTCGGCGCCTTCCTCGCCGCCCATCGCGGCTTCCTTGACGAGCCGCGTGAAGCGGCGGCGCAAGACTTCGCGCATCATGGCTACGTCGTCGCCGGGCTTTAGATCCTCGTCCTTGATGTTGAAGGTGCGATAGTGGGCCTTCATGAATCCAGCCGGCCCGGCAACGATCATCACGCCGACCGCGTTCGCTCCCATAATATGCGAATTGTCGTAGACCTCAATGCGCCGCGGCGCCTTGTCGAGCCCGAAGGCCGCCGCCAGCGCGGCGAGCAATTTCTCCTGGCTCGCACCCTCGGAAAGTTTGCGGCCCAACGTTTCACGCGCGTTCTGTGCCGCGTGTTCGACGAGGTCCTTCTTCTCGCCGCGCTGTGGCACGCCGATCTCGACGCGATGCCCCGTCCGCTCGCAAAGCGCCCGTTCCAACACCTCGCGGTCCTCGATCTCGTGCGAAAGCAGGATGAGCCGCGGCGCCGGCCGCTCGGCGTAAAATTGGGCGAGAAAGGCGCCGAGCACTTCACCCGGCGCAAGGCTCTTGTCGGCGCGCGGGAAATAGGCGCGATTGCCCCAGTTCTGATAAGTGCGGAAAAAGAACACCTCGATAGCGAATTGCCCCGCCTCTTCGGCGATTGCGAAAACGTCGGCCTCTTCGACGCTCTTCGGATTGATGCCTTGCTCGCCTTGGATCGCGGAGAGCGCTGCGATGCGGTCGCGTAGCCGCGCGGCGCGCTCGTAATCGAGCGCCTCGGATGCTTCGGCCATCTCTTTGGCGAGCAGGTCGCGCACCGCGCGGCTCTTGCCGGAGAGAAAATCGCGCGCTTCCTGCACCAGCTTCGCATAATCGCTTGCGCCGATTTCGCCCGTGCATGGCGCCGAGCAGCGCTTGATCTGGTAAAGCAAGCAGGGGCGCGTGCGGTTGGCGAAATAGCTATCCGTGCAGGAACGCAGCAGAAAGGCGCGCTCCAGCGCGTTCAGCGTGCGGTTCACCGCCCAGACACTGGCGAACGGCCCGAAATAGTCGCCCTTGCGGTCGCGCGCGCCGCGATGTTTGGCGATCTGCGGGGCCGGATGATCCCCCCCGAGGAAAATATAGGGAAACGATTTGTCGTCGCGCATCAGCACGTTGAAACGCGGCTTCATCTGCTTGATGTAGTTGGTCTCCAGCAGCAGCGCTTCCGTTTCGGTTTCGGTCGATACGAACACCATCGAGGCGGTCAACGAAATCATCCGCGCGATGCGGGTCGTATGGCCGCCGCCGCGCAGATAGCTTGCGATGCGTTTGCGCACGCTCTTAGCCTTGCCGACGTAGAGCACCTCGCCGTCGGCGGCGAGCATCCGATAGACGCCGGGGCCGATCGGGGCGTGCTGCCAATAGGATTTGATGACCTCGACGCCGCGCGCCAACGAGGCGGGCGCATCGACTTCGATCGGGCCTTGCGGGGCGCGGGTTGCGGCGACCGCGTCACTCTTGACTTCGATCGTTTCGCTCTTGGCGGGAGAGCCCGGCGCGCGCGACGGTTTCTCGGGGATTTGAGTCATCGAACCCACGATTTAGGCGTCCGCGGCGGCGAGAAAAAGAGCCGCGGGCATTCGTGCGCCGGGACGCAACCGGCAAATTTGCCCTCGGCCGGCCCTCCCTGGACGTGCCGGCAAATTCGGGTTAGCTCTTTAGCTCCGCTGTGGGGGCGGGGCGCGGAATTCCAGTCGAGGCGCTATGGGTCGAAGTTGCGGCGTGGCCGCGCCCGTCGCGGGTGTGCATAAATCGGGGCACCACGCGTCGCGGTATCCTTGTTTGCCGGGGATCGTTTTGGCATGTCTGCTCGCCGGCTGCATGGACAACAATCTCGCGCAAGCGCCCGATCCGTCGTCGCCGCCGGCGACAAACATGGCACGCCGCCCCGGCGTAAGCCCCGCCGGAGCAACCGTCGCCCTGGCGAGCTTCTCCGGCGCGCCGCAGGAAATCACCGACCGTTTCACGCCGATTTTCGCGGACGCGGCGCGGAGCGGCGACGTCAACTTCACTGATCCGGATCAGGCAAATTATTTCGTGCGCGGCTATCTCAACGCCCATCCGGAAGGAGACGCAACCGCGGTCTCTTTTGTCCTCGACGTATTTGATTCGAAGAAGGAGCGCACGCAGAGGGTCGAGGACGAGGTTCTCGTCAAAGGACAGGCGGCCGACCCTTGGTCGCTGGTCGACGATCAGGCGCTCGCCGCAGTGGCCGCCAAGAGCGCCGACGATCTTGCCGCGGTCATGACCAACACGCCGGAGGCGGTCCTTGCCGCCAATCCACCTCCTTCCGACGGGCACAATGTGGCTACGATCGATGGCCAAACGATCGTCGCCGCTACCCCACCCCCAGGCGCGGCACCGCCATCGTCGTCACCGCCGTCCGGCGGCGTCGGCATGGCGGCCCTCCGCTAGCGCCCTTCCCTTCCGAGGTCCTCGGATTATTCCTTTGGGTCTCCGCGTTCGCGGATCCCGTGAGTCATCTAATGTGGAGGAAACCATATGAAGTTTTGGCCGACCGCTCGCCCGCTTTGCCTCGTCGCCCTGCTTGCCGTCTCGACCGCCGCCCTGGCGGACCCGCTTGGCGAGTGGCGGGTCGCGGACGGCACGGCCACAATCCGCATCCACAGGTGCGGCGCGGCGCTCTGCGGCAACGTCGCAACGACCTCCACCGCGCCGGGCAAGGACATCCGCAACCCCGATCCGGCCAAACGGAACCGCTCGGTGCTCGGCATGGAGGTGCTGATCAACATGCGCCCCAACGGCCGAAACGTCTGGGCCGGGACGAGCTATGACGCCGACGATGGACAATATTATTCGACGCAAATATCGCTCGACGGCGAAGCGGCGCTCAAAATCTCCGGCTGCGCTCCGGGGGGCGGACCGTGCGGCAGCCAGAGATGGTCGCGCGTACGCTAAAGCGTTGCGGTTGGCGCGACAAGCAGGCATAGTCGCGTCCTGATCGCATCCGACCCGCAATGAAAATCCTCGCCGGCAACTCCAATCGCGCCCTGACGGCGGAAATCGCCGCCTATATCGGCGTGCCCTTGACCAAGTGCCAGGTCCGGCGCTTCGCCGACATGGAAGTGTTCGTCGAAATCCAGGAGAACGTCCGCGGCCAGGACACGTTCGTCGTTCAATCGACCTCGTTTCCGGCCAACGACCATCTGATGGAGATGCTGATCATGATCGACGCTCTCAGGCGCGCGTCGGCCAAGCGCATCACCGCGGTCATCCCCTATTTCGGCTATGCGCGGCAGGATCGCAAAGCCGGCCCGCGCACGCCGATCTCGGCGAAGCTGGTGTCCAACATGATCACCCGGGCGGGAGCCGACCGGGTGCTCACCGTCGATCTGCATGCCGGGCAGATCCAAGGCTTCTTCGACATCCCTACCGACAATCTCTTCGCCGCGCCGGTGATGGTGCGCGACATCAGGGAGCGCAACGACCTCGGCAATCTGATGGTCGTCTCGCCCGACGTCGGCGGCGTGGTGCGCGCCCGGGCGCTGGCCAAGCGCATCGACGCGCCGCTCGCCATCGTCGACAAGCGGCGCGAGCGGGCCGGCGAATCGGAGGTGATGAACGTCATCGGCGACGTCAACGGCAAGACTTGCGTTCTCGTCGACGACATCGCCGATTCGGCCGGCACGTTGTGCAACGCCGCCGACGCGCTGCTGCGCGACGGCGCCCGCGACGTCTACGGTTACATCACGCACGGCGTTCTCTCCGGCGGTGCAATCGCGCGCATCGGCGGCTCGCAGCTGAAGGAGCTCGTCGTCACCGACACCATCGCGCCGACCGAAGCCGTGCTTGGCGCGCGCAACATCCGCGTCCTGCCGATTGCCGCGCTGATCGGCGAGGCGATCGCGCGGACTGCCAAGGAAGAGAGCGTATCGAGCCTCTTCGATTGATCGATAACCCTGTTTGCCGGAACCCTTCGCCCGGGCGCGAAACCCGGCCGGTAATTCTTGACTTGCCCCTTGGAAATGAGGGAGTTTCCGCGGCCTTCCCCGAGCCTTCGTGTTCATGCGCAGCTATCTCGATTTCGAAAAGCCGGTGGCCGACCTCGAAACAAAGGTCGAGGAGTTGCGCGCCCAGTGGAAGCAAGGCGACGACGGCGTCAGCGAGGAATTGACGCGTCTCGAGATCCGCGCCGAGAAGGCACTTGCCGAACTCTACGCCGCGCTCACTCCCTGGCAGAAGACGCTGGTGGCGCGGCATCCGCAGCGTCCGCATTGCTCCGACTTCATTGCCGGCCTCTTGAAGGATTTCACGCCGCTTTCCGGCGACCGGCTGTTCGGCGAAGACGCGGCGATCGTCGGCGGCTTCGCGCGGTTTCACGGCTCCCCCGTGTGCGTCATCGGCCAAGAGAAGGGAGCGGACACGGAGAGCCGCCTCAAGCACAATTTCGGCATGGCGCGGCCTGAAGGCTATCGCAAGGCGATCCGCGTCATGGAGCTTGCCGACCGGTTTTCGCTGCCGGTGATTTCGCTCGTCGATACGGCAGGCGCGTTTCCCGGCGTCGACGCGGAAGAGCGCGGCCAAGCTGAGGCGATTGCCCGATCCACCGAGAAGTCGCTGTCGCTCGGCGTGCCGAACGTCGCGGTCATCATCGGCGAAGGCGGATCGGGCGGCGCGATCGCGATTGCAACCTGCAATCGCGTGATGATGCTCGAGCACGCGATCTACACTGTCGCCTCGCCCGAGGCGTCGGCTTCGATCCTCTGGCGCGACACGACGAAGGCGCAGGAGGCGGCGACCAACATGAAGATTACCGCCCAGGACCTTTTTAAGTTCGGGCTCATCGACGCGATCGTCGAAGAGCCGGTGGGCGGCGCGCACCGTAACCCCGCCGCGGCGATCACCGCCGCCGGCGACGCCATCGCGGCGGCGCTCGAAGCGCTCGGCAATCTCTCGCCCGACGCGATCCGCGAAGCGCGCGCCGACAAGTTCATGGCGATGGGAAAGAAAGTGTAGCGTTCCCTCTCCCCGCTTGCGGGGAGAGGGGCGGCTCTCGCTAATGCCGGAAGTGCCGCACGCCGGTGAACACCATCGCGAGGCCGGCATCGTCGGCGGCCTTGATCACATCGTCGTCGCGCAGCGAGCCGCCCGGCTGGATCACCGCCGTCGCGCCCGCTTCCGCCGCGGCGATCAACCCGTCGGCAAACGGAAAGAACGCGTCGGAGGCGACCACCGATCCTTTCGCGAGGCTTTCGGAAAAACCCGCGGCGCGCGCCGCTTCCTGCGCTTTTTGCGCGGCGATGCGCGAAGAATCGACGCGGCTCATCTGCCCCGCCCCGATGCCCACTGTCGCGCCGCCCTTGGCATAGACGATCGCGTTCGACTTCACGTATTTGGCGACGCGGAACGCGAATTTGAGATCTTCTCGCTCGGCTTCGCTCGGGGCGCGTCGAGTGACGACGCGCAAATCCATGTCGTCGACGACGGCGTTGTCGCGGCCCTGTTCGAGAAATCCGCCGCTCACCGACTTGAACGTGAGATCGGCGCGGCACGGATCAGGCAGGCCGCCGGTCAGCAAAAGCCGCAGGTTCTGCTTGCCGGCGATTACAGCGAGAGCGTCCGCGTCGGCATCGGGCGCGACGATGACTTCGGTGAAAATTTTTACGATCTCGCGCGCCGTGTCGGCGTCGAGCCGCCGGTTCAACGCGACGATGCCGCCATAGGCCGAGACGGGGTCGCAGCGCAGCGCCAGCCGATATGCTTCGCCGAGGCTCGCCGCCTGCGCGACGCCACACGGGTTGGCGTGTTTGACGATCGCCACTGCCGCGTGCCGCGCCGCGTCGAACTCGGCGACGAGATCGAGCGCGGCGTCGGTATCGCCGACGTTGTTGTAGGAAAGCTGTTTGCCCTGCACTTGCCGCGCCGTGGCGATACTCGGACCCGCTCCGGGCATTGCGTAAAACGCGGCGCCCTGATGCGGGTTCTCGCCATAGCGCAGCGCCTCGATTTTGCGTCCGGCAAAGCTACGATAGGGAGGCGCGGCGGCATTGATCTCCGCGGCAAGCCAGTTGGAAATCACCGCGTCGTAGGCCGCCGTGCACGCGTATGCCTTTTGCGCAAGTTCGCGGCGCAAAGCGAGCCGCGTCGCGCCGCCATTGGCGGCAAGTTCCGCAAGCACACGATCGTAATCGGCGACGTCGACGACCACTGTGACGCCGTCGAAATTCTTGGCGGCGGCGCGGATCATCGCCGGGCCGCCGATGTCGATGTTCTCAACGCATTCGGCGAATCCCGCGCCGCGCGCCACGGTTTCCTCGAACGGATAGAGATTGACGACCAGCAAATCGATGGGCGCGATGCCGTGCGCAAGCATCGCCGCTTCGTGTTCCGGGTTCTCGCGCACCGCCAGAAGGCCGCCGTGCACCTTGGGATGCAGCGTCTTGACGCGCCCGTCCATCATCTCCGGAAAACCGGTCAAATCGGAAACGTCCTTGGCAACAATGCTTGCCTCCGTGAGCGCCTTGCGCGTTCCGCCGGTCGAGACGATCTCGACGCCGCGCTTGGCGAGCGCGCCGGCGAACGCGACGAGCCCGGTCTTGTCGGAGACAGAAATCAGCGCGCGGGCGATGGGACGAAGCTGATCAGGCATGGGCGTTCCGGTGCGGAGAGAACCCTCTCCCAGAGGGAGAGGGTGGCCGGCCATAGGGCGCGCTTCGCGCGCCCGCCGCATTGTACGCCCTGCATAGAGCGCAGGGCTATGGCCGGCCGGATGAGGGGTTACGATGCGGCAATTCGCCGGCGATCGTAACCCCTCATCCGCCTCGCTTCACTCGGCACCTTCTCCCACAGGAAGTAAGGTATACACGAGGCTCTTACACGGTCTCCCGACATCCGACGAGCATCTTGCCGTCCTGCCCGACGATCCGCGCGGTGACGAGCCGCCCCGGCGAAACGTCGCGAAGTCGAACTTTCGTGAAATCCCCGGCGCGCGCCGTGTCGCCCTGCTCGGTGAGCAACGTGAGCGTCCTGCCGACCTGCCTGGTGAGATGCCGGGCCAGCGACACCTCGCCCGCCTGACGCAGGCGCCGCGCGCGAGTAGCGATAACGTGCGGCGCAAGCTGCGGCATGTTGGCCGCCGGCGTGCCGGGCCGCGCCGAGAACGCAAAGACGTGAAGATGCGTCAGCGCGCATTCTTCGACAAGCGCCAGCGTATTCTCAAACATCTTGTCGGTCTCAGTCGGAAAGCCGGCGATGAGATCGGCGCCAAATACGATATCGGGCCGCACCCGCCGGAGCGCGGCGCAGAAACGGATCGCGTCGGCGCGAGAATGGCGGCGCTTCATCCGCTTCAGGATCATGTCGTCGCCCGATTGCAGCGAGAGATGCAGATGCGGCATCAACCGCGGCTCGTTTTGCATCGCCTCGACGAACTCGGCGTCGGTCTCGATGCAATCGATCGAAGAGAGCCGCAGCCGAGGAAGCGTCGGGGCGGCACGCAAGATCGCCTTGACGAGACCGCCGAGCTTCGGGCCGCCGCCAAAATCGCGGCCGTAGGCAGTGAGATCGACGCCGGTCAGCACAATCTCTTTCGCGCCTTTCTCGACGCAGGTTTCGACCGCCGCGAGAATCTCTTTCGGCGGCATCGAGCGCGACGCGCCGCGCCCGTAGGGAATGATACAGAAGGTGCAGCGGTGATCGCAGCCGTTTTGCACGGCGAGGAAGGCGCGGGTGCGGCCTTCGATTTCGCCGCCCGCCGGCCACGCGTACGGACGCGCAAAGATATCGCCGACTTCGACGCGCCGTCCGGTTGCAAAAGCGGTCGGATCGAGCTTTTCGGCATTGCCGAGAACTTTGGCGACCTCCGGCATTGCCGCGAACAGTTCGGGACGGATATGCGCGGCGCAGCCGGTGACGACGATGTCGCGCTGCGGCGCTTCGCGTTTCAGCCTGCGGATCGCTTGCCGCGCCTGACGAACGGCTTCCCCCGTCACCGCGCAAGTATTGACGACGGTAAGATCGCCCGCCACGCCGGCCACCCGGCGCATGGCCTCGCCTTCGACGAGATTCAGACGGCAGCCGAAGTTCACGACTTCGACGCGCCGGGGCGCAACAGCGTTCACGCCGCCACGTCCTCGAAGAGCAACGGATCGAGCACCGCTTCGAATTCCAATTCGACCGGACCGGTCAGAACGACATGCCCGTCTTCGCGCCAGGTAACGTGAAGATCGCCGCCCGGCAGGCTTACCTTCGCGGCGCGCTCGGCGAGTGCCTTGCGCGCCGCGGCGACGAGCGTGGAGCAGGCGGCCGAACCGCAGGCGCGCGTCAATCCCGCGCCGCGTTCCCACACGCGCGCGACAATGTGATCGCGGCTTTGGATCCGCGCGAACGTGATATTGGCTCCTTCCGGAAAGAGCGAATGGCGTTCGAGCTTCGGGCCGATCGCCGCCAGATCATAAGCGTCGAGATCGTCCACGAAGAAGACGGCATGCGGATTGCCGACGTTGATCGCCGCCCCCGGCACAGGCATCTCGTCGAAACGAATGGCGCCCGTGTCCTCGACGGGCATGGCGAGCGGAATGTTGCGCCAGAAGAAGCGCGCGTTACCCATGTCGACGGAAAAGCTCCATTCGCTCTGCCGACGACATTCGAGTAGGCCAGCCGCGGTTTCAATCTTCAGCATTTCGCGCTTCGCGCCGCGCAGCAAATTCCAGGCGACACAGCGCGCGCCGTTGCCGCAGGCGCCGGCCTCGCTGCCGTCATTGTTGTAGATTTGCACATAGGCTTCCGTTCCGGGCGAACGCGCATCGCGCAGCACCATGAGCTGATCGAAGCCGAGGCGGTCGCCGCGGCCGATCGCTTTCACGGCGGCCGGAGAGAGATCGCCCGGCGTGCCGCGTAGATCGACAATCAGGATCTCATTACCGAGCCCGTTCATCTTTATGACGGGTCGCGAAGCCAAGGGATGCATGTTCATCTCGGGTTCGAGCTTCATATAGGAAAAAGCCGCGGCCATGGCTAAGAATCTGCGCACTGGCCGGGTCCGAAGCCGAGTTGGGCAAAATTCCAAAGGCAGGGAGCGGCGCATGAACCTCGCGAAATGGCGTTCGGCGAGCTTGAGCTTAGCTATTATCTCCTCCGTTGGCTTTCCTGTTGCCCAGGTCCGTGCACAAGCGCCAGCCACTCCCGCGGCATCCGCTGCCGCTTCTCCGACAACCCCGCCGCTCGCGGCGCAAACC
>JASHSB010000148.1 GCA_030036945.1 Methylovirgula sp. | reverse complement strand
GGTTGAATTGCAAATTGTAGCCGAGATGACCGCCGCCGACGAAGCCCGAATCGCTATAACCCGGCTGAACGTAGGCGGGGGGGGCGGGCAGGAAGGGGACGGTGTCCCCCTCCCACGTTGCATTTGACGTTCCCCACTCGTAGCCCGCCTGGGCACCGATATAGAGCCCCGTCCAAGTGAACGCCGGTGGCGGCGGTGGCGCGAAAGCCGGCGCCCCTTTCGTATTCGGCAGGTCCGCGGCCCAAGCCCCGCCGGTCAGCGTCGCGAGTATCGCAGCCGAAACGAGAAGTTTGCGAATCGTCATCAGAGCCCCCTTCAATGGAACGTGGCGGGAAGAATACAGTCCCTCGCGCGGAAATCTATCGCAAAAGGCCGTTTCCACCCGGGCTCAGTACCAAATTCCCAGAACCTGTGCTCTATGGGACACACGCGCTGCGGACGCGTTTCCAGGATGGTCTGTGTTTCGGCCTTCCGATTGTCTTTATTCACAAATCCGCGACGGGCAACGCAGCCCGAACATGGCACCGAAAAGGCAAAGTTGGGGCGTCTTGGAGGCAGGGACGGGAGGCAAGGATCGCAAGCGCTCGCGCTGCCGCGATTCTCGTCGGGAAGCCGCTGATCGTTATGCGACGATCCGGCGGAGTGCATCCGGAGTCGCAGCGACGCCTGCCGCCGCAGCAGCTACGTGAAGCCTGACGAATCCGAACATCCGAACGGAATTTTTGGCGGCGCGCCACGCCAAGCCAGGCGCGGCGCGCAGAAGGTCGGCATGCACTCGGCGCGGTCGCGCCGTGACGGAATTTAAACTGGCTCCGCGGCCCGCAGCAAAGGCGCGGTCGCCAATTGATCGACGGCGCGCACCACCAATTCCTCGAGCGCATCGCGCGGCAGAGACACGATCAGCGCCTGCGTGCCCTTTACAATCCCCAGCGCCGCGAAAGCGCCGTCGGACGTCAAATGAATATCGATCGTATCGGCATGAAGCTCGGCGAGCGGTCTTTTGGTCATTATCCTGCTCTCCTTCGAGTATGGCCTCCTCACACCTTCCAGCGCGGCCACCGTGGAGACTCAGTTAGACGGAATTCAGGCAAAGCCGCCGTTTCGCTTCGATTGCGCAAACGCGCGGGCGCCAAACGGCGATCGCGCCGTCGTCGGCCGGGAAAGCAAGGCGCGCGCGCCGTTGGATCGCGGCTGCGCATAGCATCTCGCTTCGAAAATCAAGTGACGCGCGAGATCGCCAAGAATTAGCGCCGCGACGTGGTCAGCCGTTCTCAACCGACTTGGAGAATTCGCCAGGGCTACGTGTTAACTTGGATGATGCGCGTACGGACCCGAGTTCGTCGTCGCATCCATCGGGCGATCTTACGCGCCAGGATCAAGCGTGGACCTGTAGAATGCGTCCCTTCGGCGTTGCCGTTCGCGACCGCGACCAAAGCCAGAGAAACCTTCTATTGCGCGCTATCTGAGCCTTGCTGAGGATGGCGCCTTTCAAGGCTTCGAGGGAATCTTTGAGATTGCAGACCGCGTCGTCCAATGCTTCCGCGAGGGCAATGCGGCCGGATTCCGAAGCGCCACGATCAAGAATTTCGAGGCTATGTTGCGCCGTTGCGGCCGCCGCGGTGGCGCGTGCAAGGTCATGCGAAAGAGTCGGGAAATATAATCCAATGAGCATCTGCGAGGTGGCAAGATATGCCTTCGCTCGGGCCAAGGCCTGTTGGTCTCTGGTCGGCTGGACCTCGCCGAGCAGCAGACATTGGCTGTAGAAACCGGACAGTTCGCAGTCCAGGGCTTCTACCGTGCAGTATAATTCCTCGGTTTTCCGGCCGAAAAACCAAAGTCTTTCTTTGGAAATCGTAATGAAATACGCAGCAAATCCTGCGGCAATTCCACTCATAACCACGGTAAGTAGAATAGTTGGGGTCATTATTGCCCCCCTTAGTGTCTCAGCCCTTGGGGAAGGTAGACAAATTTGGTTAACGCACAATTACTGCGTGTCGATCGTTCGCCAGTGCAGCATAAGTAGCGAGCGCGGCAGCGGAAGGTCGTCCTCTGCGCGGCAAAATCGACGGCTCGGCGCCCATCTTTTCAAATCTCATCTGCGATGGAGGCTTGCTCAGCGTCCGGGCGCCCGGAAATGAACCTGCTTCTTCAACGCCGCGTCGATGTCTTCGGCGGTCAGCAACAGCGTCAAATGGCTTTTTATCGCCCCGCTTGCCGCCGCCGAGATAGCGGTAGCCGCCGCCGTCGCGTTGTCGGGAATATCGGCGATAAAGACAAAGTCGTACTCGCCGAATGCGTAGTAGAAGGCTTCGAGCCGCCCGCCGAGCGATGCAAAAAGATTAGCGACGAAGTCGCGCCGACTGGTGGCGGACTCGGCTTGAACGCCTTTCCAGCCTTCAGCCGTATAGTTTCCCAATCCGAGGAATTTCGGCATGACAACCTCCCTTCAACTTGGCAGCAGGCTCCGCCCTTCGGCACATCGAAAGCTTCCACGCCCCGGACGGCGGAATGTCCATGATTATTTACGCCCGCCGCCTGACAGCACGAATCATGATCCGATATAAATGCCAAGGAATTTCAGAGACGTGACACTAGCGAATAATATACCGCAGGCTATGGATTGGCTGACCGAACGCCGGGACTAAACAACTACCCTCCAGCGTGCCGTCCCACTCCCACAGCATGAAATAATAATGCGCTGTGCTCTTGGGTGGCAGGTCCTTCGGCAACGCCTGCCATTGGCAGCCGGTCGAGAGCACGTAGAAAATGGTATTCAGAACCTCGCGGACATTCACCGCACGTCGCCGTCCGCCGCGCTTGGCCGGTGGGATCGTCGGTTCGATCAGCGCCCATTCGGCGTCGGTCAGATCGCTCGGATAACGAAGGCCGCAACGGTCGGCCGCTTGACGGGGTTCGGTAGTCCACATCGGATGCTCCCCCGCGAATCATCCACCCGATAGCGAATCACAA
>JASHSB010000147.1 GCA_030036945.1 Methylovirgula sp. | reverse complement strand
CGGCCGCGATCACCGTAGCGTTTCTCGATACATTTGGTCGCGCCGGCGCGGCCATAGCCGAAATAGACCAGCCCGACCGGCTTTTCGACCGAACCGCCGTCCGGGCCGGCAATGCCGGTCACGGCCAGCGCGATCGTGGCGGCGGAATGCGCCAGCGCGCCTTCCGCCATGACGCGGGCGACTTCGGGGCTTACGGCGCCAAACCGGTCGAGAAGCGCGCGTGCCACGCCGAGATCATCTTCCTTGGCGCGATTGGAATAGGTGACATAGCCGCGTTCGAGCACGTTCGATGCGCCGGGAATTTCGGTGATGAGGCCGGCAACGAGGCCGCCGGTGCAGGATTCCGCCGTCACCAAGGTAAGTCCCTGCGTCCAGTAAAGCGCCACGAGATTTTCCGCGCGTTGCAGGAGTTCGGACGGGAACATCGGTCCTCGGATTGCGATCGAAGCCTGCGGACGGGACGAATGACGCGGGATCACACGTGTCAGCCTTTCCCCGACGCAATCAGCGCGTGCGATAGATAGACGAAGAGCGCGACGCCGAGAAGCACCAGCAAAACAGCCAACGCGATATCGGTTTGCGACCTCGATTGCGAATGCATTTCTTCGCTTTCGATGGTTTTCGCGTCGCGCAGAAAGCGAAGCATTGCGACCACGACCATGGCGGTGCCGAGTACGATGAGCACTAGCCCCACGATATTCCCAAATCGCTGGCCCAGCCAGGGCAGCGCGCGAACCGCCAGCGTCGGAGCGGCGATCTCCAGGAAGAGATCGAATCGCTCGACGATAAAGCCGAACGCCATGACCGCGATGGCGGTGCGCACCCAGGCAAGGAACGTGCGCTCATTGGCGGCATGGTCCCGGAAATTCTTGATCATGGTTCGCCCCGATGGATAGGCGCCGCCGAAAACGCGACCGTTCGGTGGGACGGCGCGAATGGCGGCAAACGCTCCGCTCGCCGGCGATGCATGCCGCGGGCGCTCGCGTGCCTCGCCGCCGGCGATCGCCTTGACCGAAATATAGCAAAGTTGGGCAGAAAAATCGTCGCTCCGCCTCGGCATGCGACGACGGGACAAATAAAACAAGCGGGCCGGAGCCCGCTTGTCTAGATTTTCGATTTACTTCCCCGCTTAGTATTTCGCAACCAGCGGCGGCGCCGCTGGCGGCGGATCGAAGGGGTAATAGCGGAAGGACGCGTAGACCATCTGGTTGTTGTAATGCACAGTGGTATTTCCCGGCTCTAGGGTGGAGGGGAACAGATCGTCCTGGATATAGGCATATTGCAAGCCGACGCGAACCGACCCAAATGCCCCTTGATATACTTTATCCCAGAAGCCGCCGGTGACTTCCCAAGCATCCTGAACAGCCCCTGCGCAAGTTGCAGTAGCATTAAGGGTATAGCAACCCAAGTTATCCGCGGTCGGGCTTACATAGCCCGCGCCACTGATTCCTGTCCAATCCGCCGACAGGAGCCGCTCCTCGCCGCCGTAAGCGTAAATATCGAGTTGCGGCGTGGCATGGACGGTAACGCCACCCAGAAACATCAACTCGGGCAACGGGTCGAGCGAACCGTTCGGATTAAACGTCGCGCCAGCGAGTTGCGATGCTCCGTACCGGCCGATGCCGCGGCCAATTATTCCCGAACCTTGAATGTCGACGAGTTTCGGTAGCACCGGAATGGTAATACCGCCGCCGGCACCCCAACCCGTGGTATCGTAGCGAGTGCCCGTCGTGGCCGTTGAGGTCGGCTCTACATAGTCATAGAGATCGGTATAGACCCCGAAACCTTCGATATGGAGCGTGCGGTCGGCGATCGTCGGTTCCCATGCGGCTTTGGCAATCACGTCCGGTACGTGGTTGAAGGAATATTTGTAGACCGTGTTCAATACCCCCGAGCCCCCCGAAGGCACCGACGAGCAGATTACCGTGGTGCCGCCTGCTGGTCCGATACTTGTCGCTGACGGTGTCGTGCCGGCAGGATTGCCACCTGCGCAAGGGGTGGTCTGCGGCATTTCCGCGGATGCCGCGATCCAGAATTCGTCGCCGAAATTCTTAACCAGCCGAATTTGCGGTTGGCGCGTCCAGGTAAAGCCGGCGACGTACTGTGCGTCGATCACAGCCGGAATGATTTCATTGCGCGGCGTGATGCCTTGGCCGTTCAAGGTCGCGAGCGACCATGTCTGCCCGGCAAGGAAGTGGAAGCCTTCATCCTGCCAATCGATCGTTCCATAGAGGTGACGGATTCGCGGTTGGTAGGAATTGCTTTCCGTCGAGTTCGGTGTCGTGCCCGCGCCTAAGAAGTCGAGCTCTCCATATCCGGAAATCAGCGTATCGGGATTATAATTGCCTTGTACCAAAGCCGAGACACGCGATTGGCGCGCGGTACCACGGAGTTCGTTCATATGCGCAAGCGGACTCGTGTAACCTAGCGAGCCGCTGGGCGCTAAGTTGCTAAACGCCGGGCTGAAGTCCCCTGTCGTGTCTCGCGAGCGCCACACGCCTTCCATCGCCAGGAAACCGCCGGGCGTGATGGTAATCCCGTTGAGGTAGAACTTCTTGTCCCAAGGGTGCGGCGGGGCGGCGGCCGGCACTTGCGCCTGCCGGATCACCACGCGCGACACCGTGCGCTGTTGCGCATCGACGCGCTTTTCGAGCGCCCGAATCTGCGCCTTCAACGCTTTGATCTGTGCCGCCACGTCGGAATCGTCGGCTCGGGTCGCCACGGTTCCGGCCAGCAGAGCGGCGAGCGCCACGCCGCCGATGAGCGACCTCGATACTCGGACGCCTTCGCGGCAAACTCGGCTGGCACGGCGTTCCGGACGCAGCGCCGCGGACGGGCTGCGATTGATCTTCGATGTTACTTTCACTGAAGAGCCCCCTGAGATGCGGACGCAAAGCCTGTGCGCGGCTTTTTCCGTCCTGCGATTTCATAGGAAGGCTTCTTCTAACTTTTGTGACAGCCCGAGATTTGCGCGCGAAAAAACTTTGCGCGTGGCAGATAAGGCGCGCATAAATGGCGACGGCCGCGCGCCGATTTCATGTTTCCGTCATGAAAACGTCATCGACTGAAAAACGGCGACGACGGGGAATTCGACCGGCTTGGCTAAGAGCCCACTTTGTTCAAGGCAACGGCATGGCGTCGATCTCCCTGAGCAAGGCGGCGATGGCATTCCGGATGTCGGCGACGGCTCCATGTCCGTCGATTCGCGCGACGACGGCGCCTTCGAGAGCCTCGGCTTCGTCGCTCAGCCGCTCGAATCCGAATACGCCGCCGGTGCCCGCGAGACCATGCGCGACGTCGCGGATGCGGCGCAGCGCGACCGGCGACGCAAGCTGCTCTTCCTCAGCCGAGCTATAGGGAATGAGCATCGCCGCATCCATTTTGGCGCGGCTCACGAACGACTTGCGCAGCTCGCGCCGTACGAAGGATTTGCGCGCCGTCTCGCTGCCGGTATCATCGGCGAGATAAGATCGGCGGTATTCTTGGTTCCAAGCTTCATCATGATGTGGGCGCGGTGCACTCCGATGATGCGCGGACTGAGCCCGAGATGCGCCGCCGCTTCCTTGTTGGAGGAAGCCGCGGCGATTTCCGTCAGCACTTGCCGCTCGCGTTGCGTCAAGCGCCGGCAGCCGGGAAAGTCCGCGAGCGACGCGGTGTTCCGCTCGTATCTCCAGGCGTCGATCATCGTCCGGAGACGCTCGGAAAGGAGGTCGTGATCGAACGGCTTTTCGACGACATCGAATGCGCCCGTTTTGATCGCTTCGACTGCCATAGGAATGCTTGCGCGGGCGGAGATGATAACGATC
>JASHSB010000146.1 GCA_030036945.1 Methylovirgula sp. | reverse complement strand
GCGATCACCGGCCATAAGCTCTATGGGCCGACCGGGGTCGGGGCGCTTTACGGCAAGAAGGAATGGCTCGCCAAGCTGCCGCCATTCCTGGGCGGCGGCGAGATGATCAACGAGGTCACCAAGGAGCGCGTCACCTACAACGAGCCGCCGCACCGGTTCGAGGCGGGCACGCCGCCGATCGTACAGGCGATCGGCCTCGGCGCGGCACTCGATTACGTGCGCCGCATCGGCCGAACGAAGATCCACGCACACGAGATGGCACTCGGCGCCTACGCGCATGAGCGGATCGCGCGGATCAACTCGATCCGCATCTTCGGCCGGGCGCGCGGCAAGGCGGCGATTCTCGCCTTCGACATGAAGAACGCGCATCCGCACGACGTGGCGACGATCATCGATCGATCCGGCGTGGCGGTACGGGCCGGCACGCACTGCGCGCAGCCGCTTCTGACGCGTTTCGGCGTGACCTCGACATGCCGGGCCTCGTTTGCCATGTACAATACGTTTGAGGAAGTCGATAAACTCGCCGAGGCGCTGCTGAAGGCGCAGAGTCTGTTTGCCTAGGGATCGCCGATGACCGAGACGCCAACCCTCGAAACGCAAGCGCCGAACGCGCCCGAATGGCTCTTCGCCGCCGAAATCCCGGCGGCGGAGCAAGAGCGCTTGAAGGAAGAGATGATCGCCGGTTTCAAGACCGTGTTCGATCCGGAGATTCCTTGTGACATCTACGAGCTCGGCCTTATCTATAAAGTCGCGGTGGACGAGAGCCTGCAAGTCGCCGTGGACATGACCCTTACCGCGCCAGCCTGCCCAGTTGCCGGCGAACTGACGCTAGCGGTCGAAGGCGTCGTTGGCGCCATCGCCGGCACCTCGGGGGTAAACGTAAACATGATCTTCGATCCGCCGTGGGATCAGCGGCGCATGTCGGACGAGGCGCGCGCCGCCTTGGACTTTTATTGATGCCGGCAACTTGCCGAGAACGATCCTCGGCGCCTGGAGACGACGAATGGCCAAGTTTCCGATCCTATCTTTGACGCAAGCGGCGGCCGACCGCGTCCATTCCCTCGTGGCGGGTTCCGAGCGGCCCATCGCTGGCGTGCGGGTCGGCGTGAAGAACGGCGGTTGCGCAGGCATGACCTATACGATGGAATTCGCCGAGGCGATCAGACCTTACGACGAGGTCGTCGAAGACAAGGGCGTGAAGATCATCATCGACCCGAAAGCGCTGATGTTTTTGTTCGGCAGCGAGATGGATTTCAAGACCGACAAGATCGGTTCGGGATTCACCTTCAACAACCCGAACCAGACGGGATCCTGCGGCTGCGGAGAATCGGTTTCAATTGCGCCGGCGAGCGAAGCGGCGCTCGCGGAAGCGCGCTCGGAACGTTGATTCGTTCGAGAGCGAAGGCTAGTCCGCTTCCTCGGCGACCTTGGATTTGAGCTTTACGGGACGGAGCATAAAGCTCGGCGTGTGTTCGCCCATGCCGACGACCGGACGACCGCCTGCGACGCTCTGCGCGCGATGCAGGGCAGGTGCACGACGCTCCGCCTTTTCCCCATTTGGCTTTTGCGGTTCGGGAGGCCTGCGATTTTCCCCGGCATCACGCGGTTTGTGGGGTTCGGGCCGGTTGCGGCGTTCCAGCCGCCGCCCTTGCGGCGCTTGCGGACGAAATACTTCTTCGTGTTCGGGCGAACCGAGGTCTTCGAGGTTCGCGCCCGCGCGCCAGCCGATGGGGCTACCTACCATCTTCTCGATATCGCCGATGTGCCTGCGGTCGAGCTGCGTCACGATGGTAATCGCCGTGCCCGGCTTGCCGGCGCGTCCGGTGCGGCCGATGCGATGCACGTAATCCTCGGAATGCGTGGGCACGTCGAAATTGAACACATGGCTGACGTTGGGAATGTCGAGGCCGCGCGCCGCGACGTCCGAGCAGACGATGAGATCGACTTCGCCCGTCTTGAACGCCTCGAGCGAAACCATGCGGGCGCGCTGATCCATGTCGCCGTGCAATGCGCCGGCGCGGAACCCATGCCGCAGCAGCGATTTGTGGAGAATGGCGATGTCGCGTTTGCGATTGCAGAAGATAATAGCGTTCTTGAAATTGGCGGCGGCACGAATCTGCTTGCGCAAAGTCTCGCGTTTGTCGGCGCCGGGCCGGGAGGCGACGAGCACCTGGGTAATCTCCGCCGGACTCGAAGCCGCGGGCGCCACCTCGATCCGCACCGGATTGTGCAGGAAAGCTTCGGTGAGCCGCACGATCTCCTGCGGCATGGTCGCGGAGAAGAACAGCGTCTGGCGCGTGAAAGGAACGAGTTTGCAGATTCGCTCGATATCGGGAATGAACCCCATGTCGAGCATGCGGTCGGCTTCGTCGATGACCAGGATCTCGATGCCGGTCAGCAGCAGCTTGCCGCGCTCGGAGAAATCCAGCAGCCGGCCGGGCGTCGCGATCAACACGTCGGCGCCGCGCGTGATCTTCGCTTCCTGGTCGCCGAACGAGACACCGCCGATGAGCAGCGCGACGTTGAGCTTATGGTTTCTGCCGTAGCGCGCGAAGTTTTCCTCGACTTGGGCGGCAAGTTCGCGCGTCGGCTCGAGGATCAACGTGCGCGGCATGCGAGCCCGGGCGCGGCCCTGTTCGAGGCGCGACAACATCGGTAAAGTAAACGCTGCGGTCTTGCCGGTGCCGGTCTGCGCGATTCCCAATACGTCGCGCCCGGCGAGCGCCACGGGGATGGCTTTGGCCTGGATGGGGGTTGGCTCTGTGTAACCGGAAGCTTCTACGGCCTGTAGAATCTTCTCGCTGAGGCCCAATTCTCGAAATGTCATCTTGTTCCCGGAGGGCGCCGCGTCTTGGGACCGACCGGCGATGTCCAAGGCCTGCTCCCGCCGCCCCGCGTTTAACATCGCAGCGACGATTATCAAGTCTTGGAGGAATTCGGCGGAGCGGACGAAAAGAATCGAACCGCATCCAGGCGCTCTTTAACCTCTATGTCGGGACGAATCAATCGGATTGCAAGGCCGAGGACAGGCCAATTGCCGCACTGCTTAACGTCCGTTTCCGATCATTCGGCGACCGCCTGGCGCAACGCCCGCGACCGCGGCGAAAAGAGCTTCATCAATAGGAAGATCGTCGCGAGCGTTGCGATATAGACGATGAGCTGCAGTTCGGTCGGCTGATCCGTATAGCCGACGAGCGTGTGCAGAACCCTTCCGAAAATCCTATCGTCGGGCAGGATCCAAGAACTGTCCCACACCGTACGGCCAAGCCCGGTCACCAGATCCGCCTGTTCGAGAAACGCCACGGCCTGCACCGCCATGCCGGCGGCGATGAACGAGATGAGCAGCGTGGTGACGCGGAACAGATACCGCATCGGAATGGCGATCAAACTGCGGAACGTCAGGAAGGCCACCCCAACGCCAAGCGCCAGGCCGAGCACGCCGCCGACGAAGATGGAAAGCCCGCTACTGCCGCTCGAAACGATGATGCCATAAAGGAAGAGAACAATTTCCGAACCTTCTCTCAGCACCGCCACCGCGACGACGACGGCGAGCGCGATAAGCGGCTTCGATCCGTCGCGAATCTGCCGGCCAATCGCATGCAGTTCGTCGGTCATCGCGCGTCCGTGCCGCGCCACCCAGACGTTGTGCCAAGTGAGCATGACCACGGCCAACGAAAGAATCGCCGCGTTGAAAACTTCCTGTCCGGCGCCGGCCATCGCGGCGGCGATCAATCCGGTGAATGCCGCCACAATCCCGGCGCCGCAAACGCCCGCGGCAACGCCGCCGAAAACGTAGCGCAAACGATGCGGGATGGTTTGCGAAATGGCGAGCACGATGCCGACAACCAGGCCCGCTTCGACGACTTCGCGGAAAACGATGATGAGCGCTCCGATCACGGCGCACCTTGTTCATTCGCGGGGTACGTCCGGCGTTGCCGTTGCGATCGGCGTCGCAACGCGCAACATCGACGGCACCACCCAAGAGAGCCTGCGCGGGTCGCCGCGCGGCTGCGTAATTTGAGGTATACGCGCGCGGGCAAACCTGCAAGCGTCTGAGCCTACATTTAGAATGCTTCGAAAAGCGGCCGAGGATTCTTTGAAGCTTCTCTAAACTACGCGGCCGTATCGATCGGAACGATCGGACTCTTCGGAATGGCGGCGAGCAGCGCAAGCAATTCCGGATCGAGCATCACGTTCATCCGCTCAGCCGGTTCCAACCAATCGACCGCTTCGTCGATCGAGTGCGCCTCTTTGAGCTTGGCTTCGGCGAGCGCCCATTCGGCGGAGATCTCGCCGCGTTTGCGGTTGCGTCGGGCCGGCAACATCGCAAGATGCATGGCGCGAAATTCCGGGTCCGCATAGAGGCTGTGCAGACCGTCGGCGTCCGCGACTTCGCGCGCGAGCTTTCTGGCGAGCTGGTTGGCGCGGCGTACGACGCGCGGCTTCAATCTCTCTTCCGGCGTGCCCAACAGACCGGAGCGGCGCAGGAATATCCCCAACGACAGTTGCCCGGTCGCCCAGGAAAGGAAGATGGCGAGCACCAGGCCCAAAATCGTCGGCGACATCCAGGCGACGAGCGACGGCGAGATCAGCAGCCCGGCGCCCAGCGTCAACAACCCCATGGCGACGTGCGAGCGGTGCCGGCGCACGATCGCTTTGAAAGGAACCGAACCGTCGTCGCGCCGCTGCGGATTCCAGCCGGTGTCGAACCCGAACAGGAAATGCGCGACGTGGCCGGTCTGGATGAGCATCATGATGGGCGCCAACAGCGCTGACATGAGCGTTTCGAACAGCGTCGAAATAATCAGCCGGATCATGCCGCCATAGCCGCGCCGGCTGGCTTTGTGGAGCAAAGCGAGAACGAGGCCGAAGAGTTTCGGGGCGAGCAGAATCGCCATGGTGAGCGCAAAGAGGTTCAGCGATTTTTCGGCGTCGAAACGCGGCCAGGCCGGAAAGAGCGCGAAGCCGCTCGGGAAATATTCGGGCCGGATGTAACTCGCCTGGAAGACGAGCACGATGCCGACGAAGAGCTGCAGCATCCACAGCGGCGAAGCGACGTAGCCCATGATGCCGGCGATCATGTGCTGGCGCGACGCCCAATGCAGGCCTTTTGCCGGCAGCACGCGCGCATGCTGGAGATTGCCTTGGCACCAACGCCGGTCGCGCGCCGAAAGCTCGATCAGCGAGGGCGGGCTTTCTTCGTAGCTGCCGCCGATCCCGAGCCGCATGGAGACGGAATAGCCGGCGCACCGCATGAGCGCGGCCTCGACGAAATCGTGGCTGAGGATGTGGCCGCCGAGCGGCGGTTTGCCGCGCAGCATCGGCAGGCCGCAGTGCGCCGCGAACGCCTTAGTCCGAACGATGGCGTTATGGCCCCAATAATTGCCGTCCCGGCCCATCCAAGCGGCAAGTCCGGCGGCGATCACCGGCCCGTAAATCCGCGCCGCGAATTGCTGCACCCGCGCAAAGAGCGTGTTGCGGTTGATGATCAACGGCAGCGTCTGCATGATCCCGGCGCCCGGATCCGCCTCCATCGCCGCGGCAAGCCCGACGATGGACGTTCCGCTCATGACGCTGTCGGCATCGAGCACCACGAAATGCGCATAGCGTCCGCCCCAGCGGCTGACGAAATCACCGATGTTGCCGGACTTGCGGGCGATATTCTTGGCGCGATGCCGGTAGAAGATCCGCGCCCGCGGCCCGAGCCGGCGGCGGATCGCGACAAACGCGTGTTCCTCGGCGACGAATATTTCCGGATTGGTCGTATCGGACAATAGGAACCAATCGAAGGAACCGCCGTGACCGGTCGCCTCAACCTCCTCGAACATGGATTGAATAGCGCCGAACACGCGTTGCGGCGCCTCGTTGTAGATGGGCATGATGATCGCGGTACGCTCGGTGAGCGCCGCGGGAACGGCCGGCGGCTTCGGCGGGGCGAACAGCAGCCAGAGGAAACCGACGCAGGCGCTCGCGAAGGCAAGCGCGATCCACGAGAAATTGGCGACGAACAAGCCGACGAGGATCCACTCGAGCGTCGTGACGCCGCCGATGGCGACCACTTCGTACATCTGGTAGGCGCCGTAGGCGGTGAGCGCCAAACCGCCGCCGAAGACCAGAAAACGCGCCAGCAAACACCAAAATCCGGGTTGCACCGAGCCCTTGTCCGGGTTCTTGTCGGTTTCGAACCGGAATAGGTCCTGCGCCGGCATGGGCAGCGGTGATTCCGGCGGCATCGGCGTGCCGAGATCCTGCATTAGCCCGGTGCGCGGTTCGCTCGCGCCTTTGGCGGCGCCCTCCGGGGGCCAGGAATTGATCAACGGGTCCATCTGTAGAGCCACGTTTCGCTGAGCGGCTTGCCGTCGGAAGATTCGAGCCGCAAGCGCATTTCCGAGGACGTTTCGCTGCCCGGATCGAATTCGAACAAGACGCGGTAGACTTTGGTGCTGGGAATTGGAAACTCCTGGATCGAGACGATCGTGCCGGGCGTTGCGCTCAACATGGGCTTGATCACCTGAACCTGGTGTGAATCGCCGAGGGGGTCGCCGGTGAACTCGACGAGAAACTTGCGCCGGTGTCCGCTCGATCCGCGGCCGGTGCGTGTATCGGTGACGATTGCAAGCGCCGGTTGTTCAGGCGGGTACCAGCACCAGAACTGCCGATACGCAAAGGAAGTTTCATTGCCGGCGACGAGCGGATCGTGCGGCCGCCAATACGCGATAACGTTGTCGTTTGCCTCGGAATCGCTTGGAATCTCAATCAATTGCACGCCGCCAGCCGCCCAGTCCCCAATCGGCTCGATCCACAGCGAAGGGCGCAACTCCCAGTGCTGATCGTCGTCCTCATAGTGGTCGAATTCGCGGTCGCGCTGCAGAAATCCGAAGCCGCGCGGATGTTCGTCGACGAAGGTTGAAATCTGCAAGGTCTCCCGATTGGAAGTGGGCCGCCAGATCCATTCGCCCGATCCGGTCGACATTTGTATGCCGCCGATCTCGGCAAGCGTAAGGCGCACATCGTCGACGCGGCGATGATCGATCGGGTCGGAAACCACCGTCGCGCTCATCGTCGCCAACCCGAAATTGTCGACATTGGCGCGCGGAATGAGCGTACATTCGGTGTCGATGATCGTCGCCTCGCCGGGACGCAAGGTAAAGCGGTAGGCGCCGCTCACGCTCTCCGAATCGACGAGCGCATGCATGACCAATGTGTCGTCGGCGAGCGTCGGCTGTTCGATCCAGAAGGCGCGGATCATCGGGAATTCTTCGCCGCGCGGATCGGCGGTCTTGATCGACAAAGCACGTGCCATGGTGCCCGGATTCTGACCTTGCGCGACGGCACGAAAGAAGCTCGCGCCTTGGAACGTCGCAATCTCTGCAAATCCTTTGCCATCTTGCGGCGTCAGGATGCGAAACCCGGAAAATCCGATATCGCCGATGTCGCCGCGCACGGCGAGTTTGCCGAAATCATAGAGCGCGGGAGAGTAGAGCAGCCGCCGCGCCTGGCCCTGCGTGACAATGCTGATGTCGACCCGGGCAGAAAACAGAAAGCCGCGGTGCAAAGGCTCGAGTGCGAAGCCGAATTGTTCGTTCTGCCAGACTGCGCTCCCCGCTTTGCCGCGGATCGCCACGTATTGATCGTAGGTGAGATTGCGAAACGAAGTGGGCAAATCGGTCGGCGCCGACTTAAACGGGTCTTTGGCGAGCGCCCGTGCCGCGTCCTTCACAACGCCGGGCTGGAAAGGGGTAGGATCGCCCAGCGCGAAGCCGGGGGGCGGCAAGGCGGGCGGCGGCGAGGATTGTGCCAAGGCGACGCTGGCAAGGGGAGCGGCCGGCAAAAAGACCCCGCCGATCCCGGCAGCCATGCCGCTGAGACCGATTTTCAATACGTCTCGACGCTCGAACATCAACCGACACCGGCCGCAGGAGGCCGTTACTTGGAATTGGCGCTAACTCTCGTGTATATCGCATTTATCGCGACTGCGAGATGGCTTTTTGGGGAGAATTTGGTGAGCGCCTTCCATTTCCTCGAAGATTGGGCATTGTCG
>JASHSB010000145.1 GCA_030036945.1 Methylovirgula sp. | reverse complement strand
GGCCCATGACTCCGGGAGCGTAATATTGGGAAGGCGGATGCGCCGGCCGCGCCAGCGTCGCCGAAGAAAAGATCAGGGCCGTAATCAGCGCCGCACCCAGAGACAATTTGTAGAGCATCGTTCCCCTCCTCCGTGTATCGTTTTTGATGCGTGCGAACCCCCGCACACCGATTGCGGCGGTAACGTAACACAATCGCGGCGGTACGAGAAATAGGCGCGCCTTACGCCACCCTGCCTTTGTTCCATAGCGCGAACGGGACGCCGGAAAGCAAGATTTCGACGAAATCGAGCGATTGCCAATTGCCGTTGATCGATAGGCGGGGCAGCGCGGTTCGGCGGGTGGCATGTTGCGCGAAGATCATGCCTGGACGCGTCGTGACGGCGCTCGCAAATCCGAGACTGGCGGCGGCCTTGCATTCGCGCTCGCCCGCCACGGCGCGGCTGCCGATCGGGTACGCGAGATGCGCGGCCGGCTTGCCGATTCGCGCCTCAACCAGCCGGCGGCTTTCGGCAAGCTCGTGCCGCATCGCCGCTTCGTCGAGCTTGGCGAGCCGCGGATGGGTCAGCGTGTGCACGCCGATCGTACAGAGATCGTTACGGGCCATCGCTTCGATTCCCGCCCAATCGAGACAAAGCGCGTCGACGAGCGCGGCGGATTCGACGCCGGCGCTTGCCACGAGCTCGCCGATTGCGTCGAGCAGGGCATCCTCGGATACTCCGCGCAAACGCCGGGAGATCTCGGCGAACGCCGCCGATTTCTCCGCGGCCGTGGCGCTCGGCAAGACAAGCTTCGTCCCGCCGATCTCGATTTTAACCTGCGGCAATCTGCGGATCGCCTCTTCGAGCTCGACCCACCAGAGACGCGCGGTGCGCTCGGCAAAGCCGGTCGTGACGTACATCGTGAACGGCGCACGGTGCTTCTCGAGGATCGGCAGCGCGAGGTCGCGCGTGTCTCTGTAACCGTCGTCGAAGGTGAGAACGGCAAAAGGGCGTTGCCTCTCCTCGCCCATTCCGCCTAGCGCGGCGTCAAGCGAAACGATGTCAAAGCCGAGCGCCGCCAGGCGCGTAAGGACCGCGTCGAGGAATTCCGGGGCGATTTCCAGAAGCCGGTTGGGCGCAAAATCGCGATCGATCCAGGGACGTACCCGGTGGAACATCAGGATCGCCCCTTCCCCGCGCGTGAAAGGCGCAGCAAGCCGGTGCAGACCGGTCTTCCGGAAAAATGAAAAACCAGAGGAAATCAGACGCTTCTTGGCTTCGTGCACGGCCGACCCCGTAGGATCTCGCATCTTGGCAAGAGGTCGTTGACCTTTCGTTGCCAGATCCGCCTGTCCTCTTCCACGGACGCACTTTGACGGCAACCCGAATATTCGGCGCCGGTGGCGCCGCACATTGGGATGCGGAGCCCCATCGCTCGGCTCGACGCCGCTGAACGACGCGTATGATCGCTGCATCGCAAATCCGCGGACGCATGGCGTGGAATTGACCCGATCTCGGATCGCTGCTTAGATCGCTGCGCTATGCGACGCGCGGCACGCCGATCGAGCGGCCGCGGGGAAATTGCCGACCGAAACGGCCGGGATCAGGAGAGCGGTCATGGTTCAACTTGTCGGGCGGCCGGGATTGGCATTCGTGGCGTTGCTCGCTTGCCTCAGCATTGCCGGCGTGGCGAACGCCGAATCGGTCCAAAAGCAGTGCAGCGCCAAATACCAGGCAGCGAAAGTGGCGAATTCGCTCAACGGCCAGACATGGAACCAGTTCTACAAACAATGCGCCGCCGAACTGAAGGGCGCGCCGGCCGCCCCCGCCGCGGCGCCGGCTGCTGCGCCCGCGACGACCGAAACCGCGACTCCGGAAAAGCCCCGGAAGAAGAAGGAAGAGGCCACGGCGCCCGCCGCCGCGCCGATGCCGAGCGGACCCGTCGTCTTCCCGACCGCGGTTTCGTCCAAATATTCCAGCGAAACGCCTGCCAAACAACGCTTTCATACCTGCCTCGACCAATATCACGCCAACAAAACCAACAATTCCAATGGCGGCCTGAAATGGATCGAAAAGGGCGGCGGCTATTACAGCGAATGCAACAAGAAGCTGAAAGGCGGCTAGCATCTCGCGAAGATCCCCTCGCCCCATTCGCTACGCTCATGGGGCGAGGGAAGATTACCATCATTGTGAGGAGCCGACGCGTCCGTCGTTCGGCCGGCGCGATTAGGCTACCCTGATCCAAAGCCGAGTCCTGGATTGCTTCGCTTCGCTCGCAATGACGGTTAGGGGACCGCTTTGCGCGCAATGACGGCGCAGCGGCGGGTTACGGGATCAGCACGATCGAGCCCGTCGTCTGGCGCGCCTCGAGCGCGCGGTGCACCGCGACGACATCCTTCAGCGGGCGCGTCGTAAATGCGATCTTCACGGTTCCGTTCTTGACCACGCGGAGAACCTCGCGCGCCATTTTCTGCAAGTCGTCGGGGTCGGCCGTGTAGGTGTTCAGCGATGGACGCGTCGCGTAGAGCGACCCCTTCTGGGTAAGAAGCCGCAGATCGAAGGCCTCGACCGGTCCCGAGGCCGAGCCGAAACTCACGAACGTGCCGAGCGGACGAATGCAATCGAGCGAGGTCGGGAAGGTAGCCTTCCCCACGCCGTCGTAGACAACGTCGCAAAGCTTGCCTTTGGTGATCTCCTTCACGCGCGCGGCGAAATCTTCCTCGCGATAGAGAATGACTTCCCCGGCGCCGGCCTTTTTGGCAAGCTTGGCTTTCTCGGCCGAGCCGACGGTGGCGATCACGCGCGCTCCCAGCGCGTTCGCCCATTGGCAAAGGACGAGCCCCGTGCCGCCCGCCGCGGCGTGCACGAGAACGCGATCGCCTTTCTTCACTCTGTACGTCTGGCGCAACAGGTATTGGGCGGTGAGGCCCTTAAGGAGCATCGCCGCGCCGGTCTCATAGGAGATCGATTTCGGTAGCGTGACGAGCCGTTCGGCGGCAACGACCCGCGCCTCGGCGTAGCAGCCGAGATTTGCAAGATAAGCGACGCGATCGCCGACCTTGAAGCGTTTCACGCCTTTTCCCAATTCGACGATCTCGCCGGCGGCTTCGTTGCCGGGCACA
>JASHSB010000144.1 GCA_030036945.1 Methylovirgula sp. | reverse complement strand
TCGAGAGTCTCGGCGATCTTCAACATGCGCGCTACGCGCGGCTCGGCGGAAGCCGCTTCCTTGAGGCGCGGCTCGCTGGCGATCGCCTGCTTGATGGTGACCGGCGCGGTCGGGTTCTGCGGCACAAGTTTGGCGAGCTTGTCGACCTGGCCGAGCGGCATTTCGAGCACCCGCCCGACGTTGCGCATCACGCCGCGCGCCAGGAAGGAACCGAAGGTGATGATCTGCGCGACCCGGTCTTCGCCGTAGCGGCGGCGCACGTAGCGGATCACCTCGTCGCGCCGGTCCTGGCAGAAGTCGACGTCGAAATCCGGCATCGAGACGCGCTCAGGATTGAGGAAGCGCTCGAAGAGCAGCCCGAAACGCAGCGGATCGAGGTCGGTAATCGTCAGCGCGTAGGCGACCAGCGAGCCGGCGCCCGAGCCACGCCCTGGCCCCACCGGAATGCCTTCGGCTTTGGCGAATTTGATGAAGTCCGAGACGATCAGGAAATAGCCGGGGAATTCCATTTTGATGATGACGTCGAGCTCGTAGGCGAGCCGGTCGCTGTAGACCTTTTCGCTCAACCCTGCCGCCGTGCCGTGCTTGGCGAGCCGCACCTTAAGTCCCTCCTCGGCTTGGCGCACGAGTTCCGCCGCCTCGTCGGCCACGCCGCTGGCGCTGGCAAAACGCGGCAGGATCGGCTTGCGGGTCAGCGGCCGATATGCGCAGCGCAAGGCGATCTCGACCGTGTTGGCAAGCGCTTCGGGGAGATCGGCGAAGGAAGCGGCCATGTCGGCGCGCGTCTTGAACCTGTGCTCCGGAGAAACCTGGCGGCGCGCCGCGTCGCCGATCACCGTTCCGTCGGCGATGCAAAGGAGCGCATCGTGCGCTTCGTAATCGTCGGCTTCGGCGAAATAGGCCTCGTTGGCCGCAACCAGCGGCAGGCCGTGACGAAGGGCCAGATCGACGAGCGCCGGCTCGATCCCGCGCTCGCGCGAAAGTCCGTGACGTTGCAGCTCGATATAGAGCCGATCGGCAAACATCCGCTTGAGCGCTTCGAGCCGGCGCCCGGCGACTTCCGCCAGGCCCGAGCCGAGGGCGCGGTCGAGCGGCCCTTTGGGACCGCCGGAGAGCGCGATCAAACCGTCGGCTTCGAGCTTGTCGAGTGGCACGTGCGGTAAATCTCCCGGCGCGGGATCGAGCCACGCGCGCGAAGCAAGATGCATGAGATTGCGGTAGCCGGCCGCGTCCTTGGCGAGCAGCACGAGCGAGGCGCGCCCCGCCGTCGGATCCGCGCCGCGCGGCGCGACCTCTATGCCGTCCCCGAAATCGACCGCGAGTTCGATGCCGATAATCGGCTGCACGCCTTCCTTGGCAAGTTTTTCGGAAAACTCGAGGGCGCCGAAGAGATTGTTGGTGTCGGTAATGGCCAGCGCCGGCATCCCGTCGGCGACCGCGAGTTTGGCCAGTTTACCGATCGACAGAGCCCCTTCCCGCAAAGAAAACGAGCTATGGACGTGCAGATGGACAAACCGGACAGCGCGAAAAACGCCGCTGAGAGACGGCGAAGGCAATGCCGCAGACGACGTCTCCGGACCGGCCGAATCGCTTTCGGAAAAATAAGGTTCCACTGGATTTCCGCGCTGTGCGGCCCGATTCTAGCGGACCCTGCCGCCGTTCCGAAGCGCGCCGGTCGTTCTCTCAACAAGGTTCTCAGGTCGCCCCGACGGCGCGCGCCAGAAGGGCGACGAAAGCAACGAAAGCCGCAAGCGAAACAAGCTCCGCAGCATCTTCGACGAAGGACAACATACCTAGGTTTCCATAGCCCGTATGTTCCCCTTGTATTCTCTATATGTTCTACGTCAAGCTTAATCTCCGCAATGCAAATATTTTTCGCGCCGTTTCTTTTGCCAATTCATTGTGTTATCGGATCGTAGCCGCGATGTTCCTGTTCTATCCCCTTGTTTATACTGGGGAAAAGAGCGGCCTCTTAGGGAACTTTCAAGAATTCATCGAAACGGGCGCCATCTCGCCCCGGATTGGCAGGGCTAACCGCCCGGGACTACATCGAGCACATGCGCAATCGGCGCCGGCGAAACCGGCAGCGGCGCGGAGAATGGCAGCTCATGCGCCGCCAACATGCCGATCGCGATGAGCAGACTGCCGGTCATGACGGCGAGCGCCGCGATCTGCGGCCGGGCACGCTCCAGATGCACCAGCGCGACGCTCACTTGCGCCATAACTGCGAGCGACAGAACGGAAAGCCATTTGATGTCCTCGGAATGGTCTTGCGCGAGGCTCAGGCGTCTGTTGCGCGCAGCGCGAACGTCGAGCGCCGTACTGGCCATCAAACGGTCGAGATCGCCCCGATTGGCGGCGTTGAACGGCAACGCTTCGACCGCCTCGAACAGCCGATCGAGGGCGATTTCGGCGTCCGGCGCCGCCTGCTGGCGCTCCATGCTCGGCCATTCCTTTTTTACCACTGCCGCCGCATAGGCGCGGATCGCCGCGTCGAGTGGACCGCGCGGCAGGCCGAACGTCGCGGCGAGCCGGTCGAGGGCGATAAGTTGGTTGGCCTCGGCGCGTACCGCCGACGCCGCGCCGCGTTCCCGCTCCCAGATGTCGCTTGCCAGAAAGCCGACGAGAATGGCGAAGATCACCGCGACGGCTCCCATCGTCGGCGGAACGACGCCGTGAAGACTTTGCACGGCTCTTCCGGTTACCGGCCCGAACGAAAGCCAGACGAGAATCGCGGCGGTCGCGGAAAAGAAAAGAACCAAACTGGCAAGCAGGCCCGGCAAAGGCAGTGTGAGCCAGAAATTGACCATGCGGTATCCCTTGCTGAGCTTTCGCTTATATATTCCGGCGGCGCAAGGCGCGATTATCCGACCCTCGAAACCGGACCAATTGCCGGTTGTCCGGCAAGCCGGAACCCGGCAGGTCGGAGCCGTAGATCAACATGGCCGCGCTGCTTCACCAGATCGAGCGGCGCCGTCTGCGCCGCGCCGCTCGAAAAGGCGGCGAGCGCCAACATGCGAAGCGGCAAGACAATGAGCTTTCCCGGCGCAAGGATGCTGAACGTCGAACCTTGGATTGTTCCACCTTGTCCCGAACGCGGAGCGCTGCGACTATCGACAGTTTCCGCCGCCCGATCAGGCGAGCGGCATAGGGCATAGCACGATGAAGCGACGCAAAGAGATGAAACCCCGGACGAAACTGGTTCACGCCGGCCGACATCCTTTCGAGCAGCACGGGTTCATCAATACGCCGATCTATCGCGGCTCGACGGTGCTCTTTCCGACCTACGCCGATCTCGTCGCCCGCAACGCGCGCTACGTCTATGGGACGACCGGCACGCCGACCACCGAGGCGCTCGAATCGGCTTGGACGGAGATTGCCGGCGCGGCCGGTACCGTGCTGGCTCCTTCCGGGCTTGCCGCGATCGGCGTTGCTTTGCTGACCGCGCTCAAATCCGGCGATCATCTGCTGGTCACCGATTCCGTCTACCGGCCGACGCGGATTTTTTGCGACGGCGTCCTGAAACGCTTCGGCGTTGAGACCACCTATTACGATCCGCTGATCGGCGCTGGCATCGAAGCGCTCGTCAAGCCGAATACGCGCGCCGTGTTTCTCGAAACGCCGGGCTCGCAGAGTTTCGAGATGCAGGACGTGCCGGCGATCGTCGGCATCGCCGCGGCGCGCGGTTTGGCGACGATCCTCGACAACACCTGGGCGACGCCGCTGTTCTTTCCGCCGCATACGTTCGGTATCGACCTAGCGGTCGAGGCCGGCACGAAATATCTTTCGGGCCATGCCGACCTGTTGCTCGGCCTGGTCTCCGCCAACGAGCGCTGGTTCAAGCGGCTGCGCGCCACCTTCGATGCGTTTGCCATGTGTCCCGGGCCGGAAGACGTATTTCTGGCGCTGCGCGGCTTGCGGACCCTCGAACTGCGGCTGCGCGAGGCGCAGCGGCAAGGCCTGGCGCTCGCCACATGGCTGGCGGCGCGCCCGGAAGTCGCCCGCGTGCTGCACCCTGCCCTGACCGATTGCCCGGGACATGCAATTTGGAAGCGCGATTTTCGCGGCGCTTCGGGACTCTTTTCAGCGTTCCTTGAGCCCTGTTCGCAGCAAGCGCTCGCCGCCTTTCTCGACGGGCTCGAACTGTTCGGCATGGGATATTCCTGGGGCGGCTACGAAAGCCTGGTCGTTCCCTTCGATTGCGGTCCGTATCGAACCGCAACCGTGTTCGATCCGCCCGGCCCGGCGCTGCGCTTCTCGGTCGGCCTCGAGGACGAAGAAGACCTGAAAGCGGATCTCGACGCGGCATTCGCGCGGCTGCGTGCGGCGGAATAAGATTCGCGCATGGCTCGCATCCGAAAATGGTCTAAATGGAAGGATCAAATGGGTGTAGCCTTCAAGCCGCAGCGAAGCGGGGTCTTTTTTGCTCGGCGTCTTCCAGAAAGAAGCGATCGTTCCATTTTTGCAAGGATTGCCGAGTAGCGACTTTTTGCGGCTCGTGCTTCTGAGCCTCGCCGCGTTGATTGCCGTGAGTTTGGGAATAAACTTGCTGTTTGAGGCGAACGTGCCGGGCGAGCCGCCCTCGACCGCCGCGCATCTCGCGTTCCCCGAGCCGCCGGGCGTCGCGCGAAAAAAGATCGAAGCAGAAATCGATCGAGGTTCGCCCGATTACGCGCGCTTCTTCCAACGCCTGCACGCCGTCCTGCCGGCCGAATACGGCACGATCCTCGACGGGTTCGCCAAACAGGCGGCCAATGGCAGCGATGTGAGCAACGTTGATGCGCTCGTCTCGCAGGCGGTGCGCGACGTGCGCCTGTCGAACGGCGTCGTGGCGGCCAAGGCGGACGGCCCGGCGCTGTCGCATATTTTCGACATGCAGCTCGCAATGATGCAGGCTTTGGCGGTCAAGGACGCACGGCTCTGCGTCGATTTTCTCTATGGCGGCGCAAGCCAAGCTTTCTTCGCCTTTGCTGCACAAAATCGGCCGCTCGTCACGGCAATGGCGACTGCCGGGCTCGAAGCGATCGGCAGCGGACGCGTTAACCAGATCCAGCGCCAGCCGCCGAGCGCCGCGGATTTCGACGCGCTGCAAAGCGCCATGAAATCGCAGGGGCTCAGCGACGTGGAAATCGCTGCCATTCTCGAGGGGAAAACTCCGGATCCGCCGATTCCGGACGCGCGGATGTGTACCGTCGGGCAGATCTATCTGAAGACCCTCGCCGCTTTGCCCGAACCCGTCCGGCTGCGCATTTACGGCCTGGCCGTGGAACTGATGGCGCGGTCCTGATCCGCCGGAATTAGGGGCCGCTCTTTCCATCCTAATGATAAAATTAATAGACAGAGCGGTAGGGTCTGCCTAAGGGGAGGCAATCACGCCCCGCGCGATGTCGACCACATGTCTTCCATGCTGACCAAAAAGGGAAAATATGGGCTCAAGGCCATGGTGCATTTGGCCGGCCGTCCGCCCGGCGAGCCTTCGCTCGTCACGGAGATCGCCACGCAGAACGGTATCCCCAAAAAATTTCTGGATACGATTCTCGGTGAATTGCGCAACGCCGGGCTAGTCAATTCCAAGAAAGGCAAAGGCGGCGGCTATACGCTCGCCCGCACGGCGCAGGAGATCCGCGTCGGCCACATCGTCCGCATTCTCGACGGGCCGCTGGCGCCGATCCAATGCGCGAGCAAGACGTCGTATCGGCGCTGCGACGACTGCAAGGACGAAAAACATTGCGGCGTGCGGCTCGTCATGCTCGAAGCGCGCGAAGCGATTGCGCAAGTCCTCGACAACCGCACGCTCGCCGATATGCGCGCTTTCGCCCTGCGCGGCGACACGGAGTTGATCTATTACATATGACCGTGACCGGCGCGGTCGCTTTCCTTGCCGCCGCGACCCGGGCATAAGCCTCGATGCACCACGGCGATGCGCTTTCGCAGCCTCGACCCAGCGGCCCGACGAGTCGCCGTGTAATCGGACCGTTAGGCGGTTTTCCTCAGATGGCGGATGAGAAAGCTTTCCTGCGCTCGCTTTTCGAGGCGGCGATTTCAGCGGCCGATCCAGGCCGCGTTCTTGCCCGCTACCTGCCGCCGCCCCCGAAAGGCCGCACGCTGGTGGTCGGTGCCGGCAAGGCCGCGGCCTCGATGGCGCGCGCCGTCGAAGCGGCTTGGCCCGGCGATCTTTCCGGCATCGTCGTGACCCGTTACGGCCATCAACTGCCGACCCGCAAGATCGAGGTCATCGAGGCGAGCCATCCGGTTCCCGACGCGGCGGGGCTTGCCGCTTCGCGGCGAATTCTGGCGAGCCTCAAAGGCCTCACGCAAGACGATCTCGTGCTCTGTCTCGTGTCCGGCGGCGCGTCGGCGCTGCTGCCGCTGCCGCTCGAAAGCCTCGACCTCGAAGACGAACGGGCGCTCAACAAGGCGCTGCTCCAATGCGGGGCGACGATCAGCGAGATGAACTGCGTGCGTCGGCATCTCTCGGCGATCAAGGGCGGCCGCCTCGGAATAGCCTGCCATCCGGCGCGGCTCGTCACGCTGCTGATCTCCGACGTGCCGGGCGATGCGCCGGCCGACATCGGCTCCGGCCCGACCATCGCCGATCCGACGACCTGTGCGGACGCTTTGGCGATCCTCGCCCGCTATGGAATCGCGGTGAGCGACAAGGTGCGCGAACTTCTGGCGAGCGGACGCGGCGAAAGCGTTAAGCCGGGCGACCCGCGCCTTGCCGACAGCGAAGCGAAAACGATTGCTACCTCGCAGATGGCGCTCGAAGCCGCCGCCGCCGCCGCGCGAAAAGCGGGCATTCCGGCCTATATCCTCAGTGATCGGATCGAAGGCGAGGCGCGCGACGTAGGCAAAGCGCTCGCCGCCATCGCCCGGCAGGTGGCGCGCCGCGCCGAACCGTTCGCGCCGCCTTGCGTGCTGCTCTCAGGCGGCGAGACCACCGTGGCGGTGCGCGGCCAAGGCCGCGGCGGGCGCAACGTCGAATTTCTCCTGAGCCTCGGCATCTCGCTCGACGGCCATCCCGGTATTTTCGCTCTGGCCGGCGATACCGACGGCGTCGATGGGATCGAGGAGATCGCCGGCGCCTATCTCGGCCCGGATTCGCTTGCCCGGGCCTGGAAGAAAGGCGTCAAGCCGCAGGAAAGCCTCGCCGCCAACGACGGTCATGGTTTCTTCGAGGCGCTCGGCGATTCGATCGTCACCGGCCCGACCTTGACCAACGTAAACGATTTTCGCGCGATTCTGATCGGCAAGGAAGTCGCGGCCGGTTGAAGGATCGCCGGAGCCGATCATGCTTACCGTTCTCGCAACAGGCTTCGGCGCCTTCCCCGGCGCACGGCGTAATCCGAGCGCCGACCTGATGGCCGCGCTCGAGCACCGCAAGGCGCGGTTCGCGAGCTTCGGCATCAAGATCGAGACGCGCGTGCTGCCGGTGCTCTACGCCGAAATCGCGCCGCGCCTCGCCAAACTCGCCGCCGAAGTGAAGCCCGATGCCATTCTTCATTTCGGTCTCGCCGGGCGGTGCGAAACGATCTCGATCGAGACGCGGGCCTGCAATCGCGTGAGTCTTTCGGCGCCCGATACCGGCGGCGCCCGCGCGCGGCAGTCCTGCTTGGCGCGGGGCGGCGCGACGGTCCTGCGCGCACGGATACCGGCGGCGCAGATCCGCGCCGCGCTGCGCCGCGCTGGAATCGGCTGCGATCTGTCGCGCGACGCCGGCAGCTACCTTTGCAACATGGCGCTCTATCATTCGCTTGCCGCGCCCGCGCCAATCTGCGTCGGCTTCATCCATATCCCCTGGCCGGCACGGCATCCGAGCTTTGCCGAGATTGTCAGAGCCGCCGAGATCGCCGTTCTGGAAACCGCCGTCGCGGTGCGCCGCCAAAGGAGCGCGGCATGAATCTCGATCTTTCGCACTTCGTCATTCCGATCCTTGAGATCGTCTGGATCGACGTCGTGCTTTCCGGTGACAACGCGATCGTCATTGCGCTCGCTTGCGCGCGGCTTCCGCCTCAGGAGCGCGCGCGCGGCATCGTTCTCGGCACGACGGCCGCGGTCATACTGCGTATCGTCTTCACGATTCTTTTCGCGGAATTGCTCACCCTGCCCTTTCTGCGGCTCGTCGGCGGACTGTTGCTGCTGTGGATCGCCGTCAAGCTGGCGCGCGACGAACGCCCGAAGCGGCCGATTTCGCCCGCCGCCTCGGTGTTTGCCGCCGTCCGGCTGATCGTCGTCGCCGACGCCGTGATGTCGCTCGACAATATGATCGCCGTAGCCGCGGCGGCGAAGGGATCGGCGCTGCTTGTCGTTTCCGGCCTCGCGTTGTCGATCCCGTTGATCGTCTTCGGAGCGACGCTGTTGAGTGGGCTTTTTGGACGCTTTCCCGTGCTCGTCTGGGCGGGCGCCGTTTTGCTGGGCTTCATCGGCGGCGAGCTGATAGGCCGCGAAATCGCCGCGGCGCCTTTGCCGGGCGCCGCCGAGATTGCCGCGCATTGGCTCTATTTCACGCCGCTTTGCGGTCTTTGCGGCGCGATTTTCGCCGTCGCTTTGGCGAGATTGTTACCGCGCAACGCACCGCGTTCCGGCTGAGCCGCGACGGCGCGCGCCACCGCTTCGCGCAGCATCGGCAGAACCTCCGCCTCGAACCATGGATTGCGCTCGATCCAACCGTTGTTGCGCCACGAGGGATGCGGCAAAGCGATGATGCGCGGATGCGTGCCCGCTTGGCTGCGCCAGGCGCCGACGATCTCGGCAAGCGAAGCGCCGCGCCGTAGCGGCCGGCCGAGACGGACGAAATGGTAATCCTGCGCGTAGCGGCCGATGGCGAGGATCAATTCGATCCGCGGCATTCGTTCGAAGAGTCCGTCGTGCCACGTTTGCCGGCATTCCGGACGGGGCGGCAGATCTGCCTTGGCGGGATTCTGTCCCGGGAAGCAAAACCCCATCGGGGCGATGGCGACCCGAGATTCGTCGTAGAAAATCTCGCGCGACACGTTCATCCAGGCGCGAAGCCGGTCGCCGGAGCGATCGTTGAACGGCAAGCCGGTCAAATGCACGCGCATGCCGGGCGCCTGGCTGGCGACCAGCAGCCGCGCTGTCGTCGAGACGCGCAGGATCGGGCGTGGTTCGTGCGGCAAGCGTTCCGGGCCAAGCGCGTCGCGGCAGAGGCGGCAGGCACGGATCCGCGCCGCGAAGGTTTCGAGATCCCGTCCTGAATGGGTAAAAGCCATTTTTAACCAGGATTTGTAACCAAGAACCCGGCCCCCGCGGTCGGGCCATCCTCCTGTTTCGGATGACGCGTTTGCCTGCAATCCTAACGGACCCGTGAGCGTAGCGTTAATCTTTCTCGGCCATGGTCTAACGAAATCTTGCTCTCCGACATAGAAATCGACGGACCCCGCAAAGCATGACCGAAGTCACCGCCGAGATGATCGAGCGCGGGCGCGGTGTCGATCCAAAGACTGCCGCCGAACGCCGGCGCCTCAGCGTCAAGGTTCGCGAGGCCCGCGAAAAGCTCACCTCGGCCGGGTCCGGCCACCGCACCTTCGACGTCGAGCTTCTCCAGCTTTTCGCAAAAGGCCGCCAATCTTCGACGTTCGGGTTCGCGATTTTCGCGCTTGTCGCGGCCGCCATCGCAACCGCCTGGGTCCCCGTTCTCCCGCTGCTCATTTGGCTCGGCGTCGCGCTCGGCGTGCTGTTCATCGCGCACGCGCTGGCGGCCAATTTCTGTTCGCTCGATCCGGCGAGCGTCAATGTCGGACGCTGGCGCAGCAATTTCATCATGGCGGAAGTTATGCAAGGCATCGTCTGGGCGCAGATCGTCGGGTTGGTCGGCGAAACCGAAGATCCGAACGGGCACACTTTCATGCTGCTCGCCCTTCTACTCGTCGCCGCCATGAACGCGACGATCACCGCCTCGATCCCGGTCGCCGTGTATGCCGGGCTCGCGCCGATGACCGCGGCGATCGTTACTTTCCTGTGGCCGGCGACTTTGACCGACAAAACCATGCCGCTCACGATCCTTGCCTGCGGCACTCTGTTCTATTCCGCCATTCTCGCCAAAAAGCTCTACGCGCGGGCGCTCGACACGTTGTCGTTCCAGTCAGAAAAGGACGACCTCATCGCCGAGCTCGAGCAATCCAAGGCCAACAGCGACCTGGCGCGGCGGCGCGCCGAGGAAGCCAATCTCGCCAAATCGCGCTTCCTCGCCACGATGAGTCACGAGCTTAGAACGCCGCTCAACGCCATCCTCGGCTTCTCGGAGGTGATGAAAGCGGAACTCTTCGGCACGCACAAAGTGCCTGCCTACAAAGAATACTCGAACGATATTCACGCCAGCGGCCAACATCTGCTGACGCTGATCAACGAGATCCTCGACCTATCGCGCGTGGAGGCAGGTCGCTACGAGCTGAAGGCCGAGCCCGTCGCCCTAAATCATCTCATGAGCGATTGCCGGCATCTGCTGGCGCTGCGCGCCAAGAAACGCGACATCACCGTGAACGAGTCTTCGGAAGCGCAATTGCCGCGCATCTGGGTCGACGAACGTGCCGTGCGGCAGGTCGCGCTGAACCTTCTGTCGAACGCGATCAAATTTACTCCGCGCGGCGGCACGGTGACGATCAAAGTCGGCTGGACCTCGGTGGGCGGCCAATATTTCTCGGTGAAGGACACCGGCCCGGGAATTCCGGAAGAGGAAATTCCGATCGTGATGTCGTCTTTCGGACGCGGCACGCTCGCCCAAAAGAACGCCGAGGAAGGCTCCGGCCTCGGCCTGCCGATCGTCAAGGGCCTCGTGGAGTTGCACGGCGGTACGTTCACGCTCAAATCGAAAGTGCGCGAGGGTACGGAAGTGATCGTCGTGTTTCCGCCCGAGCGCGTCATGGATGCCTTGCCGCGGCTCGACCCCGAAGAGCCGCCGCCGACCGAGACTCCGCGCCCGGCCCGTTCCGCCGCTTAAGCGCACGCCACGCGGTTGCGCGCCTCGCTCGCTTCTCTTAAAGCCAACCTTGGCCGCGATGCCGCGGCGCCCTAAATCTCTCCGGGAGAAAGCGGAGTCGAGGATGCCTGCATCGAAATGGCTGCTGGCGCTGGCGCTGGGCGCGCTCGCCTGCGCACCGCTCGCGGCGCAGGACCATGCGAAGCCCGAAAGGCCACCATCCGTTGCGACCGCGCCGCCCAATCCGCTTCCGCCCGAGGCAGTAACGAGCCACGTGCTCGAACTGCCGGACCGTACGATCCATTTCACGGCGAAGGCCGGCGCGATCCGGCTGAGCGATGCGAAGAGCGGCGCGCCGCTCGCCGATGTCGCCTACGTGGCGTTTCTCAAGGACGGCGAAGATCCGGCCAAGCGGCCGCTGACGTTTGCGATCAACGGCGGTCCGGGCGCGGCGTCGGCCTGGCTCGATCTCGGCGGAATCAGCCCGTGGCGGCTGCCGATCACCGGCGCGGCGCTTGCCCCCTCCGCGCCGCCGCTGACCGTCGCCAACGCCGACACGTGGCTCGACTTCACCGATCTCGTGTTCATCGATCCGCCGAAGACCGGCTATAGCCGCATCCTCGCCAAGGACGACGCGGCGGCGAAAAGCTTCTTCACGGTTTCCGGTGACATCGACGCGCTCGGCGTGGTCGTCCGCAAATGGATCGCTGCGAACAAACGTTGGGAAAGTCCGAAGTTCATCGTCGGAGAGAGCTACGGCGGGTTTCGCGGCCCAAAACTGGCGCGCCGCCTAAGCGAAAGCGAAGGCGTCGGCATCAACGGGCTCGTGTTGATTTCGCCGGTCCTCGACTTTGCTTGGTTCAACGGAAACAACCCGCTGACTTACGCGGGCCGCCTGCCTTCGTTCGCTGCGGCGGCGCGCGGTCTCGCGGGCCTCGACGGGCGCAAACAGCTCGCCGACGTCGAGGCCTACGCCGCCGGCCCCTATGTCGTCGATCTGCTGCGCGGCGAAGGCGATCCCGCGCTGCTCGACCGGGTGAGCGCCAAAGTCGCCGGCTTCATCGGCCTCGATCCGGCCTTCGTGCGCCGCCTCGCGGGACGCGTCGATGCGGCGGCCTTCGATCGCGAACGCGGCCGCGCCAAAGGTCTTGTCGCCAGCGCCTACGACGCGCTCGTTACCGGCTACGATCCCAACCCGCATGCCGCCACGAGCTATTATGCCGATCCGGTTCTCGATGCCTTGTGCCCGCCGCTGGCGAGCGCCATGGCCGACATCTATCAGAAGCAGCTCAACTGGTTCGTCGAGGCGCGTTACGAGATACTCAACAAGACGGTGAGCGAGAACTGGGATTGGGGCTCGGGGCAGCCGGAAGCGGTCACAGACCTCAAACAGGACTTGGCGCTCGATCCGCGTTTCCACGTGCTGATCGCGCATGGCCTCACCGACGAAGTGACGCCGTATTTCACCACGCAGCTGCTGATCAATCAGATCGCGCCGATGGGCGATCCGAACCGGTTGCATCTCGTCGTCTATGGCGGCGGCCATATGGTTTATGCGCTCGACGCGGCGCGCGCCGCGTTGCGCGAAGAGGCGCAGAAGTTGATCGAAGGGAAGTAGCACACCTCCCGCCGAGCCCTACTCGTGCCGATTGGCCGTCTTTCCTTTCGTCTTGCCGCCGACGACTCCGAAATCCTTCGATTTCGTGCTCGCATCCGCGAGCGCAAAACCCTCGGCCGCCAATCCGCGCTTCAAAAGCTCGCGCACCGCAGCAGCGCGGCTCGGCATGCGGCGCGCGAAGCGCCAGTCGTCGAGCGCGGCAAGTTCGCCGTCCGTGAGCATGATCTGCAATCGCTCGCCGCGCGCCAGCGTTGCCATGCGGCCTCCAGTGCAAAGATCCTGCTCGATCATTAGCTGGGGCGATAATGGCGTCAATAGCGGTTCCTACTCATTTTGGCTTTCCCGGACTCGCACGCTGTTTCCGTTCAATCCGGCTAAAGAACAAAATTTGCAAATACATTATATATCATTAACTTAGACCATGATTTCGCTTGCGCGGCGCGACCGCACATGGGATCCTTTTAAGGATGCCCTTCACCTCGCTCGTCAAGGCGGTCGACGACTTCTCGGCTTCGGCGTTCAGCAATGCTGCCGAGGCCAACCATCGCATCGCCAATAATCTTGCGCTGATTGTCAGCCTTGTCCGCCTGCAGATATCGCATTTGCCCGGTACGGCGAGCATGCCGGTCGAAGAAGTCCACCAGACGCTGCAAGGCATCTGCAATAGGATCGAGGCCGTCGGCCGCTTGCACAGGCTGCTCGTGCACACGGACGGGCAACCTAGCGTCGATCTTTCAAAGTACCTGCGGGAGATCGGCGAGATCGCGGTATCGTCGCTCTCCGACGCCGGCCGCACGTCGCTGTCCTTCGAACTCGTGTCCGCATGCGCCGTTTCGCCAAAACAAGCCGTCGCCATTGGGTTCATCGTCGGCGAAGCGATCGCCAACGCGCTGAAATACGCGCATCCCACCGGCGTCAATGGCAAGCTGCAGGTCGTTTGCGAACGGCGTGACAACGATATCGTCGTCGAGATTGCCGACGACGGCGTCGGGCTGCCCGACGCGTTCGATCCGGCGGCGGACGGCGCTACCGGCTTCGGTCTCATCCGGGCGCTCGCCACGCAGCTTTCCGCCGCGCTTGAATTCCGGCAAATGCCGATCGGCCTTTGCGTACGCCTCGCCATCCCCCGGCGCGCGGGCAATTGAGGAACCGGGCGCCGCGTAATGCCGAAGCTTTGCGGCTCGGAAGCGACGCGTCGGCTGCCCCGTCGCGGTTACTCGGCGCATTTTTGGCCTTCACCAATTTGCATCCGGCTTCGAAGACAAGAGCGACTGTATTTTCGCCATAAACGTTGTCGAGCCTGCGCATTCCTCGGTGCTACCTCGATGCTCAAGCTTCCGGAGCGAGCGAGAGAGTTTCTCCCTTTGGCGGGAGCGTGCTTTTTATTGGCATTGGCGGTGGTTCTGATTCGCTTCGCGGTCGGCACTGGTACGTCGGGCGTACAGACAAAATTGAGTGCCGCCGGCTTCCGTCATGAATGCGCATCGATAACCGATGACGCGTTTCGCGCCGAATGCATCCGGCAAGCCGACAAGGCCCATGCTCAGAGTACGCTCGACGCGATCCGCGATCTGCCCGCCGTTCAATAGATGAGTCGAACGTAGAAGCCAAAAAGTCCGCGGGCTAAGCCGGCGCCTGAACTTTGCCGCGGGTCATGGCGTGGTAGATGGCGGCGCACGAAAAAGAGATGACGCCGGCGAGGACGAACGCCGGCACAAATGAACTAGTGGCCTGCACGAGGACGCCGGTGATAAGCGGCGCCAGCGCGCCGCCGAGCGATCCGCCAACATTTTGGATCGCTTCGAGCGTCGCAACAGCGTTGGCCGGTGCGACAACGGCAGGCAAAGCCCAGCCGCAACTCGACGACAAGTTGGCGGCGAACAGGCCGCAGGCCAGCAGACAGATCGCAGCGTACACATTACCGCTGTAGGCCGCGGCGATCGTAAATGCTCCGGCCGCAATCAAGCCGCCGACGGTCGGAAGCCTACATGCCGTGGCGGCGTCCATGCCCGAACGTCCGAGCCGATTGGATAAAAATCCGCCGCCGAGAGCGCCGAAAAAGCCCGCGCCGAGCGGAACGGCCGCCCACAATCCGGCGGCGGCGACGCTTTGATGGCGCGCGTTTTCCAGATAGGCCGGCAGCCAAGTCGCATAGAGCCAAGAAAGGTAGACGACTCCAAAAAAGCCGAGAAACATACCCCAGGAGGTTCGGAACCGCAGCAGCCACAGGGCTTGACGCATGCCGGCATACGGAAGATCTTTAGGATCTTGCCGACGAATCTCGGCGATGTCGGCCGCCGGAATACCGGCCGCGTCGGGCGAACGGTAGGCCGCGACCCAAAGAATTGCGATCGCGAAGCCGGCCAATCCGGCGATAAGAAACATCGCCCGCCAGCCAAACGCCAGCATCAGCCAGGTCAGCAGCGGGGGCGCGAGCGCTGGCGCGAGCGCCGACGACGAATTGAAAATTGCGATCGGCAGCGAACGCTGTTTCAGCGCAAACCAATCCGCGCAGACCCGCGTTCCGCCCAGGTACATCGGCGACTCGCCGATTCCCAATGCGACGCGCGCCGCGACGAATTCGCCGAGCGTTCGCACGAAGGTCGCGGCGCTCTGCGACAGCGACCATAAGATCAGGCCCGCGCCCAACGTCAGGCGCGGCCCGAAGCGATCGATCAACGTCCCGGCGGGAATTTGCGCCAAGCCGTAGCTCCAGGCGAAGGCCGACAGCAAAAGCCCCAATTGATCGTAGGAAAGCCCCAGCTCTTCATGGATTTTGGGCTCGGCAATTGCAACCGCGGCACGGTCGAGATAGTTCACGCACCCGGCGCCGACGAGAAGGACGACGGCCGTCGTTCGCAACCGCCGCGCCGCCGCCGAATAGACAAATTCCTTTTGCGGAAAACTGGACAAGAACGGCCTATGTTCGGCGGAGCGCGGCGGTTACAAGAAGCGTCGTTGCGCCCGCCCTATGCGCGAGGGATGGTAGAGTAACCGACGCCGAACGCCAACGTTCGCTGCCGCCGGCCGTTCGCGAGGTGACTCATGCCGGACCGGCTACTCGTTTTCTACGGATCCTATCGTTCTGATCGGCTGGGAATCCGGCTGGCGAATTATATCGTAACCGGCCTGCGCCGGCGCGGCGCCGAGGCCGAGCTGGTCGACGCCAAAGAAGTCGCGTTGCCGATGCTCGACCGCATGTACAAGGAATATCCGAAGGGCGCCGCGCCGCCGCCGATGGAGGCGCTCGCGGAAAAAATTCGCCGCACCGACGGTTTCGTCTTCGTCACGGGCGAATATAATTGGGGCCCGCAGCCGGGTCTCAAGAATCTCACGGATCATTATCTCGAAGAATGGTTTTGGCGGCCGGCGGCGATCGCCAGCTATTCGGCCGGGCGCTTTTCGGGCGTTCGTTCCGGCACCGTTTGGCACGGCATTCTTTCCGAGATGGGAATGATCGTCGTCTCGAGCACGCTTGCAGTGGGGCCGATCGCGCAGATGCTCGATGCCGAGTCTCGACCGATCGGCGACGGCGGCAAAGCGCTCGACCAGAGTTTCAGGCGTTTTGCCGACGATCTCGCGTGGTGGACAGAAGCCGCGCGGGAACAGCGGGCGCGCCGCGCCCCGCCCTATTGAGCGCGGCGCAAGCCAGATCACGCCGCGCACATGCCGAAAACGCCGAAGCGCCGATCCGTCCACATCGCGCCGATCTTCCAACCGCCGCGCCGCGCGAAATCGGCAAAGCCGTCGGCGCTATATTTCCGCGAACTTTCCGTGTGAATGGTCTCTCCCGCTGCGAACGCGAACGATCGGCCAGCGACGGCCGCGCGTTGACGGCAAAGGCTGACGAGATGCATCTCGACCGCCGATTCGGCGTCGTTCCAGCGCGCCTCATGCGCATATCGATCGAGCGCGAACGTGCCGCGCAGTTCGCAATTCACCCTCGCAAGAAGGTTGAGGTTGAACGCCGCGGTCACGCCTTTTTTATCGTCGTAGGCGGCAAGCAGCGTCGGGATATCCTTTTTGAGATCGACGCCGATCAGCGCTTTTCCCTGCGGCCCGACGTGGGCGCGCATCCGCGACAGAAATGCGAGCGTTTCGGCTTCGTCGAGATTCCCGATCGTCGATCCCGGAAAAAAGCCGATACGCGGCGTCAACGGAACGCCTGAGGGAATTTCAAAATCGGCGGTGAAGTCGGCCGCGAGCGGACGGATTTGCAGGCGCGCGAAACGTCGGCGGATGCGCGCCGCGGTTCGTTGCAGGAAGTTGCCGGCAATATCGATCGGTACGTAGAGACGCGGCGTAGCGAGCGCACCGAGCAGGATCTCCGTCTTGAAGGCGGCGCCGGCGCCATATTCGAGAAGCACCGCTTCCTTGCCGCAGAAGTCGGCGATCTCCGCCGCGTGCATCCGCAGAATAGCGGTCTCCGCACGCGTCGGATAATATTCTTCGAGCTTAGTAATGGCCTCGAAGAGTTCACAGCCGCGGTCGTCGTAGAGCCACCGGCTGGGCAGCGCCTTCTGCCGTCGGGCAAGTCCCGCCAGCACGTCCGCGCGAAATGCCTCCGCTTGGAGCGTTCGTGGATCGACGGTCTGCAGCATTCAGGCGTCCTCCGCTAGCCGCAAACCTGAAAACTGCCAGCGCGCGTCGGGGGGAAAGAAATTGCGATAGGTACGCCGAATGTGCGACGCCGGGGTAACGCACGAGCCGCCGCGCAGCACGAATTGGCCGCACATGAACTTGGCATTGTATTCGCCGATCGCCCCGCCGGTCAGGCGGAAGCCCGGATAGGGCGAAAACGAACTGCGCGTCCATTCCCAAACGTCGCCGAACATTTGCCGCAAGCCGTCCGTCGCCGCCGGCGCGGGCCGCGGCCGCAGACGTTCGGAATCCAGGAAATTTCCTTCTTCAGGAACCTCGCTCGCCGTATATTCCCATTCGGACTCGGTCGGCAGCCGCCGTTGCGCCCAATTGGCGAATGCGTCCGCCTCGAAATAGCTGACGTGACAGACCGGCGCGGCGGGATCGATCGGCTGTGCACCGCGCAGCGTCATCGTCCAATAGGTTCGATCGCGCTCCTCCCAGTAGAGCGGCGTCGTCCAGCCCTCGGACCGCACCTTTGCCCATCCTTCCGAGAGCCAAAGCAGCGGCTTGCGGTAGCCGCCGTCGGCGATAAATTCGATCCATTCTTGATTGGTGACCAATCGGTCCGCCAGCCGGAACGGTTGCAGAAATTCCTTGTGGCGGGGACCTTCGCAGTCGAACGAGAATCCTTCGCCGTCGTGGCCGATCTCGACGAGGCCGCCCGGCGACGTCTTGAATTCGAGCGATCCGGCGCCGTCCGGCTCGACCGCCAGCGGCCCGGCGCTTTTATAGGCGGGGCGCAACGGATTTTGCGCGAACAAGTGCAGAACGTCGGTAAGCAGAAGTTCTTGATGCTGCTGTTCGTGATGGCAGCCGAGCTCGATCAGCTCGCTTACTTCCAACGACGGGGCACTCTCCAAGAGGCGGATCACGCCGGCATCGACATGTTCCCGGTAGCGAAAGATCGTCTCTAGGCTCGGACGGGTGACGAGACCGCGCTTGGGCCGGGGCTGACGGGCACCGATCGATTCGTAATAGGAATTGAAAAGAAAATTGAACGTCTCATCGAAGCATCGATAGCCGGCAAGAAACGGGACCAGCACGAGGGTCTCGAGGAACCAGGTCGTATGCGCCAAATGCCATTTTGACGGACTCGCGTCCGGCATCGATTGAACCGTCGCGTCCGCATCCGACAATCGCGCGCCGAGGCCCGCTGTCGTTTCGCGCACCGTACGGAAAAGGGTCAAGAGCTCAGGCGTTTCCAATTCGGAGTGGAACGGAACAATGGCCATCGGAACATCCCTTTCTTGTTTATTCGATGATATCTGTCGCAGTCCGGCAGAAAGACAAGCCTTTGCTTGGCGGTTGACAAGGCTCCGCCTCTTCGGCGGCCAAAATAGGCTGGGCTCTATGCCGTGTTTAAGGCCTGGCGACGCGGCAAACTTGGCACGAACGTTGAGGACGGTGCGCGCAGCCGGCGCGTCGAAGGCCCACATGACGGTGTACCGCGCGAGCCGCCTTTGATTTTCAATATTAAATTTTATAGACGCTGGGCTACCTCCCACCTTAAGAACCTCCGCCGGGCGAGAAAAATTAGGCCGGCTGGACTTTCAGGGCCACATGCTGGAACCAGACTCGCAAGCTGCCGCCGAGCCAGAGCCACGTTTTCTCTCTCAACGCGCCATTCTCGGCGGCACGGTCGGCAACGCGCTCGAATTCTACGATTTCATCACCTACAGCTTTTTCGCTCTGCAAATCGGCCACACGTTCTTTCCGTCGCACAGCCAATTTCGAAGCTTAATGCTTTCGCTTGTGACGTTTGGAGCCGGATTCGCGACCCGGCCGATCGGAGCTTTTATTATCGGTTCCTACGCCGACCGGAAGGGGCGGCGGCCCGCCATGATTTTTAGCTTTACGTTGGTAGGGCTTGCGACACTCTTCTTGGCGCTCACCCCTTCCTATGATGCGATCGGAATTGCCGCGCCGATTTTCGTCATCGTGCTGCGCATGGCGCAAGGTTTCGCGCTCGGCGGCGAAGTCGGGCCCACGACCGCGTATCTCATGGAGGCCGCACCGGTAAGCAGAAGGGGACTTGCCGTATCCTGGCAGCCCGCGAGCCAGCTCATCGCCGCGACGGCCGGCGCGCTGATCGGCGTGATTCTATCGAAGGTCATGAGCGGCGAAGCATTGAGCGCCTACGGTTGGCGGATCGCCTTTCTGATCGGCGCGGCCATCGTACCCTTCGGCCTATGGATACGTACGGGGCTGCCGGAAACGCTCCATCGACCCGAGATCGCTTCGCAAACGGCGCAAACGAGCGGCCTCACGGCGATGCGCGCCAGCCTACGGGTCATGATCTTAGGACTAATCATCCTGGCGAGCGGAACGATTATCACCTACGTCACCGAGTATATGACAACCTACGCGGAGAACACGCTGCATGTGGCGACCGATCTTGCGTTCGCGACGACCGTCGTCAGCAACGGAGTCGGAATCGCAGCGGCACTTCTCGGCGGCTGGCTGGCGGATCGCGCCGGCCGCCGGCCGATCATGGTGTGGCCGCAACTTGCCGCACTTTTGCTAACCTATCCGGTGTTCCTGTGGATCATCGACAAGCGCGACGCATTCGCTCTTTTGGGAGGGCTTGGATTTCTCTCGCTGGTCGGCACGATACCCTATAGCGCGTTTTACGTGGCCTTCACCGAAAGGCTGCCCAAGAGCATCCGCGGCGGCGCTTTTGCCACTATTTATGCCGTGGCGATCGCAAGCTTCGGAGGCACCGCGCAGCTCATCGTCACGTGGTTGATTCACGCAACCGGCAACGCTTTGGCGCCGGCCTGGTACATGATGTTCGCAACGTCCGTCGGCCTTGTCGCAATGGTGATGATGCGCGAGACCGCGCCTGCGAGCGCGCCGCGCTGAAAATGGCGCGATGGATGGTCGCTTCGCCAAGCCCTCTCGGATCGGCGAAGTTACTGATGGTGAGCGCGGCCCGCGCGTCGAAGATTCGGCGCGAAATGAATTGGCGGAGGGGGTGTCCGCCGAATGATCTATGTAAGTCATTGATTTATTACCATTGCGGTATTTTAGATTTCGCGTCATCCCAACAATCAATCCCAACGGCGGCTCGCGCTCGGCGGCGCTTCCCAATTCATGGGTACAGTGTTGCTGCTACCTGCGTGGGTCGGCTCACTGCGAGCCGAGGCCGGCGCAAAACGACAGATCGACCACATAAGCGCTATCCGAGACGGAGAGCTGTTCAAACGGCACCCGCGCCGCATGCCAGCAATTCGGCGCCGAGCAGATGACCTCAATCGCGCTAAGGCCAATCCGCCGTAGATCGGCGATCGTCACTGGCGGACCGGAATAGCCTTTCTTCACAGCATCCCCTCCCGGCTAAGATTGCACGCCTTGTGGCGCTCCCAATTTTGCCGTTTTAGTGGCTCGCAGTGATACTCGAGGTCGGAACGATGATGCTCGATAGACCTGATCCCAAGGTCGAGAAGATTGGCGAGACTTTCCGCATCGGTTCGGTGACGGCAATCGGTGTCGTTCTCGCCTTCTCCCTCGGATTTCTCAATAGCTGGGCAACGATTCAGGCACCTTGGCTTCGGGTAGACATGGGAGCGGTCGCCCTAATTACGGTCGGAATCGCCTTCCAAATCTGCGCGCTGGCGAGAATGCTTTCCATTGCATCGCTTGAAGTGCCTACGTATCGACGCATTGTGAGGATCTTCCTGATTGGCCTCGTGCTCGTCTCGCTGGGCGTCCTTCTTGCTATTGGCGGCGATGCGCTCAACTACAGCCGCAGGCTTATGAAGGCGGCGTAGGCTCTCGCTGCGATTCGCCGACAACGCCATCCGCAAGGACTTTCTACCGAGCGAGATCGACGCCATCCGGCGGCCGCTTAAACCGATCGAGCATAAGCAGCCGACGCAAAAGCGAGACAGAGTGAAAGAGCGCCGGCGATTGTGGTCCTCGCATTCTTCCATCTCTCCCGCGTGAAAAGAGTCTAAGCGAAGACGGCCTGGACAGCGTGCTGTACCCGAAGCGGCAGCGCATGGTGCCCACTCTAAAACCTCATTTAGAAATCCGATTTTAGACGAACTATGCGCCGCCGCGTGGCATTTTCAGTTCAAAGGAGCTGAAGATGCGCAATGCCTTCTACACTTCGATCATGGCGGCGTTGGCGATCTGCATCGCGTCTGTCGCGTTCGCTCAAAGCTACGAGCAACATGTCTCACCATACGAATGGCGAGCGACGACGCGTCCGTGGAGCCCTTCCTGGCAGCCGCCTTGCGGCGACTTCATTGAAAGACAGCACGCCTATATCAATAGCTGCGGTGAATTCATTCCTTCGGAGAATGATCCAGCGAGTCGACCTGGCACCGGCTAGTATCAGCAGTAAACAAAAAGGCCCTTCGCCGCGACCATGGCCCCTTGGCAGCGGCTTCGAGTTAGGTTCAGGGCGCGATCGCGACCGCTCGTCCTACGATATTGTGTAGCAAGCGCCACTAAGGCAGCGATTGACCTGCCCAGTTTCTTCGGACCACAGCTAGCTTGAGACGGCGCTCATCGTTCGCTGCATTTGCCTCTCGCGAGGCGGGTGGTGCAACGGGCCGGGGCACGAAACACCGTGGCACGGTCACGTCGCCCAGCCTTTTACGTAGACGTTCCGCGAGAATTTCTATGGCCTCACTGTTCGCTTCAGGTTCGCTGTTGAATCGGTCGTGCAACTCCGGAGTAAGCTCCCTGAAATGGTAAGCCCACTCGGGATGGCCAAATCCCGCTCCGGCAAGGGGCTGTGGACTACAGATTTGGCTGCCTGCAATTTGTTCTAATAACCGCGTTCCGAAACCGGCACGTTAAGATTGCGGCATCGCTTGGCAATTGCCACGTCGGAAATGCCAATTTGCTTGGCAAGGCGCTGCATCGGCTCCGACCATACAAGGTCGTAGAGGTGTCTACGGGCGATTGAACGTCATGGGAGTGCCTTCTCTATCTTGAAGTAGCTACCTTTTTGGATTGCCGGCACGCAGCAAACGGCATTCTGCCCGGAAATATGGCGTGCGGTCTCCGGTCACTCGGCGCTATAGCAGCCTTGCACGTCAACCCCCGCCCCTTCGTGGAACGGCTGAAAGATCATCGTGGAGGGGTGCATGACCGATCGGATTCTCCGTCCGCCCGCATCGATGCGAAGCTCGCGGGTCTCGACGACTGGCACGGCGAGGTGTTGGCGCGCATGCGCGGGCTCATCCGTGAGGCTGACCCCGGGGAGATCGAGGCGGTGAAGTGGGTCAAACCCTCGAACCCTTCAGGCATACCGACTTGGGAACATGCTGGGATCATCTGCACAGGCGAGGTCTATAAGACCTACATCAAGCTGACCTTCGCGCAGGGCGCGGCACTGAAGGATTCCGCAGGGCTGTTCAACGCCGGCTTTGGTGGCGGCACGCGCCGAGCGATCGACATTCGCGAGGGTGAGACGGTCGATGCGGCGGCGTTCAAGGTGCTGGTCAAGGAGGCGGTGGCGCTCAACATCGCGAAGCAAAGGCCCAAGCGGCCCTAAGCACACACGCGGCCGGGGCTCTGGATTCGATAGAGATCGTGCCGCTGAGGCGTAGCTTATTGGAACGCCAGCGATGGCTGGCATTATACGCTCCGTTGCCCCTTCGCTGGAGGACTATTCGGCGGGGAAAATCGCCACCCTGAGGTGGCAGGCCGCTAGACGTAGCTTACAATACGTCGTAGCTGCATAAGGCGCTGGTAACGAGTCTCGGGCACATACGGGTCGTGCGACATCCCCTTGCGCATGACTAGGTCGTCCACGCGGTCCCCGCAAACGGAGATCACTATGGCACATGTGGCTGTGAAGGCTACCCCACAGCGGCGGTCGTTTGGCAAAACGCGACTCCTCGAGATAATCAAAAATAGATCTCTCCTCCGCGAGGGGGAATTCAAACTCGCCTCCGGCGCGACGAGCAAATATTACCTCGACATGAAGCCAACAACCTTCGATCCGGAGGGAGCAACTCTTATTGCAGAAATCATTTGCGAGATGATCGCAGGGGATCCCGAGGTGAGATACATTGGCGGCTTGGAGCTTGGTGCCGTTCCAGTAGTCGCTGCTTGCTGCGTCATCAGCTTGTCCAATCATCCGCTTCAAGGTTTCGTCGTTCGCAAGGAGCGTAAGGGACACGGGACCAATAAAAAGATCGATGGTAACTTCGAAGGCGGCGCAACCGTAATTCTGCTTGACGACGTGACCACTTCGGGCGGTTCGGTTTTAGAAGCAGTCGCGGCCGTACGTGCCCACGGTTGTACCGTAAAACGTGTTATAACGATCGTGGATCGCCAGGAAGGCGCAAGCGAGAATCTCGCCAAGGAAGGGATTGAGCTAAGTCCAATCTTCCAACGAGACGAACTGCTTTGATACGTTGACTCCCGCGGAAAGCCTACAAACCTATTTTCGTGAATCGAGCGCCGGTAGTAGGATTGGCGGTGCTGCGATACTTCACGAACTCAGTGTCCGCGCTTCGGCGTGTCTCGACGGCACTTCGGAAGCGAGGGATGCCGTTACGTTTTCGTTGTCGGTTTTATTTCAATTGCATGCAGAAGATCGCTCTGAGAGAATAGTTACCGGGAATGACAATTATCGTCTCCTGTCCATTTCCTTCGACGATCTCACGGCAGCCATCGATTTTTTGTGTCATGGGACATCCTCTGACGACGCAGTTCGGATTATCGCCGCTTTGGCTCGCGTGACACCTGAGAAGATCAATCGAAGCTAGAAAAGCACGCGCTGATCGCGCGCTGCCCTTACAGAGGTCCCTCAACGGGCGACGCGCTCTGCGCCAACAGGATATGCCCAACGTACTCAAGATGGTCCAGATTGGCCCTTGCAAAACATTCAAGGTGGGAACGGCGGTTTTCATCACCGATGTATCGGTTGAGCATTGGCGCGTGAAGTTCAGGCCCCGCGGCGATACCAAGGAATATTGGGCTAGCAGCAACACGTTCGTCGGTCATCCCAACGCAGAGCAAAAATTAATACAGCCCATGCGCAGTTTGCTATTGATATATTCCACAAGGGAAGGCCAGCCACGTTGTCGTAGATGCGAAGATGCCTTCTTAATCGCGGCTTCTGCCTCATCGCCTGCACGCAAGTTCTCGCCGCACAAAGTGGCGTGCCCGTTCCGCCGATACGCCCGCCAGCTGTTGCGGCGCCGCTGCACGCGCCGGCAGCCATTGTTCATGGCAGCCTTGAGGACAACGACGCGTTGCGGGCGCAAGTACTCGTCGGCGCCCACGTCGTTGCCACAGCGCTTCCCCCCATTAACGACAAAGGGGGCTGCGGTATTGCCGCGCCGCTGCGGCTTGAGGCCATTGCGCTGACTGATGACGCAAAAGTGACGCTTATGCCCGCAGCTATCATGCGCGCGTCACTCGCTTCGGCGCTGGCAGCCTGGGTGCGCGACGATCTCGCACCGGCGATCGCCCCAGGCGATCGGCTGGCAAGCATCGAAGGTACAGGTGCTTACGAATGCCGCAGCCGAGACCGCATCACCGGGGCGAAGCTCAGCGAACACGCTACCGGCAACGCCCTCGATCTTGACGCGTTCCGCACAGAAAACGGGAAGCTTTTTGCCGTAGCGTCTTCAAAGGACGACTCCAATGAGGTGAAAACCTTTCGTGCGCTGATGAAGAAGACTGCTTGCCTGCGCTTTGCCACAGTGCTTGGCCCGGGCGCCGACCTCTATCACGAGGGGCATCTCCACATAGATCTGGCGGTGCGACGCAACAACATGCACCTCTGCCAATGGGATGTGGGCGATGCAAGGTTAATCCGGCGCCCGTAGCTTCAGCTTTTCTCGCGCATCCGGTCTCGCGCCAATCGAAGAGCTACTGGCAACGTTAGCCGATTGCGATAACACTCGGATCGATAAAGTCACCGATGACTGGCATAACCTTGTCACCAGCAAACGGAAGCAACAATTCCAATTGATCCCTTTCTAGGCGATGTGGCACTCGCGTCGCGAATGGTCGCGAATTTGCGCGAACGCCGGTTTGGCGGAAGGGGTGGGATTCGAACCCACGGCGGACTTTCACCCGCGGCGGTTTTCAAGACCGCTGCCTTAAACCGCTCGGCCACCCTTCCATTGCCGCATCGATCCCGCGCCGACGATCGGTGCGCTCCACGCAAGATCGCCGATCTCGCCTTATCGAACCAGTCCTTCCAAGAAACTTTGCCGTGGCATGCGCGTTGACGAATCGAAACGCAGGCGGAGCCGACTGCCCGTGCCGGAGACCCTACACGGACAGTAACCCTAGTTAACTGAAAGTTGATCGCCGTCAAATTTATGGCTTTTGAAGATCCCCTCTCCGCCGCAGTTCAATCCTAAGGATGCCGCAATTGAGCGATGAGCTTGTGTTAACCAAATGTTTACTATGGCGATAGGCGGCAGCTACTAAAGAATCTGTTGCAGATCGGCGACAGAACTTACGAATAAAAATCTTTTGTTTGGATTTTTGCTCTTAAGTCTATTGATGCGCGTTCGAAACCGAATTACCTGCCTTAGGCTCGAAACTCGTGGAGGGGATATCAATGTTGCGTAGATTTCTCGTCGCATCGGCGCTGGTTTGCGCCGCCGGGGGCACGGCGTTCGCGGCCGATCTGCCCAACACCAAAGCGCCGCCGGTCTATACGCCGCCGCCGCCGCCCGTATTTACCTGGAGCGGCCTCTATATCGGCGGCCAGGTCGGCTATGAGTGGGGCAACACGTCGCCGACGCTGTATACAGCCGGTGGCCCGGTTGGTTTGCCGAGCAGCAGCGAAAGCGGCGTCGTCGGCGGTGGCCATGTCGGCTACAATTTCCAGTTCAGCCAGTTCGTGTTCGGCATTGAAGGCGACGTCGACGGCGCGAGCTATAGCGGCGGCAACGGCACTGGCTTGGTCGGCTATACCAGCCGTGAGCCGGTCGAGGCTTCGATTCGCGGCCGGGTCGGCTACGCTTGGGACCGCGTGCTGTTCTACGGCACCGGCGGCGTGGCATTCGGCGATTTCCACGACACCTATACGGGCCTTGGCGGGTTCGACAGCTTGTGGCGGGAACGCACCGGATGGACGGCCGGCGGCGGCGTCGAATATGCGATTGATAACAATTGGTCGCTGCGTGCCGAATATCGCTACACGGACTTCGGCCGTGTGAACGATTTCCTGGTGGTCTCGGCACCCGGCGATAC
>JASHSB010000143.1 GCA_030036945.1 Methylovirgula sp. | reverse complement strand
ATCGCGCCGTCCGCGCCGCGGCTCAACTCTTGCGGCAAATAGAGGCCCCCGTTGCCGGCGAGTATGCTGATCCGCCGGTGCGGTCCGGTGCCGCACGCTTTACGGATTTGCTGCAGCTTGCGCAAACCGGGGCAATCCTCGTGCTTTAGCATGACAAGGCTTGGTATCGCGTCGACAAGGCCGACGAAGCACTCGGTAGAAATATTGACGCCGGTCGATTGCGGATAGTCTTGGTAGACGATGGGAATCGAAGGGCCGAGCGCTTGGGCCACTTGCTGGACATAGCTGGCGATTTGAATTTCGGTTTTGAGGCCCTGCATCGGCGCGACCATCACGCCGGCGGCGCCCACATCCATCGCCGCCTTGCCCAACATCGTGAGGTTGCCGAGACCGGCATTGCTGACGCCGACAACGACCGGAACCCGATCGTTCACCCGCCGCAGGAGATAGCGCGTGAATTCGATCGACTCGACCTCGCTCATCTTCGGCGCCTCTCCCATCATTCCGAGGATGGTCATTCCGTCGACGTCATGGCGGAGATAAAATTCGACCATGCTGTCGACGCTGGGCCAGTCGATCTCGCCGCAATCGGTAAAAGGGGTCGCGGCTATGATGTAGACGCCCTTGGCGCTCTCGTTCAGCAGGTTTGGCATGCCGGCGTTTCCTTCTGGGCGGCGGTCGTAATCACGGGACATTCGTGGGGGGACGAAGAATCGGCTCACGTTTGGTACGTGGGTTGCATTCCTTTGGTATACCATATTAGAGTTATGCCGATGGCGGTTCGTGAGTCAAGCGCAGCGAGCGAGGCGGCGGTGAACTTCCCCGCCACCAAGCGAATGTGTGCCGCGGATACATAAAATGCCGCTCGGTCTCCTACCAGATTTCGCGAACACCTCGGCGCTCCGCTATTTTTATGAAGTCGCGCAGACGGGCTCCTTCCGGCGCGCCGCGGAAAAAATCCACATCGCGCCTTCTGCGGTGAGTCGGCAAATCCAGCTCATCGAGGAGGAGTTCGGCGTCAAATTGCTCGAGCGCGGCCGAAAAGGCATTCGGCTCACCGTGGCTGGCGAAGCGCTGATGTACCGCGTGCGCCGCACAATGAACGAGCTTGCTGCTGCGCGCGCCGAAATTGGCGCGCTCAAGGGCTCGCATAGGGGGCTCGTCGCGCTCGGGATCAACGAGACAATTGCCCGTCAATTCATGACCGGGTTCCTCACACGCTTTCACAAAGCCTACCCCGACATCACGTTCAACGTGGTGGTCGGCAATACTGAGACCCTTATCGATCTCTTGATGCGGGGCGATATCGAAATCGTGATCGGATACGCCATGCCCGAGCACCGGGACCTGAAGCGCATCGCGTCATTCAAGCTTGAGACGTGCATCATGGTGCGCAAGCAGCACCGCCTCGGCGGCAAGAGAGTCGTCCACGTCGCCGACATCGTCGACGAAGAACTCGTCATGCCCGATGGAAATTCCTTTCTCTTCCAGGTCGTCAACGCCATGTTCGCGCAGGTGGGGGCGCGGCCTCTCTCGAGCGTTTCGACGAATTCATTCGAGCTGATGGCGGACCTCGTCACCTCGGGCGCGGGCGTTGGCGTACAAATCCGGCTTTCGCCTGGATCCGACGAGATGCGGCCAGACATCGTTTATGTGCCGATCCGGAATTCCGAAGTGCGCGTCGCGGTGCTTGCCTGCTGCGTGCACGCCGGGAGGATCCCTTCGGCGGCCGTCTCGACCTGCTTCCACGAACTTGGCACCGCTCTCCGGAATTGGACGCGGGGCTCACCGGCGATATCCGGCGCCGAGAAGGCGGCGAACGGCAAGCCGGTGCGCTGCAAAGCGCTTGCCGACACCGCATGGGCGCGGGGTAGATGGGCCGGCAAGATCGTCCGCGGGCCGCTTCGCGTCCGCTGAACGGCCATCGGGTTCAGGAGAATTCGAAGAACAATGCCGCTTTTGCAGACACGCGGTCCTCAGCCGGCCGAAATAGCGCAAGAAAGCGATTGCGATGAAGTTCCCTTCATAGACATCGGGAACTCCAGCCTGTCCTATGGCTGCAAAAATCCGATCCTGGCGCTTGCCGAAATCTCGCTCAAGATCAGGAAAGGCAGGCTTGTTGCCGTGGTGGGGCCGAGCGGCTGCGGAAAATCGTCGCTGTTAAACTCGTCTCGGGACTGAATCCGCCGCTCACCGGCACGGCGAAGGTAGCAGGCGAGCGTCTCCGGTTCGCTTGAGATTTGCGGCATCGCCTTCCAGAACCCCAATCTGCTTCTCTGGCGGACGACCCTAAATAACACACCCTGCTGCCGTTCCGAGATCGTCGAGCCCTACCCCTCTCAGTTCCGCTGACGGCGAGCCGAATACGGGAAGGAAGCGCGGGAGCTGCTTCGCATCGTCGGCCTTGAGCAGAAATATCCTTGGAGTTGTCGGGCGGAATGCAGCAGCGCAGCTCCCTCCGCCGGGCCCTCATCCATTCGCCCTAGATCCATGCCTGGGACGAGCGACCCTAGGGTGAACACGCTCTTCCAGCAG
>JASHSB010000142.1 GCA_030036945.1 Methylovirgula sp. | reverse complement strand
GTCGCTTCGTGACGCCGTCGCGTTTACTGCTCGCCTTCGCGGCGCTGGCGATCTTGGCACGCGGCCCGGCCTTTGCCGGAGAGGGACAGTTCGAGCCGTTGTCGATCGTCACGGCGTCTGGCATGCATCTGTTCTCGGTCGAGGTCATGCGCACCCCGCCGGAACTCGAGAAAGGGCTGATGTTCCGCACCTCGATGCCGGCGAACCGCGGGATGCTGTTCGACTTTCACAGCGAACAATCCGTCATGATGTGGATGAAGAACACCTATATTCCGCTTGACATGATCTTTATGGACAAGACCGGCAAGGTTGTTGGCATCGTCGCCAATGCTAGACCAATGTCGGAGCAGATCCTCAGCGTCCTGGCGCCAACCTACGCCGTGCTCGAACTTAACGGCGGCGAAGCGGCGAAGATCGGCGTGAAGCTCGGCGACAAGGTCAACCATCCGATCTTCGGTTCCTAGGCGCGGCCTTGTTCGCGCAAGGTGCGCGTGGTAGCGAAACGCCGATCCGCGAAGTCGGGGTATGGCGCAGCCTGGTAGCGCGGAAGTTTTGGGTACTTCAGGTCGCAGGTTCGAATCCTGCTGCCCCGACCACGGACCGGAGATCGCAGGCGATGAAGGCGCGCATCTATCGGCCGAGCCGCAGCGCGACGCAATCGGGCGGCGCGCGCAGCAAACTTTGGGTTCTGGAGTTCGCGCCGGAACTCGCTCCAGAGATCGACCCGTTGATGGGCTGGACCGGCTCGCGCGACATGCGCCGCGAGGTAAAGCTGAACTTCGCCACGCCGGAAGAGGCGATTTCTTACGCCGAAAAGAACGGTATCGCCTATTGGGTCGAGCCGCCGCAGGAAGAAAGACGCAAATTGATTTCCTATGCGGATAATTTCAAAGCGACCCGGCTCGATCAATGGACGCATTGACGCCTTGGGGCGCCGCGTCGGGCGCGATGGGGACCCCGTAGCTCAGCTGGATAGAGCAGCCGCCTTCTAAGCGGCAGGTCGCAGGTTCGAGCCCTGCCGGGGTCGCCAGAACGATCGATCGCTCCGCTTTCTCGCGCCGGACTTCGGCGCGGCGGCCGGCGTTTGACAACACAAAAATGCCGAATGTCGATTTCAAAATTACGCCGCATTCGATAACGGGTGCGCCGCGGTGTGCGCGTAGAGTTGATCCAAGAAAGCGATGCACCGCTCAAGGAGGACATTCCATGAAACGCTCCATAGTGATCGGCGTGCTTGCCGGCATAATCGTCTGCGGTTCCGCGCTGGCGCAGGATGCCACCTGCGTATCGAAGGCGATGGGTAAGGACGGCAAGCCGCTCGCCGGCGCCGCCAAGATGAGTTTCGTCAAGAAATGCTGTTCGGACAGCGCCGTGAGCAAGGACGGCAAACCGCTCGCCGGCGCCGCCAAGGCAAGCTTCGTGAAAAAGTGCATGCACGCCGCCTAGGCGGCGTAACGCCGCGCGGCGCGCGCAGCACAGAGCTGAAGAGACCGCCGCGTGCAAACGAGCGGCCTCTTCGACGTCGCGAATCGGTCGACCCGCAAGGTGCCAGCGCGCGAGTCCTTCACAGTGTCGTCTTGCAATAACCTCATTCGATGTCTACCGCTGCCGCCCCGCAACAAAGGGGAATCATCAGCATGCAGCCAAAAATATCGAAATTGGCGAAATTCGCCATAGGTGCGGGAATTCTGGCGACGGCGTTCTCTTTTTCGTTGCCGGCCGACGCGCACCACGCGACGCATCGACACCATCATCTCGCTTACGGCCGCCCGCTGACCGTGACCAAACGGCACCACGAAATGGTGATGGCGCCCGATCCTTTCCACGGACCCGCCGCGATCGTCACCGCGCCCAACGCCGTCGCCGCGAGCGTCGTGAGTTTGCCGTTCCGCGCCGCTACGGTGGTCTTTCCGCCGTACGGCAATCCGGCGGCCAATCCGCTGGTTCTTGTCGGTGCGCCCATTCATGCGGCGGGATACGTCGCCGAGTTTCCATTCTTCGTCGTGGGTAGCGCGTTCGGCGCACCTCCCAATTTCTATTGAGCTCCGGCAGCGGAGATCCGCGCTATTGGCGCGGCGCGCGGTCCTTTACGACCGCATCGCCCGCCAAAGCGCGCTTCGAATTGGTCAAACACTTCGCACAGCAGCTACCCGCGGCCGAATTCTCTGCCGCCGGTCCGCCTGCCAATCACCCGAATACAAACCGGAGGGCCTGCCTTAGGCGTACGCCGGACGCAGTTGACGCGTCGAACGGTGTTCCTTCGGGTCCTTCGCCGGCACCAGCACGGCGAAATAGCCTGCCTTATCCTCTTCGTCCGCGTCGCCGGCGAGACGCGCCGCGTCCCACTTGGCGATTTCTTCTTCGGACGCAGCGCGCACACTCGGCGTGCTTTCGCCGTTCCAGAGCGGCCTGCCATCGGCATCCCGAAGAACCGTCAGTTCCTTTTTGAAAGCTTCGCTGGCCGTCCATTCTTCCGCTACGCCCAAAGGCGCGTTTATGATAGCGACCGGGCGCCGGGCAATCTCGACTGTGTGCATCATTCTTCTCTCCCTTGGGATACGCGCGCCGTTTTCGATTCGCGCGGGTGACTGTATACAGAGAGAATAGTGTCTTTGTACAGAGACACAAGGGAAAAATCATGCCTCCAATTCACATTTCCGACCCAGAAACCGACAAATTGGTCCGCGCACTGGCCAAAAGTCGCTCGCTTGGGGTGACGGAAGCCGTCAAACTCGCGGTCAGCAATGAACTTTTGAAGGACGGAGCGTCGCCGTCGGCCGACGACGAGCCGCAAGCCGGACGGACGGACCGGCGTTCCTTGGAGGCCAAGCTGGAGGCAATTTTGCGCGATACGACGCTGGTCTATGCCCGGCTCTTGGCAAGGCGGCGCGGCGTGAAAGGAGTAGGGTCGAGGGTCTACCAGATGCTGCGCCGCTATGGCGCCGTCGGAACGCTGGAGCGGCTCGTCGCCCGGCCCACCCAAGGCCTCGAATTCCTCAAGTCCATCAATCGGCTCGATCTATCGGCGGAACGGATCGCATTGGACCCGCGGTTTCGCGGCATCTTGACGGAAGACATCGTCTGGCGGGCCCGCGAAAATCTTCGCAAGCTCGGCTGACCCGTCCTTAACGTGACTCTGAGCTTTCAAGCGGCAGGTTTCCTGCGGGGCAGAATCATACGCGCCACCGAAGCGGTGATGATATAGGGGCGATTTTTACTTAGTCGGTAGGGCGCGCGAAGCCGCCGCGCAACCACCTTAAGCCATAGGAAGATAATGGCTTTCTTGGTCTCAGCGGGGGAGATCGCAGGCTCCTCGCCGCAATTTCGACCGATTTTACAGGCCCTGTGAGCGCTTCGTTCGTAACGGACTTCGGTCGCGGCCGGCAAAACCTTAAAGTTTTAGCAAGCCGCCCCATGCGAGCCTCAGCCGGCTAGAGCGAATCTTTCGGGGGAACCTGGTGCCACGGCTGAAGTTTTGGTCGCGTTTGCAAATCCGTGTGGCGCCGTTTCGCGCCGCATCCGGCGCTTCCAAACTTCGCCTTGCGACGCTTTCGGCATGTGGGGCTTTGGCGCTCGGCGGCTGCGCCCAGCAGCCTTACCACACTTCCGAATATTTCCCGGCCTCGATCTACGGTCCGGCAAGCCCGCGCGTCGTCGCCGACGGCGAGCCAATTCCCCACGGCGGCGGCACTTATCTTCTCGGGCATCCCTATGCCGTCGACGGGCGGATCTATTACCCGAACGCACGCCACTACGTCCAGATTGGGCTGGCCTCCTGGTACGGCGACGCTTTCCATGGACGGCGGACTGCCAACGGCGAGATCTACGACCGCAATTCGATCTCGGCGGCGCATCCGACCATGCCGTTGCCGAGCTATGCGCGGGTTACCAACCTACGTAATCATTTTTCGATGATCGTGCGCGTCAACGACCGCGGTCCCTTCGAGCCGGGGCGGATCATGGACGTATCGCGGCGCGTCGCCGACATGCTCGATTTCCGCAGGTACGGTACGACGCACGTGAAGGTCGAATATATCGGTCCGGCGAGCCTCGACGGCTCCGACGATACAAGGCTCATGGCGACCTTGCGCTACGACGGCGTGGCCGCGCGGTTCAGCGCGCCGAACGCGTTTGCCGAGGCGAGGCCGGTCGAAACCGCGTCGGCCGGCGACAGCGAGGCGCTGGCCGAGTCGCAGGACGACGCGCCCGCCGCGCGTCTTTTCGCGGGACGCGCGCCTTTGCCGCCGGCCCGGCCGTTCGAGCTCGAAACCATTCCCGGCGCCGACGTGCCGATCGGCGCGGCCAACTAAGCTATCTCCGCCAAGTTCGGGACCCGGCCGGAAACGGCCGCGTTGATTTCGCCGCGTCGAAGTCGCAATGTCCGGCCTCGCGAACGACGGATCGGCCGACGTGCATTGCATCGCATCCCTGCGTTTCCTGCGCCTTTTGCCGGAAGGAATGCTCGCGGTAGCGGCCAGGGGACGCCTTGCGGCGGTTTTACCCCTGCTTCTGCTGTTCGCGGCCCCCTGTGCGGCGGCCCAGCAACCGTTCCAGACCAGCGCGCCGCAAGCGATCCTGATCGATGCGGATACGCAGACAGTGCTCTTCGAGAAGAACGCCGATTTGCCGGCCACTCCGGCTTCGACGGTCAAGATCATGACCGCCGAGCTCGTCTTCCAAGCCGTCAAGCAAGGCAAGCTGAAACTCGACGATACGCTGCCGATCAGCCTGAACGCCTGGCACGAAGGCGGCGCGCCAGCGCACGGCTCGACGATGTTCGCGGCCCTAAACAGCCGCGTCCGGGTCGAAGACCTGATCCGCGGGCTCGTGATTGTTTCCGGCAACGACGCGGCGATCGCGCTGGCCGAGGGCCTGGCCGGCTCCGAAGGCGCCTTCGCGACCCGCATGACGGAACGTGCCCGCGAACTCGGTCTCAACCATCTCATCTTCACCGACGCATGGGGCAATTCGAACCCCGATCAGCGAGTGACAGCGCGCGACATGGCGCTGCTCGCCGCTTACGTCATCCGCACCTACCCCGATTTCTACCGCTATTTCGGCGAGAAGGATTTCACTTGGAACGAGATCAAACAGCCGAACCGCAATCCGCTGCTGACGATGGACATCGGCTGCGACGGGCTGAAGACCGGCAACATCGACAACAACGGCTACGGCATCGTCGCCTCGGCGGTGCAAAACGGGCAGCGCCTTGTCCTGGCGCTTTACGGAGCCAAATCCGCCAAGGAACGCGAGGATGAAGCGGTGCGCATCTTCCAGTGGGGATTCCGCTCGTTTGCCGCCAAGACGTTCTTTTCCGCCGGCGATGTCGTGGGCTATGCGCGCGTCTATGGCGGCGACGCCGGCTCGGTGCCGCTCGTTGCCAGGGCGCCGGTGAAACTTTTGGTGCCGCGCGAGTCGGACGAACGGCTGAGCGGCCAGGTCGTCTACACCGGGCCGTTGATCGCTCCCGTCGTTTCCGGAAAAGACGTCGCCGAACTGAAGATTTTCCGCGGCGACAAGGAGGTTTACGCCGCGCCGCTGCGGACCGCCGCCAACGTCGGAATTGGTTCGCTTTCGCGCCGCGCGGCGGATGCAAGCCTCGAATATGCGGAAGAGCTGTTCCGCAAATACGTCTTGAAGAAATGAGCGCCGTGCAAGAATCCTCACGCCCGGCGCGGTTCATCACCTTGGAAGGAGGAGAGGGCGTCGGCAAATCGACGCAGGCGCTGCGTCTCGCCGAGCGGCTCCGCCAATCCGGCATCGATGCAATCGAGACGCGCGAGCCGGGCGGCTCGCCGGGTGCCGAAATGCTGCGCGATCTGCTGCTCTCCGGCAGGACCAAGGATCTCGGCGCCAAAGGGGAAGCGATTCTGTTCGCCGCGGCGCGCATTGATCATATCGATCAAAAGATCGCGCCGGCGCTGGCCGCCGGCATATGGGTCGTCAGCGACCGTTTCGCCGATTCGACGCGTGCCTATCAAGGCACGCTCGGCGGACTCGACGCAGGATTTCTGCGCGCCCTCGAACGCGTCACTTTGGGCGATCTGCGCCCGGATCTGACGTTGATCCTCGATCTGCCGGCCGAAGTGGGCTTAGAGCGTGCCGCCGCGCGGCGCGGCAAGGGTGTCGTATCCGATCGTTTTGAGGCCGAGTCGAGCGCCTTTCACGATGCGTTACGCAAAGCCTATCGCGATATCGCGGCGGCGGAACCGCAGCGCTGCGTCATCGTCGATGCGACCCGCAGCGAAGACGAAGTCGCACAGGCGATCTGGGACGCGGTTTCCTACCGGCTGCTCGGGAGCGCCCATGCCGCCTAGAGCGAGCGAAGCCGTGCCGGAGGCCGACCGGTTCGAAGATCTCCCGCATCCGCGCGAGACGTTCGATCTCGTGGGCCATGCGGAAGCTGAGCGCGCGCTGTTCGACGCCTATGCGGCGGACCGCCTGCCGCACGCGCTGCTGATCGGCGGAGAACGTGGGATCGGTAAGGCGACGCTCGCCTGGCGGCTGGCGAGGTTCATTCTCGCCAATCCCGATCCCGCCGCCGTGCGTACGGCGCGAAATCTTCACGTCGATCCAAGTCATCCGGCGGCCCGGCAGGTCGCCGCACTGTCGCAGCCCAGTTTCTTTCTGCTGCGGCGCGAGTGGAACGAAAAGACGAAGCGCCATTTCAGCGAAATCCGCGTCGATGACGTGCGCCAGGCGACGCAGATGTTCCAGCGTGCGAGCCAAGGCTATCGCATCTGCATCGTCGATTGCGCCGACGAGCTGAACCGCTCGGCCGCCAACGCGCTGCTAAAGCTCGTCGAAGAGCCGCCGCCGCGCTCGTTGTTTCTCATCATCACGCACCGCCCGGCGCTGGTCCTGCCGACCTTGCGCTCGCGCTGCCAGACGTTGTTGCTGCGGCCGTTGTCAAGCGACGAGGTCTTTGCTGTGCTCGAGCGGCTTGGCGAAGCGGACGCCGCCGCGCGCCGCGCCGCCGCCGAACGGGCGCAAGGTTCGGTCGCGGCCGCGTTGCGCCTGCTTGCCGACGGCGGACTCGAGCTCGATCGGCTTGTCGTCCGGCTGCTCGAAAATCTGCCCGACGTCGATTGGCGCGCCGTCCACGTGCTTGCCGATCGGGTCGGGGGCCGCGACGACGAGGCGGCGTTCGAGCGGCTGATGGTCTCGATCATCGCTTGGATCGACGCCAGGCTGCGCGGCGAAGCGGGGCGGGGGGCAGGGCGCCTTGCGCCCTTAGCGGAGGTGTGGGAAAAGGCCGCGGAAGCAGCGCGCGAAACCGAGGCTCTAAACCTCGACAAGCGACCCTTGATCCTGTCCATCTTCGCCGATCTCGCGGGTGCCACCTCTGCATGATCCTTTCGCGAGGGCGCATTGAGGTCTTGCGGATCACGAGAGCCCGATCATGGCCGGCCGACCGGAATTCTACGTCACCACGGCAATTCCCTACGCCAACGGCGCGCCGCATATCGGTCATGCCTACGAGCGGATCGCGACCGACGCGATCGCCCGCTTCAAGCGCCTCGACGGCTATAACGTGCTGTTCGTCACCGGCATGGACGAGCACGGCCAGAAGATGCAGCAGACCGCGGCGCGCGAAGACATCACGCCGCAGCAGCTCGCCGACCGCACCGCCGCGCAATTCGCGGCGATGGGGCAGGCGCTCGACGCCGAGACCGACGTCGTGGTGCGCACGACAAGCCCGGCGCATCGCGAAGCCGCGCAGGAGATGTGGCGGCGCATGGCCGAAGCCGGCGACATCTTTCTCTCCAAATATCCCGGCTGGTATTCGGTGCGCGACGAGGCTTTCTTCGACGAAGAGGAGCTCAGCGAAGGACCGGACGGCCAATACCTTGCGCCGAGCGGCGCACCGGTCGAATGGATCGAGGAGGAAAGCTATTATTTCAAGCTCTCCGCGTACCAGGACAGGCTGCTGGCCCATTACCGCGCCCATCCCGAATTCGTCGTGCCGGAGGCGTACCGCAACGAGATCGTCGCCTTCGTGGAGCGCGGCCTCACCGATCTGTCGATCAGCCGTTCGACGTTCAATTGGGGCATTCCGGTTCCGAACGATCCGAAACACGTCATGTACGTCTGGGTCGACGCGCTGACCAACTATCTCACGGCAATCGGCTTTCCCGATCCGCGTGGCGCGCGGGCGCATTTCTGGCCGGCCGACGCGCATGTGATCGGCAAGGACATCACGCGCTTTCATGCGATCTATTGGCCTGCGTTTCTGCTGTCGGCGGGATTGGCTTTGCCGAAACAGATCATCGTGCACGGATTCCTGTTCAACCGCGGCGAGAAAATGTCGAAGTCGGTCGGCAACGTCATCGATCCGTTCGCACTCGTGGCGCATTACGGTCTCGATCCGCTGCGCTATTTCCTGCTGCGCGAAGTACCGTTCGGGCAGGACGGCAATTATTCGCACGAGGCGATCGTGACGCGGATCAACGCCGACCTCGCCAACGATCTCGGCAATCTGGCGCAGCGCTCGCTGTCGATGATCGCTGCAAATTGCAATAGAAAAGTACCGAAGCGCGGCCCTTTGTCAGAGGATGATCGAGCGCTTCTACAAGAGGTGGCCGAGCTGCCTCACGTCGCCCGCGCCTTGATGAAAGATTATGCTCTGCACCGCGTGCTTGGTGAAATTTGGAAGGTCATTGGCGACGCGAACCGCTACTTCGCGGCTGAGCAGCCCTGGGCGAAGAAAAAGACAGACCCGGAACGTATGAATACGATCCTCTACGTGACGGCGGAGGTTTTGAGGGTTGTGTCAATTGTAGCTCAACCTTTTATGCCGGCGGCCATGAACAAGCTCTTAGATTATCTGGCAGTGCGATCCGGATCACGTAATTTCGTCGCAGCACAGCAGGTGTGTTTTCTCGAAGAGGGCAGTTTGCTGCCGCCGCCGGCTCCGATCTTTCCGCGTTACGTCGAAGCGCCGACGGCGGACTGAACGATGCTGATCGATTCGCATTGCCATCTGGATTTCGAGGATTTCGCCGTCGACCGCGAAGCGGCGATCGAGCGAGCGCGTGCCGCGGGCATAGAGCGGATGATCGCTATCTCGACATGGGTGAAAGACTTCGCGACGATCCGCGGCCTGACTGGTGTTGAGCGGAGCGTCGCTGGCTCCGTACGCGATGGTCTTCGCCGTGATCGACGAGATACCCGCCCCACTTCCGACGGGGTCGTAGTCCAGCGGGTTGACGGTGTACTTGAGAGCCCATTCGTCCATCAGTTGCTCCACAAAGGTCGAGCCGGCCGCCGTGATCGTGAAGGGCGTGCAGGCGCCCACCACCGCTGGCGTCGTCTTCTTTGGCGCGAGATAGCCGGCCGCGTACAGCCCGGCGACCGCGAGGATCACGACGATCACTACGGCCGCGGCGATGTACACGCCGGTATGGCTCGGGCCTTTGCTTTGAATGGTCTCGCTCGGCTGGTTTGGTGCGCTCATTCTGGTTCC
>JASHSB010000141.1 GCA_030036945.1 Methylovirgula sp. | reverse complement strand
CGTCAACATCAAAACCTTCATGGACGGACACCGGCCGCCCGACCGGGTCTTGCCGAGCGCCCCATAGCGCTTGGATCTCGCGGATTGGACAGGCGTTTTTGCCGGCGTCGCCGGTTCTGGGACGCCCTTGAAGAACGTCACAAAATCTCCATATTTTCGCTTGGAGGCGCCATAACGGGCCTCCCTTACGAAGGCCGGAAGGCTTCGCCCGATGTCACGCACGGTCCACTCGCCTTTTCTGCTTGGGTTCGAAGAGTTCGAACGGGCCATCGACCGGGTCACCCGGGTCGCGGACGGTTATCCGCCGTACAATATCGAGCGGATCGCCGGGACGGACGCGCAAGCCGAGCGGCTGCGAATCACTTTGGCGGTGGCCGGCTTTCTTCGCGACCAACTGGAGATCACGGTCGAGGAAGGACAGCTCGTCATCCGCGGCCGCCAGACGGAAGAGAAGGAACGCCATTTTCTGCATCGCGGCATTGCCGCGCGCCAATTTCAGCGCGTGTTTCTGCTCGCCGATGGAATGCAAGTGGCGGCGGCCGATCTTTCCAATGGACTGCTGACCGTCGATTTGATCCGGCCCGAACCGGCACGATTGGTTAAGAAGATCGATATCATGATGCGAGACTGACGGTTCGCATCAATCCCAGCGGGTCTCGAAAAGACCGCAGAAGGAGTGACTATGTTGGACCAGAACAAGTTGGATCAGACCAAATCCACGCCCTTCAGCGAAGAGCAATTCGCCCATTTGGGCGGCGGCTCGCTCGCCTACGTGCGCGAACTGCGTTCCGAGGAAGTGGGCAAGCTTTTCCCGCAAGCGCCGCCGATCCAGCCCGGTATGCAGCTTTTCGCGCTGCTCGGGGCCGATGGGGTGCCGATCATGTTGACGGACTCCCGTGACGCCGCGCTTGCCAACGCGCTGCAGCAGGAACTGCAGACCGTGAGCGTGCACTAATTTTCCGGGGCTCGCCGGTGATCGTGAAAGGCCGGACGGCTACGTCCGGCCTTTCGGCTTTAGGGCCTAGAACAGCCCGAAGAACGGTTTATCGTTGCCCGCCGCCTCGCCGCCGTTGGGGATCGAGGCCGGCGGCAGCAAGCGGTCGTCGTCGCGTGCGGCCGGGATGTCGCGCGCGTGGCCGACCGCTGTCGGCGGGGGCGGCGCGCTCGGGGGCCGGTTCTGCGCCTGCCCGCCGAAGAAATTGAACAGGCTTGCGACGGGGTTGGCGACGGGTTGCCGCCAAGTGCTGCCGGGCAATCCTTGCGGCGCCAGGCCTTGGTGCGCCGCGCGCATGAATTGCGACCAGATTTCGACCGGCAGATTGCTGCCCGATGCGCGCCGCGTCGGCGAATTGTCGTCGTTGCCGACCCAAACTCCGGCGACGAGCCGGCGCGTATAGCCGACGAACCAAGCGTCGCGCCAATCCTGGCTCGTGCCGGTCTTGCCGGCCGCTTCCCAATCGGGCAAGTCCGCGCGGCGCGCCGTGCCGCTCAGCAAAGTCTCTTTCAGCATCGCATTCATCATCCCAACATATTGCGGCTCGACGACGCGCGTGCCCTCCGTTTCCTTGCGCCGATAGAGAAGCCGGCCGGAAGTGGTGCGTACCCTGGTGATTACGTAAGGCTCCGCGCCGATGCCGCCGTTCGCAAACGGCGCGTAGGCAGCGACGAGTTCGAGCGGCGTCACTTCGGACGTGCCGAGCGCGATCGACGCGTTGTCCTGCAGATCGGACGTGATCCCCAGGCGATGCGCGGTCCTGATGACCGCACTGGGGCCGACTTCCAGGCAGAGCCGCACGGCCACGGTATTGAGCGACAAAGCAAGCGCCGTGCTGAGCGTCACCGGGCCCATGTACTGATGGTGGTAGTTCTCCGGCTGCCAGCCACGGACGTTGATCGGCGCATCGTTGCGCAGCGTGTCGGGAGTGAGACCGCGTTCGAGCGCCGTCAGATAGACGAACGGCTTGAAAGCGGAACCCGGCTGACGCTTGGCGGCCACGGCGCGGTCGAATTGGCTCGCCGCATAGTTGCGCCCGCCGACGAGGGCACGCAGCGCACCGTCCGGATCGAGTGCGACCAGCGCGCCCTGGCTTACGTCGAACTTCGCTCCGCTAGCATCGAGGCCGCCGGCGAGCGCTTGTTCCGCGGCTTCCTGCAATGGCGCGCTGATCGTCGTCGAGACGACGATGTCCTCGTCGATGGCGCCGATCATGTCGTTGAGCTGGTCCATGACGTAATCGGCGACATAGTTGATCGAGGCGCCGTTCTTTTCGCTGACCGGCTGCGCCGGATGGGCGAGGGCGAGTTTCGCCATCGCTGGGGTAACGTAGCCTTCCTCCGCCATGGCATTCACGACTTCGCCGGCGCGTTCGATCGCCGCGTCGAGATTGCGGTTCGGGGCGAGCCGGGTCGGCGCCTTCATGAGGCCGGCGAGCATGGCGGCCTCGGGCAATGTGACGGTGTGCGCGCTGTGGCCGAAATATTTCTGCGAAGCCGCTTCGACGCCGAATGCGCCCGAACCGAAATAGACGCGGTTCAAGTAAAGTTCGAGGATCTGGTCCTTCGAATATTTGTGTTCGAGCCACACCGCCAGGATGGCCTCCTGGATTTTGCGCGACAGGGTGCG
>JASHSB010000140.1 GCA_030036945.1 Methylovirgula sp. | reverse complement strand
GGCGGGCGCACTGCGTAGCCGGAGACGCCGACGATGCGGCTCTCTTCACCGAGCAGGTAAAGCGTCTCGACCGTTTCCTCGGTGAGGCAGACGATGCGGGAGGGTGGAAAGTGGCGCATGGCAGCCTCGGCGGGGACGCGCGAACCTTCTCCTACAGCGAGAGGGATTCCACGCTATTCCTACGCACTCTCTTTCGCGCGCATGGCGCGCTTGCGCTCGTTGGGATCGAGCAGCGCCTTGCGCAGCCGGATCGACTTCGGCGTCACTTCGACGAGTTCATCATCCTCGATATAGGCGAGCGCTTTTTCGAGCGTCATCTTCATCGGCGGTGTCAGGCGCACCGCCTCGTCCTTGCCGGCGGCGCGGATGTTGGTGAGCTGCTTGCCTTTCAGCACGTTGATCTCGAGATCGTTCTCGCGCGTGTGCTCGCCGACGATCATGCCGCGATAGACCTTCTCGCCCGGCTCGATCATCATCGGGCCGCGGTCCTCGAGCTTCCACATCGCATAGGCGACCGACTCACCTTGATCGTTGGAGACGAGGACGCCGGTGCGCCGCCCGGCAATTTCGCCTTTGTAGGGCGCGTAGGCATGGAACAGCCGGTTCATGATCGCCGTGCCGTGCGTGTCCGTCAAAAGCTCGCCTTGGTAGCCGATCAGACCGCGAGTCGGCGCATGAAAAACGAGCCGCAACCGGCCGCCGCCCGACGGCCGCATCTCGGTCATCTCCGCCTTGCGTTCCGCCATTTTTTGCACGACCGCGCCGGCGTGTTCCTCGTCGACGTCGATCACCACCTCCTCGATCGGCTCGCGAAGCTCGCCGGTCGCTGCGTCCTTCTCCAGCACCACCTTGGGCCGCGATACGCCGAGCTCGAATCCTTCACGGCGCATGGTTTCGATGAGGATTGCGAGCTGCAATTCGCCGCGCCCCGAGACGACGAACGAATCGGTTCCCGCGGAATCCTCGACTTTTATGGCGACGTTGCCTTCGGCCTCCTTATAGAGGCGCTCGCGGATGACGCGGCTCGTGACCTTGTCGCCTTCCGTGCCGGCGAATGGGGAATCGTTGACGAGGAACGTCATCGACAGCGTCGGCGGATCGATCGGTTGCGCCTGCAGCGGCTCGCTCACTTCCGGCGCGGCGAGCGTATCTGCGACGTTGAACTTTTCGAGCCCGGCAACGGCGACGATGTCGCCCGCTTCCGCCTGTTCGATGGGCGTACGCTCGATGCCGCGGAAGGCGAGAATTTTCGAGATGCGGCCTTGCTCGACGACCGCGCCGTTGCGGTCGAGCACTTTCACCGGTTGGTTGGGCTTGATGCCGCCCGCAAAGACGCGGCCCGTGATGAGCCGGCCGAGATAGGGATTGGCTTCGAGGAGCGTGCCGAGCATGCGGAAGCCGCTTTCTTCGATTGCCGGCGCCGGCACGTGGCGCAGGATGAGATCGAAGAGCGGCGCCATGTTTTCCTTTGGACCGTCCGGATTTGCGGCCATCCAGCCTTGTTTCGCGGAGCCGTAAAGGATCGGGAAATCAAGCTGTTCGTCGTTGGCATCGAGCGCGGCGAAAAGATCGAAGACCTCGTTGACGACTTCGGTCATCCGCGCGTCGGGCCGATCGACCTTGTTCAACGCGACGATCGGCTTCAGGCCGATCTTCAGCGCCTTGCCGACGACAAATTTGGTCTGCGGCATCGGTCCTTCGGAGGCATCGACAAGGACGATGGCCCCGTCGACCATCGAGAGGATGCGTTCGACCTCGCCGCCGAAATCGGCATGACCGGGCGTATCGACGATGTTGATGCGCGCGTCCTTCCAAGCGACCGAGGTCACTTTTGCCATGATCGTGATGCCGCGCTCGCGTTCGATGTCGTTCGAGTCCATGACGCGTTCGCCGACCCGTTGGTTCTCTCGAAATGCGCCCGATTGCTGCAGCAGGCGATCGACGAGCGTGGTCTTGCCCGTATCGACGTGCGCGATGATGGCGATGTTGCGTAGATTCATGAGGAACTTGGCCTGATTCCTGGGATTCTTTCGAACATTTCGGGCGACGCGGGCGGGGTCGGCCGGCGCCGATCTCGTACCGGAATATCATTAATATCAACGTGTTGAAGAGCGTGTTACGCCCGCATCACGGTTCTATGAAGGTGAGGCGATCGCCAGCCGGGCCGCGCCGGCGCTCCGCAGACGGGGATATGGTGTTTCTCTTGGCAATTGCCCATAGCCGAATCGCGCCGGTTTGGGAACCCAGATGGGCGCCGGCGCAATTGACAGCGGCGAAGGGGCGGGGCGATCCTGCGGCGCATGTTCGAGGCGCCCAAAAACCGGGTTTTCACGCCGTCCGCCGTACCTCCGCGGCTCAAGACAATGGTTCTGGCGCGTGTCCTGCGCCACGACGTTGGCCTCGGGATGACCACGCTGTTCTTCGCCGACGGCGAACTGCGCGTCCCGTGCGTCGATCTGCCTGTCGATGCGGCGGTGAGAGTTCGCATCGACGCCCGCGACGTCTCCGTCGCTCTGTCGCGGCCGATGGATGTCTCGATCATCAACCGCCTGCCGGGCGAAATCGCCCAGCTTGAATTTTTGGCTCCGCCTTATGCGCGCGCCACGTTCGATCTCGGCGCCACACGGCTACACGCGCTGATCACCCGGGAATCGGTCGAACGGCTGGCGCTTGCGCCGGGCCTGAAGGCTTGGGCGATGATCAAGGCGGTCGCCATCTCCGATCTCAGCCAAGACCGCGCCCCGCTCCCGCGGCCCTGGCCTTCGGCGCGAACGACCAATCGAGAGACCCGGTGAGTTCGTTCAACGAGAGTTTCGCGGCAGCGCCAGCGTGCCGCTCGATCGAGCGGTAGAGCGCGACGAGCCGCTCTCCGAAAGCCGTGATCTCCGCGCCGCCGCCGTGCCGGCCGGGAAACGTCGCGATGACGGCGCTCTCGAAAGTGCGGTTCAACGCGTCGGAATCAAGCCAGCATTTGCGATACGAAAGGCCGAGGGCGCGGCTCGCCCCGATGATCGAGCGCTGCGCGCGGATCGCCTCGATCAACGCGAGCTCCTGCGGCCCGAACATGCCTCCGTTCGGAAGGCGGATCTCGACTGCGACTCGCGCTTCTTTGTTCGCCATGGGTCCCCCAATCGGGCAGAAGCTATATTGGCGATGATACGGCTCTGAAGCGATCGAGGGAAGCGATCGTATCACAGCCGCCGGATCGAAGTGATCACCCCGCCGCCGCTCCGCCGGACGCGATCGCGAACCTCGACCAGCGGTTCGCAGGTGACCGCCATATGATGCGCGTTGGCGTGGAGCAGCGTTTGCGGATCGCGCAGGATGCCGACGTGACCCTTCCAAAAGACGAGATCGCCGCGCCGCAGATTTTCCAGCTTCCCGTCGATCGGCAATGGGGAGCCCAGGGCGCGCTCCTGCAGATCAGTGTCGCGCGGCGCTGCCAATCCGGCCGCGGCAAGCGTGATTTGCACAAGGCCCGAACAATCGATTCCAAGGCTCGATTTGCCGCCCCATAGATAAGGCGAGCCCAGAAATCCTTTGGCCACGGCCACGAAATCGTTCTGCTTTTCTTCGGCGGTCGGCTTCAGATGCAACGCGAACACGAAGCCGCCATCGGCGAGTCGCGCGAATGCGCCTTCTTCATCCTCTACGTTTACGCGAGCTCCGAACGGCAGCGCGGCAAGAACCAGCGACTTAATGTCCGCGGCCGAATAGACGAAGCTGCGGTTGACGAAGATACGATGCGTCGCCTTGCTCGGTCCTTCGGCAAGGACGTCGGCCGCGAGATAGCCGACGTAGCCGTCGCCGACGAGTTGCACCCATGCCCAGCCGTCGCGCTGATCGTAAAGCAGCACCTCTTCGCCGTAGAGCGCTTGGGTGTCGAGCCGCGCCGAAGCCGACGGTTCGCGGCGAAGATCGGCGATGCCGACGCGTACGTGCATGGGACGCCCCGCGACGTAGCGCGCCGCTTCGACCTCACCGCGCAAATGCGCCGCGGCGAGGTCGGGACGTGCCGGCGTCAGGCGCGGATCGCGCTTCATGGGCCGATCCTAGCGGCGCGCCGATTGTGCCGCGCCGCGTCCGCGTAACGGCTTTCGATGAGGTCGAAAATGAGCCGCGCCACCTGAATCTCGCCGCCTTCGGGCCGCGCCGGCTTCTCGGCCGGCGTCCAGGCGTAAATATCGAAATGCGCCCAAGCCTTCGCCCGCTCGACGAAGCGGCGCAGAAACAGCGCGGCGGTGATCGATCCGGCGAACGGACCCGACGAGACGTTGGAAAGATCCGCTACTTTCCCGTCGAGCAGCTTGTCGTAAGGATCCCAGAGTGGCATGCGCCAGACCGGATCGAAGACACGTTCGGCGTGCGTCGCGATTTCCTCGGCAAACGCGTCGTCCGGCGTGTAGAACGGCGGCAAGTCGGGACCCAGCGCCACCCGTGCCGCGCCCGTCAACGTCGCGAAATCGACGAGCAGATCGGGCGTTTCCTCGTCGGCGAACGCCAAGGCGTCGGCGAGGATCAGCCGGCCTTCCGCGTCCGTATTGCCGATCTCCACGCTGACGCCCTTGCGGCTCGAATAGACGTCGCCGGGCCGCATGGCGGCGCCGGAGATCGCGTTTTCGACGATCGGCAGGAGCACCTTGAGGCGGACGGGTGCGTCCGAACTCATGATCATCTGGGCGAGCGCTAAAGCGGTCGCCGCGCCGCCCATGTCCTTTTTCATGAACTGCATGGCGCTCTCGGACTTGATGTCGAGGCCGCCGGTATCGAAGCAAACGCCTTTGCCCACGAGCGTGACTTTCGGGGCGGCCGGATCACCCCAGGAAATATCGACAAGCCGCGGCGCTTGCTCCGCAGCGCGCCCGACGACGTGAATCAGCGGAAAATTGGCAGCGAGCAACGCGTTGCCCGTGAGTACCGAAACGCTCGCCTGAAATTGTGCCGCCACCGCGACGGCCGCCGCCTCGAGCCCGTCGGGACCGAGGTCGTTGGCGGGCGTGTTGATGAGGTCGCGCCCGAGCGCTACGGCGGCGGCAATTCGCGCGATCTTCGCAACGTCGACGCCCGGCGGCGGACAAAGCTGCGGCAGTTTGCACTTTTCTTTCTTGTAGCGGTCGAAGCGATACGCGGCGAGCTGCCAGGCGAGCGTCGCCAAGGCCGCCTCATGCGGCGCGTTAGCGAAACGATAGATGCAGGGCGGCACGGCGCCGACCAGACGGCCGGGCAGAAAAGGATCGCGGCGTTGCGCCGTTTCCGGCTCCAGCCCGCACAGCACGCCGCCGAGTTCGCCCGTCTGGGTGGGGACCAGCAAAATGCGGCCTGCCGCCGGCTCATAGGCGCAGGCGTTCGCATATGCCGCGGCTGCCGCCGGCAAACCGGATTTCACCTTGGTCCAGGATTCCGCCGTGGCGAAGAAGATCGGCACGGCGTCGGCCGGCGGCGAGCCCGAGCCAAGGTAAAGCGACATTGCGAACTCCGTGGGAGGGTATCGGCGCATTGTTCCGCGGTTCTAGCAGATCCTGCTCTTAACCGTTTCTTAGGGTTAACTTTCTATTGCTGAAAGGTGACAGAACGGAAAGGGCCGTCGATGCTCATCCCATCCTCGAAAGCGCGGCCCGCGGTCGCCGGTCTTCTGGCGACGCTCCTCCTTGCCGGATGCCAGGGGATCGGAATCGGCGGCCTCACCGGCTCGGCGGGCCCCGATACGGCCTTACCCACCTCCACACCGCAGCTGGAGAGCTATACCGACGACCTCGGGCGCGCCTACGAGGCCAATCCCGACAACAAACAAATCGCCTTGGCCTATGCGCGCGCGCTCAGGGCGCTCACGCGCTATGCGCAGGCGGTGGCGGTCACCCAAAGACTCGCCGCCAAATATCCGAAGGACATGGACGTACTCGGAGCCTACGGCAAGGCTTTGGCCGAGGACGGCCGGTCGCGCGAAGCCCAGAGCGTTCTGCCGGAGGCGCACACGCCGGAGCAGCCGAATTGGTCGGTCCTCTCGGCGCAAGGCGTCGTGGCCGATCAACTCGGCGATCACGATCAGGCGCAGCAGTACTACTCGGCGGCCCTGAAGATTGCCCCCAATCAGCCGGAAGTTCTCTCCAACCTTGGACTTTCCTACGCGCTTGCGAAGCAACTGCCGTTGGCCGAATCGACGCTGCGCCAGGCGACGGCCGAGCCCGGCGCCGATATGCGGGTGCGCCAAAACCTGGCGCTCGTTCTGGCGCTCGAAGGCAAGTTCGACGCGGCGCAGAACGTCGCGCAACAAGATCTTTCGCCGGTGGATGCCGCCGAAAACGTCGCTTCGATTCGCGAAATGATCGCCCAGGCCGATCCCTGGGACGAGATTCGCAAGCTCGACAAGAAAACCGCGATCGCAAAGAAGGACGTGAGGCAACGCGACGCCCAGCGGCGCGTGCTGCAGCCCACCCAGCTCGGGGCGGCCGATCCGCAGTGATGACGGCTTGCTACGCGACGCGCGGCGCTCTCAATGGCCGCCCGTTACCTGCGAAACCTGGACGATCGCCGGCGTGATGATGACCGCGAAAAGCACCGGCAGGAAGAACAGGATCATCGGCACGGTAAGTTTGGGCGGCAACGCGGCGGCCTTCTTCTCCGCCTCGTTCATGCGCCGCGTCCGACTCTCTTGCGAAACGACGCGCAGCGCCTGGCCGAGCGGCGTGCCGTAGCGTTCCGCCTGGTTGAGCACCGTGACGATCTGTTTCAGGGAGTCGATTCCAGTTCGCGCCGCGAGATTTTCGTAGGCGACACGCCGGTCGGGCAGAAAAGACAGTTCGGCGGTGGTGAGCGAGAATTCCTCGGCAAGCTCAATCGACTGCGCGCCCATCTCCTGTGCGACCTTGCGGAACGCGGGCTCGATTGACATTCCCGATTCGACGCAAATCAACAGAAGATCCAAGGCGTCGGGCACAGCCCGCGCCATCGACTTCTGCCGTTTGGCGATTTGGTTACGGAGGAAGATCTCCGGGGCTTTAATGCCGAGATAGGCGGCCGCCATGGCCACCGCGAAATCGGCCGGTGCCGACCAGTGAAAACTGCTCAGAAGGAACAAATAGATCAACGCTAAGATGAACAGCGCGATCGGAGTGACGAGCCGGAAAAACAGAAAACCGATCTCCGCCTGCTGGCCGCGAAAGCCGGCCATCGTCATCTGCTTCTTTGCCTCTTCCGTGCCGAGCCACTTCGACAGATTGAATCGTTCGACGACCTCCTTCATGTAAGCCTTGGGCTGCTGACGGAGACTGACTTTTTTCTGGTAGAGCCGCTCCCGTTCGCGGGCGCGAATACGCTCGCGTTCGCTGGCTATGCGTTTCATGCGGCGCGCCAGCGCGTCGGTCTGCAGCAAGGGCATGACGAGCGTGAGGATCGTCGCCGCCGTCGCGATCGCCACGAGGATGCTCAACATCGCTTGCCGGTTCCAGAGGCTTAAGAGCAGATCCATCATAAAGCGGCCTATGATTGTTCGGGCCAAACGACCGTCAGAAGTCGAACGACACCATCTTCTTCATAATGAAGATGCCGATCCCCATCCACAGCACGCAGCCGGCGATCACGAATTGTCCGGTCGGCGTCGTCCATAGGAGTTCCATGTATTTCGGGCTCGTCAGATAGACCAACCCGCCGACGACGAAAGGCAGTGAACCGATGATGTAGGCGGAAGCGCGCGCCTCGGACGACAAGGCTTTGATCTTGCCCTCCATCTTCCTGCGTTCGCGCAGCACGGTGGAAAGGTTGGCGAGCGCTTCGGAAAGGCTGCCGCCGGCTTTCTGCTGGATGCCGATGACGATGGAAAAGAAGCTTGTCTCCGGAATCGGCACGCGGGCGACGAGGCGATCAACCGATTCGGTGACCGACAGGCCCATCGCCTGCGCCTCGACGATGAAGCGGAACTCGGTGCGGACCGGTTCGGCTATTTCCTTGGAGATGATCTGCAGGCAATCGCCGAGCGGCAATCCCGCCTTGACGCCGCGTACGATGATATCGATCGCGTCGGGAAACAGCGCGACGAATTTCTTCAAACGCCGCCTCGCCAGCAATTTGAGCGTCCAGATAGGCAATCCCGCGCCGCCCACCAAAGTCACCGCCAACGCTATGTAGAAATTGCCGTCGAGAAAGAACGCCCCTGTTCCGAAAACCAGTCCGGCCAGCGCCGCAGCGATCAGGAATTGCGGCGTGGAGAAGTTCAAGCCGGCGCGGGTGAGCATATCGTCGATGGACATGCGCTTGCGGGTGCTACGCGCCTCGATTTCCTTCACGCTATCGGCGATCTGCTTGCGGCGCGCCGCGGCCTCGGCCAGCCGATCAGTGCCCTTCCTGATCGAGCCGGCGGAGAACGCGGCTCGCCGTTTCTCGGCCTTTCGCTCGCCGCTCAGCAGCGGATAGACGAATACGAAGCCGAGGCCGCCGACCGAGAAGGCCGCCAATATTGCCAGCGCCAGGATGCGAAAGATCATGCCTCACTCCATGCGCGGCCGCAAAGCGGATCAGGCATCGGTTTTCAGTTCGGCGGCGTCGAGGGCGCGCGCCAGCCGTTCGTCCTCACCGAAATAGCGCGCCCGTTCCCAGAAGCGCGGCTTGCCGACGCCGGTCGAGCGATGTCTGCCTTTGATCCGCCCCGACGCGTCCTCGCCCAAGATGTCGTAGACCATGATGTCCTGGGTGGTGATGACGTCGCCTTCGATCCCCACGATTTCGGTGATCTGCGTGATGCGGCGCGACCCGTCGCGCAGGCGCGCGGTCTGCACGATGACGTCGATCGAGGAGGCGAGCATTTCGCGGATCGTCTTGATCGGCAGCTGGAAACCGCCCATCGTAATCATCGATTCGAGGCGGCCCAGCGCCTCGCGCGGCGAGTTGGCGTGCACGGTGCCCATCGAACCGTCGTGGCCGGTGTTCATCGCCTGGAGCAGATCAAAAGCTTCGGGACCGCGGACCTCGCCGACGATGATCCGTTCGGGACGCATACGCAGGCAGTTGCGCACCAAATCGCGCATGGTCACGGCGCCGGTCCCCTCGAGGTTGGGGGGGCGCGTTTCGAGACGTACGACGTGCGGCTGCTGCAGCTGCAGTTCCGCCGCGTCCTCGCAGGTGATGACGCGCTCGTCGGTGTCGATGAATTGCGTGAGGCAGTTGAGCAGCGTCGTCTTGCCCGACCCGGTGCCGCCGGAAATCAGCACGTTGCAGCGGACGCGCCCGACAATCTTGAGGATTTCGCCGCCCTCCGGCGAGATGCATCCGTACTTGATGAATTGGTCGAGGGTGAGCTTGTCCTTGCGGAATTTGCGGATCGTGAGCGCCGGTCCGTCGATGGCGAGCGGCGGAGCGATGACGTTGACGCGCGAACCGTCGGTGAGGCGCGCGTCGCAGATCGGCGAGGCTTCGTCGACCCGGCGGCCGACCTGGCTGACCATGCGCTGACAGATGTTCATCAGCTGCGCGTTGTCGCGGAAGCGGATGTTGGTCAGCTGCAGTTTGCCGGCAACCTCGATGTAGGTCTGCATCGCGCCGTTAACCATGATGTCGGCGATCTCGTCGCGCGCCAGCAGAGGTTCGAGGGGGCCGTAACCCAGCACGTCGTTGCAGATGTCTTCGAGCAGATCCTCCTGCTCGGAAATCGACATGACGATGTTCTTGATCGCCACGATCTCATTGACGATGTCGCGGATTTCCTCGCGCGCGCTGTCGGCGTCGAGGCGCGCCAGCTGGGAGAGATCGATGGCCTCGATCAGCGCCCCGAAGATCATGCTCTTGGTGACGTAATATTCGTCGGAACGGGGCGCCTCGGGAGCCTGCGGAACGGTCGGCTCGATGATCGTCGGCGCCGTCCGGCGGTTATCCGATACGCCGCGCAGTACCGGAGGCGCGGCCGCCGGCGCGGGCCGCGCCGGCGCAATTTCGGCGGTACTCGATCGTTTACCGAACATCGCCTCTCCTTTTCGGTCGCCTCGCGGCAGCGCTCCGCCTTTGCGAACTTGCCAGCGAAACTCCGAAAGCCGGCCGGCCGGCGCAAATCACGCTTCCGGCCGGCCCGTCCCGCTTGCGATTAAGAAATCCCGGAAGAATTTAAAAAGAGCTACTAAGATCCGTGAAAGGCTCGCGCATCCTGTGGGATCGTCTAGGACGCCTTGCTGAGGCCGAGCAGCTTCAAGGGATCGAGCAGGCTCTTTTTGGTCTTTCGGATTTCGAAGCGTCCGGTTACGATCTTGGCAAGTTCCGAGATCGTCTCATTGGCTTTGCTGGCCGGCTCGACCTCGGCGATCATTTGGCCGTTGTTCGAGGCCGTTCCGAACAGCTTCGGCTCGAAACTGATTACGCCGGACGGCTCGAGGTCGACGGCTTTGCTGAAATCGCCGATAGAGATTTCCGGCCGTTTCGGGATACCGACCAGATTGAACACCAGTCTCGGCGTGGCGTCGTTCGGCCGCGCCGTGCGCAACGTATCGACAAGGCTCTTGGCGTTGCGCAGATTGGCGAGATCGGGAGCGGCGACGACGACGATTTCGTCGGCACCGATCAGGGCGCGCCGCGTCCAGGCCGTCCACATATGCGGCACGTCGAGAACGACGCAGGGCGTCGAACTCCGCAAAATGTCGACGATCGCGTCGAAGGCGGTTTCCGAGAAATCATACATGCGGTCGAGCGTCGCCGGCGCGGCGAGGATGCCCAGTTTGTCGCTGCAGCGCGACAGCAGCCGATCGACGAGGTTCGAATCGACGCGATCCGGGGCGAAGACCGCCTCGGCGATGCCCTGCGGGGGATCCTGGTTGAAATCCAGTCCCCCCGTTCCGAAACCCAGGTCGAGATCGACCAGCACCGTCTGAATGTCGAGATCGCGCGGGATCGCCCAGGCGACGTTGTGGGCGAGCGTGGAGGCGCCGATACCGCCCTTCGCTCCCACAAAAGCGATGATCTTGCCGACCGGCGGAGCCCCGTCGCTATTGTAAAGATGCGAGATCGTCCGGACGAAGTCGATCACCGCGAACGGCGTAACGAGATATTCGCTCACGCCGCGCGCCATCAATTCGCGGTAGAGCACGATATCGTTCATGCGTCCGGCCACGACCACTTTGGTGCCGGGATCGCAGGATTCGGCGAGCACGTGAAGATATTCGAAAAGTTCCTCGCGGCTTGCCGCCGACTCCAGGAAGATCACGTTGGGCGTCGGGGAGGACCGGTACGCTTCGATCGCCGCCGGCACGCCGCCCATGTTTACCTTGACGTGCGCCTTTTCCATGCGCCGGTCGGAAATTGCCTGCTGGACGACGTTGGCGACCTCAGGCGTTTCGCAAAACGCCTGCATCGAGATGCGCGGGATCGGGGCGATCTGTTCCGGGGTTTCCGAGGCGCCGTTCATCATTGGGTTCCAACCGTGCTGATGGAGGAATTCTTGGTTTTCCAATCCGTG
>JASHSB010000139.1 GCA_030036945.1 Methylovirgula sp. | reverse complement strand
GGCCGACGAGCAAGACGTCGCGTTGCGGATCGACGCGCCCCACTCGGTCGTCGTCGCCGGCGATCGCGACGAATTGCTGCGGGTCGTCGAGAACCTCATCGAGAATGCGATCAAATACGGCGCCGCCGACGCGGCCGCCGGAAAAAAAGATGTGGATGTAACCGTCATTGCGAACGGCGCGCAGGCGCAGCTCTCGGTCCGCGATTACGGGCCGGGCATTGCTCCCGAACATTTGCCGCGCCTGACCGAGCGCTTCTATCGGATCGACGTCGGGCAAAGCCGCGCCAAGGGCGGGACAGGGCTCGGGCTGGCGATCGTTAAGCATATCGTCGCCCGCCACAACGGCCGGCTGAACATTGAATCGAAACTTGGCGAAGGCGCGACGTTCAGCGTCGCTTTGCCGCTTTTCGAGGGCTGAGCCCGCGGCAACGCGGAACGTCATTGAACTGTCATCCAACCGTCGTAAATTTTTGGCTGGTTCCGCCTAGGTTGCGCTCGTCGCTTGGCGGCCGGGATTTCCGGCTGTGGCGTTTCCCTAGCTTCGAGAGGCCCATCATGAACTTCAAACCCTTTGTATGGACGGCGCTCGCCACGGCGGTGGTGGCCGCGGCCGCGGTCGTCGCAATTGCCGGCGCCGAGGCGGCCGATATTTCCGGCGCCGGCGCGACCTTCCCCTATCCGATCTACGCCAAATGGGCCGACACCTATAAGAAGGAGACCGGCAACGGCTTAAATTACCAATCGATCGGCTCGGGTGGCGGTATCAAGCAGATCAAGGCCGCGACCGTGACATTCGGTGCCAGCGACAAGCCGCTTAAGGCCGACGAACTCGACGCCAGCGGCCTAGTGCAATGGCCGATGGTGATGGGAGGCATCGTTCCCGTCGTCAATCTGGCCGGCATCGCACCCGGCCAGCTCGTGTTCGACAGCGACACGCTCGCCAAGATCTTCCTCGGCACGATTACCAAGTGGGACGATCCGGCGATCAAGAAACTCAATCCGGGCGCAACGTTGCCGTCGGCGGCCATTGCCGTGGTGCACCGTTCCGACGGCTCCGGCACGACCTTCAATTTCACCGATTATCTGTCGAAAGTCTCGTCCGACTGGAAGGCAAAGGTCGGCGAGAACACCTCCGTCCAATGGCCGGTCGGCATCGGCGCCAAGGGCAACGAAGGCGTCTCCAACAACGTCATGCAGACGCAGGGCGCGATCGGTTACGTCGAATACGCCTACGCGATCCAGAACAAGCTCGTCTACACGGATCTGATCAACAAGGAAGGCAAGAAAGTCGCGCCAACCATGACCTCTTTCCAATCCGCCGCGGCCAACGCCGATTGGGCGCACGCACCGGGTTTCTATCAGATCCTGACCGACCAGCCCGGCGCCGATTCCTGGCCGATCACCGCCGCGACGTTTATCCTGATGCCGAAACAACCGAAGGATCCGGCGGCCGCCGCCGAAGCCTTGAAGTTCTTCAGCTGGGCCTACGCCAACGGCGGCAAGATGGCGACGGATTTGGAGTATATCCCGATGCCGGATTCGGTCGTGGCGCTCGTCAAGAAAACATGGGCCGAGCAGATCAAGGGATCCGACGGCAAAGCGTTGGTAAATTGAGGAAGAAAGCGTTGGCAATCTGCGCCGCAATGCTCGATCCGGCGAGCGGTGCAAATTACCCCGTGGTTTCCAAGTGTTAAACATAGGGGAGAGCGCTGCGGCTCTCCCCGCGTATTTCGGCGATTTGCCGCCGCGGCTTTGTCGACTGCCTGTACGGTTGTAAATTAAGGATCACGACGTTGGCGGACATAGCGGTGGGGAGCGGCCGAGTGGCCTACAAGGATGCCACGGCGCGGCGGGCGCGGGTATTGCGCGCCTTCAGGTTCCGCAACGGTACTTTCCACGGACTGACGTTGGCGGCGGCGGTCGCCGTTCTCGTGATCCTCGGCGGCGTGATCCTTTCGTTGATCGACGGTTCGCTGCCGGCCATTCGCGCCTTCGGTTTCAAATTTCTCTATACCTCGATCTGGAATCCGGTCACCGACCAATACGGCGCCCTGGCGGCGATTTACGGGACGCTCGTCACTTCGGCGATCGCCATGATCATCGCCGTGCCGATAGGCATTGGTATCGGCATTTTTCTGAGCGAACTCTGCCCCGATTTCTTGCGCCGCCCGATCGGCATCGCGGTCGAATTGCTCGCCGGTATCCCGTCGATCATTTACGGCATTTGGGGCCTCTTCGTTTTCGCGCCGTTTCTGCAGCGGCATATTCAACCGGCGCTGATAGCGGCCTTCGCCAAGGTGCCGGTGCTCGCCTCGCTATTCGCCGGCCCGCCCTACGGCATCGGCATGCTGACCGCCGGTTTCATTCTGGCGATCATGGTGTTGCCGTTCGTCGCGGCGATTTCCCGCGACGTGTTTGCAACCGTGCCGGCGGTGCTGAAGGAGGCCGGCCGCGGCATCGGCTGCACCACCTGGGAGGTGGTTCACCACATCGTCATGCCCTACGCGCGGGTCGGCGTCGTCGGCGGAGTCATGCTCGGCCTCGGGCGGGCGCTCGGCGAGACCATGGCGGTGACATTCGTCATCGGCAACGCCGACGTGATTCCGCATTCGCTGCTTGCGCCGGGCACCACCATCTCGGCGGCCATCGCCAACGAATTTACCGAAGCAGTGGGCGATCTCTATACTTCGGCGCTCATCGAACTCGGTCTGATCTTGTTCGTCATCACCTTCTTCGTCCTGGCCATCGCGCGTTTCATGCTGATGCGCCTCGAACGCAACGCCGGATAGATTATGGCCATCTACGCGTCGCGCCGCCGCAGCAACGCCATCTGGCTCAGCCTCTGCTACGCCTCGGCGGCGTTCGGCTTGGGCTGGCTCGTCATCATCCTGGCGACATTGGTGTGGCGCGGCGGGGGCGGTCTTTC
>JASHSB010000138.1 GCA_030036945.1 Methylovirgula sp. | reverse complement strand
CAAGAGCCTTCCGCGTAGCGCGCGACGTTGCGCTCGAGCGAGATGGGCCGCAGCTCGTCGGCGGCGCGTTGGGAAGGGCGCATGAAAATCCTCTGGCTTCGTCAATCGGAGCCGATGCTTAAGCGTTTCGCCGTTTTGACGCAACCGGCATGGTCCCAGCCGCGCACATCATGCGCAAGAAGCGATACAACTGGCTTCGCGCCCTCGTTCACGTCTGCAGAGACCGTCTAGCACAGCGAAACAAAGGGCGGCGCGATGCGTTACCAAGGTCGTTTCCAGGCAACAAGGGGTACCGCCATGAAAGCCTTCTTCTTGCGACCGCCTTCACCCTCGCGAGCTGCGTCGGCTTCGCCCCGCTTGCAAAGGCCGCCGGTTCGGCTTGCGTCCCGATGGATATGGCGCTCCTCAATACGCAGGCCGCCGCCGCGAACGCTGGCGGCGTGGCCTTGCGCCTCGATGGGAATCAGGCCGAGGATTTCGTCGATTATCTCAACGATCACGCCGGCAGCGACGTCGATTATTGGGGAGACGGAGTCATCGTCGGGCGTTTCCCGGCGCTCGGTTACGACACGCTCGCGACCGTGGACGACGGCTGCGTCAATGAGACGAAGGTCGTCATGCTCAATCCGATGACCACCGATCTCGCGTTCCACGCCGCGCAATCCGACTAGAAGAACCGCGCGGAACTTATTTCCAGTCGATGCCGGTGAGGGCGACGCTCTTCTCCCAGAGCGCCGCGGCGAGATGATCGTCTTGCGCCGCGCGCGTCGGCTCCTTTGGCCTGCATTTGTAGAAATATTCGCCGTTCACGTCCGTTACTTCGGGCGACGAAGCGAGATAGACGATGGTCCGCGCGCCTTTCTCGGGGGAAATCGCAACCCGCTGCACGATTTTGAGGAGTCCGCTGACAAGGCCGCCGCTCTCGTGGCCGAAACGCGTCGCGACGACGCCCGGATGAAGGGAATTCGCGGTTAAACCCGTCCCCTTTAGGCGGCGCGCCAGTTCGCGCGTAAACAGGATGTTGGCGAGCTTGGCGCGGGCATAGGCCTGGATGCCGGAATAACCCTTTGCGCTTTGCAGATCGTCGAGATCGAAACGTGCGCCTCGATGCGCGTCCGACGAAGTATTGACGATACGCGCGCCGGGCGTGCCGAGCAGGCGCTCGCGCAAGCCCGCGGTGAGAACGAAGTAGGAGAGATGATCGAGCGCGAACGTGCGCTCGAAACCGTCGCGCGTCACTTGGCGCTGCGAGAAAAGCGCGCCGGCATTGTTGACGAGCACGTCGATGCGCGGCTCCGCGGCCGCGACCTCCGCGGCGACGCGCTTCATCTCGGATAGCTCCGCGAGATCGGCGTAGTGGATCTTATGCGCGACACCCGGCACCTGTTCGTTGAGGCGCGCCAGCGTCGCATCGCCGCGCGCTTTGCTGCGCGCCACCGCGACGACCCGCGCTCCCATGCGGGCAAGCTCGAGGGCGGCGACTTCGCCGATTCCGGACGTTGCTCCGGTAACGACCACGGTCTTGCCTTGCATCATCTCTGACCTCACGCGTGGGGCAAAGATGCCAGGCGCTTTTTATTCGGCCGGCACCCGCGTTTTGAGCGTGCGGTAGATATAGTCGGATGCCGGCACGTTTGCATCGACGTCGTCGAAAGTGACGGCGATTTCCGCCACTTTGTCGTGATGCGGCGAAAGGTGGCAGATCGGGTCGGCGTTGCGGGCATCGCCCGTCAGCGCCAGGGCCTGGCAGCGGCAGCCGCCGAAATCGATCGTCTTGCGCGGGCATGAGCGGCACGGCTCGAGCATCCATTCGGTACCGCGGAAGGCGTTGAAGGCCGGCGAATTCATCCAAATATCGATGAGCGAGTGTTCGCGTACCGTCCAGAACTCAAGTCCCGGGATGGTCTCGGCGGCGTGGCAAGGCAGAACCTTGCCGTGTGGCGTGACGTTCATCGTCCGCTTGCCCCAGCCGCCCATGCAAGCCTTCGGATATTTGGCGTAATAGTCGGGGATGACGTGATCGATTACGATCTTGCCGGCGTAAGTTTCGCGCAGCGCCTCGACCTCCGCCACCGCCTTCTCGACTTGGGCGTGCGACGGCATCAGCGCCTTACGGTTGACCAGCGCCCAGGCGTAATATTGCGTATGGGCGATCTCGACCCGCCGCGCGCCGAGTTCGACCGCGAATTCCACCATGCGCCCGGCGCGCGCGATGTTGGCGCGGTGAATGACGGCATTGACGGTCAAGGGAATGCCCACCTCGTTGACCCATTTGGCAACCTCGATCTTGCGCGCGAACGCGCCTTTGTAGCCGGCGATCCTGTCGGCCGATTCCGGCAAGGCGTCCTGGATCGAAAGCTGCACATGATCGAGACCCGCATCGGCCAATTCGCGCATTCTTTCTTGGGTAAGCCCGATACCCGAGGTGATGAGGTTGGTGTAAAGCCCGACTTTCTTGCAATGCGCGACGATCTCGACGAGATCGCGGCGCGATGCCGGCTCGCCGCCGGAGAGATGCGCGTGCAAAATGCCGGCCGCAGCGGCTTCGGAGAAGACGCGCTTCCAGGTCTCGGTGTCGAGTTCGCCGGCGCGGGATTCGAGCTCGACCGGATTCGAACAATAGGGACAGCTAAGCGGACAGCGATGCGTCAGTTCGGCGAGAATGCCGACCGGAGCGGAAATGGGCGTCGGCGTGGTCTCAAGCGCGTTCATAGGTCCACCATGCGTTTGGCGGCGAGTTCGCCG
>JASHSB010000018.1 GCA_030036945.1 Methylovirgula sp. | reverse complement strand
CGGCCAGTTCCGCGACCAGCGCCAGAGCGAAATCGATCCCCGCCGTCACTCCGCCCGCCGTAATGAGATTGCCGTCGCGAACGATGCGCCCCTCGCTGGGAATCGCGCCGAAGAAACGCAGCAAGTCGCGCGCGTTCCAATGCGTTGTCGCCTTTCGCCCCCGCAACAGACCCGCGGCGCCGAGCACGAATGCGCCGGTGCAGATGGAGGTGACATAGCGCGCCGATGCCGCCTGCCGCCGCACGAAAGCGAGCGTCTCGGTATCTTCCAGGAGCGCGTTGATCCCGACGCCGCCCGGGATGCAGAAAACGTCGAGCGGCGGGCAAGCCGCGAAGCTTGTATTCGGGGCAAGCAGCAGGCCCGTGGAAGAAACCACGGGATCGAGGCTTTTCCAGACGAAACGAATTTCAGCCCCTTTAAGAGAAGCAAAAACCTCATAAGGCCCGGTCAGATCGAGCTGCTGCACCTTCGGGAAGACGAGAAACCCGATTTCGACCGGTATGCGCTAACTCAATCGACCGCGATCATCACGTCCGAGGCTTTGATGAGCGCGTAGACGCTCATGCCCTTTTTCAGCTTCAGATCCTCGACCGCTTCGTTGGTGATCGAGGCGGTCAACACCACGCCGCCAGCGATCTCGACATGGACATGCGCCGTCGTTGCGCCCTTCTTGATGTCGAGGACCTTGCCTTGGATGAAATTGCGGCCGGAGATTTTCATCGCGCGATCCTACTGGTCGGAGTGGCGGGATTCGAACCCGCGACCCCTAGTCCCCCAGACTAGTGCGCTAACCGGGCTGCGCCACACTCCGTCGGCCGCTTTATAGAGAAAGGCGCCGCGCGCCGCAACGACGCCTCATCCGGCGCGCGCCGCGCCGAGCAGCCTTTCGCATTCGCCGAGTTCGGCGAGAAGCTGCTCGAGAACTTCGTATCCGGCGGTTCCGAGCGCCAAAGGCTCGCGGCCGCGGACTCCGACTTGCGCGCCGGATGCGGAATCGTTCCCGACGGCATCGCAAAGTGTCTCGCCGTCGCCGCCGCGCCGTCCCGCCGCGACGACGCCGCGCGCGCCCTGCTCCCTCAGGATCTTCTGCACGCCTTTGATCGTATAGCCTTCGCCATATAGGAGATGGCGGATGGCGCGCAGCAGTTCGATGTCCTCGCGCCGGTAGTAGCGCCGGCCGCCGCCCCGCTTCAGCGGTTTGATTTGGGTAAAGCGCGTTTCCCAAAAACGCAGCACATGCTGGGGCAGATCGAGATCCTGCGCGACCTCGCTGATGGTTCGGAATGCGTCGGCGGTCTTTTCCATAGCGTTTTGCGAGAGCCTCGATCCCGCGATCCACTGGCTTGAGTCGAATCCTAGAGCAGGATGCGCGCAAAGGGAATCGATGGGAACCGAGATTTCCCACCGTATCGCATCAACTTTCGGATTTGGTTTGCGGGTGATGCATTCGCATCATGCGCGCGATACGCGGAGCATCAGTTGGCGTACGTAACGCGCCCGCCGTCGGCGATCAGCCGCCGTTACGCCCCGCGCGCTGGCCGTTGATCCGCGCCTTCAGAAGATTCGACGACTTGAACACCAAAACCCGGCGTTCCTTGATCGGTACTTCCACGCCGGTCTTGGGATTGCGGCCGACGCGGCGTCCTTTGTGGCGGACGTTGAACGATCCGAAAGAGGAAAGCCGCACCGACTCGCCGGCGATCAGCCGTTTGGTCATCTCGTCCAAAACCATTTCGACGAGGGCCGCCGATTCCTTCCGCGACAGGCCGACTTGCTGATAAACTGCTTCGGCGAGATTGACCCGCGTGACCGTATGATTCCCCTGCGGTTTAGAATCCGCCGAACCGCTGGGCATTGGCCCCGGCGGTTCGCTCCTCGCCGACAACTCGCTCTTCGCCATTTTGCAACTCAGCGCTTTTCTTTATGAACGCGACGATACCCCCCGCTTGCGGCGCACAAACGACGATACGTTCTGTTGCGCCGCACGATCAACCAACGGGGCCTCGCGATCCTCCCAGATCTCAGCGTCGCGAGGAAAAGGCTCATTGCTTAGAAGATTGGTACAAAACAAGGTCTAAGGCAACAGATCTTATCTCTCACTTCGCCAAGTCGGGAGTGAAAACCGCGGTATTTTGAATATTTGCTGCACCTGTTGCAGACACGCCGCAGCTACCACCGAATTAAGGCCGCTCCCCAGGTAAAACCACCGCCCATCGCTTCGATCATCACGAGATCGCCGGCTTTGATCCGTCCGTCGTCGCGGGCGACGTTCAACGCCAGCGGGATCGAAGCGGCGGTCGTGTTGCCGTGAAGATCGACGGTCTTGACCACTTTTCGCGGAGCAATCGCGAGTTTTTCGGCCGAGGCGTCGATAATTCGGCTGTTGGCCTGGTGCGGGACGAACCAGTCGAGATCTTCCGGCGTCGTGCCGGTTGCCGCAAAGGCAGCTTCGACGACGTCGCTGATCATCGTGACGGCTAGGCGGAATACTTCCCGCCCCTGCATCCGTACCCGGCCGCTGGTGCCGGTCGAAGACGGGCCGCCGTCCGCGTAAAGCTTGTCGCGAAACCGTCCGTCGGAACGCAAATGGGTCGTCAGGACGCCGCGATCGGCGCTTGTCCCCTTTCCTTCGCGCGCTTCGAGTACGATCGCGCCGGCTCCGTCGCCGAAAAGCACGCAGGTGGCGCGATCCTGCCAATCCAGAATGCGCGACAGCGTGTCGGCGCCGATCACCAACGCCCGCCGGTGCGATCCGGAGGCCAGAAATTTATCCGCCGTGGCGAGCGCAAAGACGAAACCCGAGCAGACCGCTTGAAGGTCAAAGGCGACGCCGGCGGCGTTGCCGAGGTCGGCCTGAACCTGCGTCGCAACGGCGGGAAATGTGTAGTCGGGCGTGGTGGTGGCGACGATGATGAGATCGATGTCGGCGGCGCTCACTCCCGCGTCGGCAAGCGCAGCGCGCGCCGCCTGTGTCGCAAGGCTCGAGGTGCGCTCGTCTTCGCCGGCGATATGGCGCTGCCGGATGCCTGTGCGCTGCACGATCCATGCGTCGGAGGTCTCGAGAAATTTCTCGAGATCCGCATTGCTGACGATACGCTTGGGAAGTGCACAGCCCAATCCGACGATGATGGAGCGAAGTACGGGTTGGGTCACGCGGATTTCCGGCTCGAACAAACGTCGGCTTGTTGCACAATCGCCGGGTCCGGGCAACCACGCTTAAGCCATGGTAGCGAAGCGTTTATCGCAAATTCGCCGATCGCGTGACTGGCATTCTCGGGGGATGCCCGCCTGCCCCTTTACGAGCGAACCTAGGCCGGCGCCGCGGCGCGCGGCTTGATTCCTTCCGGAAAAGATTCGCCGATCTTTCGCAAGAGTTCATCGCGCACCATTTCGTAGCCGATTTCGAGGGCGCGCGCCGTGCCCAGCGCATCGGCGCCACCATGACTCTTGATCACCACGCCGCCCAATCCCAGGAAGATGCCGCCGTTCACGCGGCGCGGATCCATTTTGACGGCGAGCCCTTGGAAGGCGCGGCGCGCCAGCAGATAGCCGAGCTTCGAGCGCATGCTGCTGCGCAGCGCCTGATGCAGATAGGCGCCGATTTGCTTGGCAGTTCCCTCCGCCGTTTTCAACGCGATGTTGCCGGTGAAGCCTTCCGTAACGACCACGTCGACCGTGCCTCTGCCGATGTCGTCGCCTTCGACGAAGCCGCGATAATCGAGATTGGGGAGAGCCAACTCGCGCAAGATCCGCGAAGCGGCTTTTACTTCTTCGATCCCTTTGATCTCTTCGGTGCCGACGTTCAGCAAGCCGACCGCCGGCCGGTCCAGCGTGAAGACGATCCGCGCCATCGCCGATCCCATGATCGCGAGATCGACCAAATGCCGCGCGTCCGCGCCGATCGTGGCGCCGACGTCGAGCACGATCGATTCCCCGCGCAGCGTCGGCCAAAGCACCGCGATGGCGGGGCGGTCGATGTGCGGGATCATGTGAAGGCAGATTTTGGCCATCGCCATGAGCGCGCCGGTATTGCCGGCCGAAAAGGCGGCCTCGGCCTCGCCTTTTTTCACCGCTTCGAGGGCAAGCCACATGGAGGAAGCCCGCCGGCCGGCGCGCAGTGCTTGGCTCGGCTTGTCGTCCATGCGCACGGAGACGGGCGTGTGCCACACACTCGAGACCGCGGCGAGGGAAGGATCGGCCGCGACGAGCGGTTTCAATCGCGCCTGATCGCCGAAAAAAAGGAACGCGAGGCCGGGATATTGGGCGCGCGCCATGGCGGCGCCGGGTACGATCACCTCGGGACCGTGATCTCCCCCCATGGCATCGATCGCGATCCGAATTGACCTCTGCATGGCGCTCCCGCGGCGCACCGTCCGCCCGTGGCTTGCGACCAAGCCGGAGACGCGCCGGAAGATGCGCTACGGCAAAGCGCGACGGATCGCAAGCACGGGCGAGTTGCGCCCACGTCGCGGTGCCAAAACAAGCCGTTCAAGAGCGGTCGGTAAGTTTTTTCAACACGTCGAAAGGCCGCTCGTTCTTTTCCTCGGCAACCGTCAGCGGAGCAAATTCCGCTCCCGGCTTCTTTGGGTAAGGATCAAGGCCCAGCGCCAAAAATTCGGCGGCGAGCGCGCCGACATCGATCATACCGTCGACGATCGCGTCGGGCGGGTCGCGCTCAGGCGTACCCCGACCGCCAAGGAGCGTCGCGGCGGGGACCGCGGCGCGCGCCGGCGGCTGCCCAAAATCTACGTCTATCTCCTGGACGACGTCGGTATCGAACGGTTCGAGACTCAGGACGCAGATTTGCGTGACCCGGGCGCGCAGCGTTCCGCTGACGTTGAATACCGCAAGACCGCGCTGGGCGACGTGAAAATCGGCTTCGAGCTCGTCGATCGCGGCGAGCCGGTAAGCGGCGGCAAGCGCGCGGCGCGTCGCCGCATCGGCGCTGATCGTTAAGCCGAGCCCTTCCTCCGGCACTTCCTCAATGTTCACGCGATATGTGAAGATCGTACCGGTCGGCCGCGAATTCGCTTTGCTAGCTGGCATCGTGGCTCTCCTTCGGCCTGCCTGCGAATATAGGACCTTCGACGAGCTCCGCGAGTGTCGCGCCGGCGAGCCCGTGATCAAGAGTCTCGACGTAGCGCGCGAGGAGATCCGCGTCGCACCGCCCGGCATAGACGTTGCGCGCCAAGGCGGCGCAAAGCGCGGTATGACCGTCGCGCAAAGCCCGATCGTAGGCGTCGGCACGGCCGAAAAAAGCTTCGGCGATCGTCTTCATCCGCTTTGGCACGCCGAGGTCGGCGACCCCCATCTCGCGCAGTGCGACATCGAAGTACCGGAACAAAGCATCGGCGAGATCGCGCGCGATTTCCGGGCCCGGCGCCGGCAGGAGACTAAATCGGCGTAATACGAGGGCGGCATGGAGCGCCACGGACTCAAACCGCCCGTCCACGTCGTCGTCGATCCCGTAGGCGCGGAACAAAACCGGGTCACGCGCCGCGGCGACGATCTCGTCGTGCATCCGATCGATCAAGCGGCGATTGGCTGCGCCCCGGAAAAGCCCAAAAAACATGACTCTAGGTTCCGAGCCGGCGTCCGCGAGGCAGGTGCCGCGCTTGCCTTTGGTATTCGCGGGGGTTAGGCATCGGCGGGCCGCGGCGCAAGCAAAACTTGGCGTGCGCGGAAACGGCACGGGGTCGAACGGAGAGGGTGAGCGTGAATCGCGGCAAGACGGGTTTCGCTGCGAAGTTCGGCCTGGCAAGCCTGCTTGCGCTCGGCGTCGCCGGCTGTCTCGGCTACGACGGCGAAATCGCCCACGGCTATCAGGTCGATCCGCGACTGCTCGATCAAGTGAAAGTCGGATCTTCGGCCGAGCAGGCGCTCGTCGTCATGGGAACGCCCTCGACTACCTCAACCGTCGGCGGCGACGCTTGGTATTACATCAGCCAAACCACCGACCGGCCGGTCCTGTTCATGGATCCGAAGATCACCAACCAGCGCGTTCTGGCGATCTATTTCGACAAGCAGAAACGGGTCGAGCGGATCGCCAACTACGGGCTGAAAGACGGCAAGGTGTTCGATTTCGTCTCGCAGACGACCCCGACCGGCGGCAACGAGGCGACCTTCTTGAACGGAATCTTCAAGAGCCTCCTACGGTTTGGCTGATCGCCGCCGCGGCGGCGTCGCTCAATGCGCCAAAATCGCAAGCAGCAGAAGCGCCACGATATTGGTAATCTTGATCGCCGGATTGACGGCCGGCCCGGCGGTATCCTTATACGGATCGCCCACCGTGTCGCCGGTCACCGACGCCTTGTGCGCGTCGCCGCCCTTGAAATGCTTGACGCCGTGCTGGTCGATAAATCCGTCTTCGAAGCTTTTCTTGGCGTTGTCCCAGGCGCCGCCGCCCGAGGTCATCGACACCGCCACGAAAAGCCCGTTGACGATCACGCCGAGCAGCGACGCCCCGAGCGCCGCCAAGGCCGATGCCTTGGAGCCGGAGATGGCGAGCACGCCGAAATAGACGACAAGCGGCGCGCATACCGGCAGCAGTGAAGGAACGATCATCTCCTTGATCGCCGCCTTGGTCAGCATATCGACGGCGCGGCCGTAGTCGGGCCGCTCGGTGCCCGCCATGATGCCCGGCTTGTCACGGAATTGCCGGCGTACTTCCTCGACGATGGATCCCCCGGCGCGTCCGACCGCGGTCATGACGATGCCGCCGAAGAGATACGGAATTATGCCGCCGAAGATGAGCCCGGCGACGACGTAAGGATTCGAGAGATCGAAATTCAGCCCCGTGACGCCCGCGAAATAAGGCACGCCGGTCTCGGCAAAATGCCTGATGTCGTTCGTGTAGGCGGCGAACAAAACCAACGCGCCGAGGCCCGCCGAGCCGATCGCATAGCCCTTCGTCACAGCCTTGGTGGTATTGCCGACCGCATCGAGCGCGTCGGTCGAATGACGCACGTCCTTCGGCAGGCCGGCCATCTCTGAAATGCCGCCGGCATTGTCGGTCACCGGTCCGAAAGCGTCGAGCGCCACAATGATTCCGGCGAGACTCAGCATGGTCGTGACGGCGATGGCGATGCCGAAAAGCCCGGCAAGCTGCGCGGCGATGATGATTCCGGCGACGATGACGAGCGCCGGCAACGCCGTCGCTTCCAGCGAGACGGCGAGCCCCTGAATGACGTTTGTGGCATGTCCGGTGATCGAGGCTTTGGCGATCGAGACGACCGGCCGCTTGCCGCTGCCGGTATAATATTCGGTGATGAGTACGATGAGCCCGGTGACAGCCAGCCCGACGAGACCGCAGACGAAAAGATGCGCGCCGCTGATCGGTACGCCATTGACGGTGCCGACCGTTCCCCAGCCGATCGCCAGCTGCGTGGCGATCGCCAGGCCGATGATGGAGAGAGTGCCGGTCGCAATGAGGCCCTTATAGAGCGCGCCCATAATCGAGTTGGTCGGGCCGAGCTTGACGAAAAACGTGCCGATAATCGACGTGACGATGCAGGCGGCGCAGATCGCCAGCGGATAGATCATCGTCTGGGAAAGCGCCGGCTGGCTGGCGAAGAATATCGCGGCGAGCACCATGGTAGCCACGACAGTCACGACGTAGGTCTCGAAAAGATCGGCCGCCATGCCGGCACAGTCGCCGACGTTGTCGCCGACGTTGTCGGCGATCGTCGCCGGATTGCGCGGATCGTCCTCGGGAATTCCCGCCTCTACTTTGCCGACGAGATCGGCGCCGACGTCGGCGCTTTTCGTGAAAATGCCGCCGCCGAGCCGCGCAAAGATGGAGATCAGCGAAGCTCCGAAGCCCAGCGCCACCAGCGCGTCGACGACGACGCGGCTGTTCACGGCGTACCCCAAGGGGCCAGCGAGAATGGCGAAATAGACCGTCACGCCGAGCAGCGCCAAGCCGGCGACCAACAGACCGGTAACCGCGCCGGCACGGAAGGAAATGCCCAGCCCTGCGGCAAGCGATTTCGAGGCCGCCTGGGCGGTGCGCACGTTGGCGCGCACCGAGACGTTCATGCCGATGAAGCCGGCCGAACCGGAGAGCACCGCGCCGACGAGAAAGCCGATGGCCACCGTCCAGGAAAGCAATAGCCCGAGGATGACGAAGATCACCGCTCCCACGACGGCGATCGTCGAGTATTGCCGGCGCAGATAGGCTTGCGCGCCTTCGGCGATCGCGGCGGCGATCTCCTGCATGCGCGCCGAGCCGGGATCGGCCTTGAGAAGCCCCGCTACGGTGACGATGCCATAGGCGACGGCAAGAAGCCCGGCTAAAACGATAACCCAAATGAAATGCATCGATTTCCGCCCTTTGGTTACTGTGACGGCCGCAAGCCGGTCTTGTCGGAACGCGCCGAATGGGAAGCATCGGCGGCAGCCTGCAGGCTTCTTCGCCGCATGCTTGGGCGGAACGCCCGCCCTCGGCGGCGGACCATGGCCGAAAGCCGCAAATTTCGCAATCGGGTCCTTCCCCCGGACCCGCAAGTCTCAACAGGTCAAACGGTTGCGGGTCGGCGCGCGCGTTAAAAATGCCGATAGGAGGCCGCCGAAAAAGCCAGCGGCCGGCCTGCCGTATCGCGGATACGCGGCCTTTCGGCGCCGGCTTTGGCGACCCCGATTCGGGTAATGGGAACATCCGCCGCTTCGCGCTCGAAGGCCTCCGCCGCGCCCGCCGGCACGGCGCAGATGACCTCGTAATCGTCGCCGCTCGTCAGAATCGGCTCGATCAGCGAAGGCTCCCGTGCCAGTGCTTGGCGCGCCGCCTTGGAGAGCGGCACGTCGGCAAGCGCGATTTCGGCGCTCATGCCGCTCAGCGCCAGCATTTTGCCGAGATCGCCGAGGAGCCCGTCGGAGACGTCCATGGCGGTACGCGCAAAGCCGCGCAGCGCGTCGCGCAAAGCCAGCCGCGGCAGCGGCAGAAAATGGCGCATGAGAAGATAATCGCGGGCCGGCTGACTGAGCGCCCCGGCCCAGCCGCGGTCGCCGGCCAGCGCGCGGCGCAGACGCAAACCCAAGGCCGCGTCGCCGATCGTGCCAGTCAGGTAGAGAAAATCGCCGTTTTCGACGCCGGGGCGCGGCACCATTTTGCCCTTCGGCACGACGCCAAAGGCCGTGATTGACAAGGTCAACGCGCCGAGGCTTCGCACCGTGTCGCCGCCGATCAGCGGACAGTCGAAACAAGCGACGTCTTCGGCGAGCCCCTTCGCGAACGCCGCCAGCCATTCTTCCGTCCAGTCGCCGGGCAACGCGAGGCCGAGCAGAAATCCCTTGGGCTCCGCCGCTTTGGCGGCGAGGTCCGAGAGATTGGCGCGCAGCGCCTTGCGGGCGATCAACTCCGGCGGATCGTCGACCAGAAAATGCACGCCCGAAGTAAGCACGTCGGCGGAAATGACGAGCTCGCAATCGGCGGGGACATCGAGCAAGGCCGTGTCGTCGCGCAGCCCCAGTCCGGCGGTACCGGCAAGCGGCGCGAAAAAATTTGCGATGATCTCGTCTTCGGACGGACGCGGCTTGTTCACGAGGTGCGACTCGGCATTCTCCGGCGGACCTTACGCCATCGGCCCTACTGTCGCGATTCGAATTCCGCGGGGCGCAATTGCCGCGCCAGCGCATCGAGCACCGCGTTGATCATGCCCGCCTCCTCGTGCGCGAAGAAGGCGCCCGCCACATCGACGTATTCCTTGATCGCGACGCGAGCCGGAATATCGTCGCGCTTTTTCAGCTCATAAGCGCCGGAGCGCAGGATGGCGCGCATCACCGCGTCGACCCGCGCCAACGGCCAGCCTTTGGCGAGAGTCTTGTCGATCGCCCGATCGATCGAGCGTTGCTCGGCGAGAACGCCGCCGAGCACGTCGCGAAAGAAGGCGATCTCGGCATCCTTGTATTGAGTGCCCTCGATCTCGCCGCCGATCCAGAAACATTCGAATTCGGCGCGCGTCTCGGCGAGGCCCTTGCCCGAAACTTCCATCTGATAGAGCGCCTGAACCACCGCAAGCCGCGCGGCCGAGCGTCGCGGAGCCTTGTGCATCAGGTCGTCCCCCGCCCCGTCTTGAGGTGATAGAGAGCAAGCGCGGCGCGCGCCGCGTCGCCTCCTTTGTCGCCGCGGCGCGGGTCGGCGCGTTGCAGCGCATGCGCGGCATTGTCCACCGTCAGGATGCCGTTGCCGAACGGCAAACGTCGCGCAACGGCAAGATCCATCGAAGCGCGGGCGCTTTCACGCGCGACGATCTCGAAATGCGGCGTTTCCCCACGGATCACGCAACCCAGCGCCACCGCGCCCTGAAACGGCGCGCCGGAAGTCTCAGCCATTTCGAGCGCGATGCCGAGCGCAATCGGGATTTCCAAAGCGCCCGGTACCTGCCAGCAGAGATAGCGCGCTTCCGCCTCCTTCAAGACTGCGACCGCGCCTTCGCGAAGCAGCGCCGCCACCTCGTCGTAGAAGCGCGCTTCGACGATGAGGAAACGCGCGCCCTTGACGCTTTCCTCGGGTATTTTGGAGCGCCGCGGTTCGGCCATGGGTAACTCTCAGGGGATTACGCGGCGGGCTTAACAAGCCCGCTCCGCTACGGCAAGCCGCGGCTAATCGAGCTCGAGAAGCCGCGCCGCGTAGCGCGCCATGAGATCGACTTCCAGATTCACTTCGTCGCCCGCCTGTCGTTCGTCCCAAGTCGTTACGGCGAGCGTGTGCGGAATGAGCAGAATCGAGAAGCAATCGGCCTTCACTTCGTTCACCGTCAAAGAAGTCCCATCGAGCGACACCGAACCCTTCACGGCAACGAACCGACTGAGATGCGGCGGCGCTTCGATCGCGAAGCGCTTCATACCGTCGAATGCGTCGACACCCAGGATTTTCGCGACGCCGTCGATATGTCCCGTGACGACATGCCCGCCGAGTTCGTCGCCCGCTCTCAAGGACCGTTCGAGATTGAGCCGCTTGCCGGCGCGCCAATGCCGTGCCGTGGTGCGAGCCAGTGTCTCGGCGCCGAGATCGACCTCGAACCAGCTTTTGCCGGCCGCCGTGCCGCATTCCGCCACGGTGAGGCAAGGTCCGCTGCAGGCAATCGAGGCGCCGACCGCGATCTCGTCAACGGGCATCGAACAAACGATGCGTGCGTGCATGCGCTCGCCGCACGGCTCGACGCTTTCGACGCTCCCGACCGTGGTGACGATCCCGGTAAACATCAGAGCACCCGCTCGTAATGGGAATAGGCGTCGGCGCCGATTCGGCCGCTCTCGCGCAAACGATAACGGGCGGGATCGGCAAGCGCCGCACGGCACGCGGGATCGAGCGCCGGCATGCCGTCCGCGCCGAGCGCCCGCTCGCCGCGCAACAGCAGAACTTCGTCGGCGAGATCTCGCGCGATGATCGCGGCGCTAAGACGCGGACCGCCTTCGCAGAATACCCGCGTCAGCCCACGCGCGCCAAGAAGGGCCAGGGCCGCCGCAAGATCGACGCGGCCGGTATCGTCGTCACCCGCCCGTTCGATTTCGACGCCCGCTTCGACAAGCCGCGCCGCGGCTTGCGCCGAGGCGCTCGCGCCGGCGATCGCCAGCGTCGGATATTCGCGGGCGCTCGCCGCGAGCCGCGATTGCGGCGCGAGCCTCAGATGCGTGTCCAGAACGATGCGCAACGGTTTACGCGACTCCATTCCCGCCAGGCGGACGTTGAGCAGCGGATCATCGGCAAGCGCGGTACCGACGCCTACCAGCACCGCGTCGTGCTGCGCGCGCAGCATATGAACGCGTCGATCGGCGGTGGTGCCGGTAATCTTCAGGCGCGGCGCGCCGGCCGGCGCCGCCGCGTAGCCGTCCGCGGTCTCCGCCAGCTTGAGCGCCAGCATCGGCCGCCCCTGAGTCGCGCGCAGCACATGACCGACGTTGGTGCGCAACGCCGCTTCGGCGAGGACGCCGATCTTTACGTCAATCCCGACCTCGCGCAGATGCCGGTGACCGGTGCCCGCGACGCGCCGGTCGGGATCTTCCAGCGCGGAGACGACGCGCGCGACGCCGGCGGCGACAATCGCATCGACGCACGGCGGCGTCCGCCCGTGATGGCTGCACGGTTCGAGCGTCACGTAGAGCGTCGCGCCTCGCGCCTGTTCGCCGGCTTGGCGCAGCGCCAAAACCTCGGCATGTGGGTGCCCGCCGTCGGCCGTCGCGCCGCGTCCGACTACGATGCCGTCTTTGACGAGGAGCGCGCCGACGGCGGGATTGGGCGCGACGCGCCCCAAGCCGCGCCGCGCGAGATCGAGCGCAGCCGCCATGAACCGCGCATCCTCCTCGGACGCTTCGGCGGCGGCGGAGCGCAGCGTCCGGCTGTTCATGCCTTGAGCTTGGATTTCGGAGGGCGCGGCTCGTCCTCTGCGCCTTGCGCCAGTTCGTCGATCAGCGTGTTGAAATCGCGCGCCTCGCGGAAATTGCGATACACCGAGGCAAAGCGGACGTAGGCGACGCTATCGAGCGAACGCAAGCCTTCCATGACGAGTTCGCCAATCCGCTCGCTGGGGATTTCCGCCTCGCCCTGGCTTTCCAACTGGCGCACGATGCCGCTCACCATCCGCTCGACGCGCTCGGCCTCGACCGGCCGTTTGCGCAGTGCGACCTCGACCGAGCGCATCAGCTTGTCGCGTTCAAAAGGCACGCGCCGCCCCGATTTCTTGGCGACGGTCAATTCGCGCAGCTGGACGCGCTCGAACGTGGTGAACCGGCCGCCGCAATCCGGGCAGACGCGGCGGCGGCGGATCGAAGAGGCGTCTTCGGTCGGGCGCGAATCCTTCACCTGCGTTTCGAGGCTACCGCAATAAGGGCACCTCATCGAGGCTCCTCAATAAATCGGGAAACGCCGCGTCAATTCATCCACTTTGCTTTTCACCGCCGCCTCGACCGCGGCGTTGCCGGCATCGCCGTTGACGGCAAGACCGTCCAGACACTCGACGATCAACGCGCCGATCTTCTTGAACTCGGCGACGCCGAAGCCACGCGACGTTCCGGCCGGTGTGCCGAGCCGGATCCCGGACGTGACCATCGGGCTTTGGGTGTCAAAGGGAACGCCATTCTTGTTACAGGTGATGTGGGCGCGCCCCAGCGACTGCTCGGCGGCTTTGCCGGTCAGATTCTTGGGGCGCAGATCGACGAGCATCAGATGGTTGTCGGTGCCGCCCGTGGTGATGGCGAAGCCGCCTTCAACGATCGTCGCGGCGAGCGCCTTGGCGTTCTCGACGATCTGCCGGGCGTAGACTTTGAAATCCGGGCGCAACGCTTCGCCGAACGACACCGCCTTGCCGGCGACCACATGTTCGAGCGGACCGCCCTGGAGGCCGGGGAAGACCGCGGAATTGATCTTCTTGGCGATCTCCGGATCGTTGGTGAGAACGATGCCGCCGCGCGGACCGCGCAAGGTTTTATGCGTCGTCGAAGTCGCCACATGCGCATGCGGGAACGGCGAGGGATGCACGCCGCCCGCCACGAGCCCGGCGAAATGCGCCATATCGACGAAGAAATAGGCGCCGACCGAATCGGCGATCTGCCGGAATTTGTCGAATTCCCAGAAGCGCGGATAGGCCGAGCCGCCGGCGATGATGAGCTTCGGCTTGTGCTCCTCGGCAAGTCGCGCGACGGCTTCCATATCGATGCGATGATTGTCGCGGCGCACGCCGTAGGAGACCGGCTTGAACCAGCGCCCCGACAGGTTGACCGGCGAACCGTGAGTTAAATGACCGCCAGCGGCGAGATCCAATCCCATGAACGTGTCGCCTGGCTGGAGCAGCGCCAAGAACACCGCTTGGTTCGCCTGACTGCCGGAGTTCGGCTGCACGTTGGCGAATTTGCAATCGAAAAGCCGGCAGACGCGCTCGATCGCCGCCGATTCGACGACGTCGATGAACTGGCAGCCGCCGTAATAACGCCGCCCGGGATAGCCTTCGGCATATTTGTTGGTCAGAATCGAGCCTTGCGCCTCGAGCACGGCCTTCGAGACGATGTTTTCCGAGGCGATGAGCTCGATCTCGCTCCTTTGCCGGCCAAGCTCCTTATCGATCGCCGCGGCGATCTCCGGATCGGCGTCGGCGAGAGAGGCGGCAAAGAAGGAATTGGGCGCCCGGCGAACGCCGGCATCGGACTTGTTCATGACGCACCTTGGAATCGACTCGGGCGGGGATGCTGCCGGGCGCCGTTAGGGCGTGGCTGGCGTTCCGGCCTCGGCCGCATTTAGCATGCCGAACCGGCAGCGTGAAGGCGAAGAACGCCTATGCCGTTATTGCTGGTCGCTCGCCGGCGGATCGTACCCCTGCCCCGGCTGCGGCACGTCCTGCGGCGGGACGATTCCGGCCGCGGGCGGCGCGCCGGTCGAGACCTGCTGCGTCGCCGCGCCGGATACGGGCGTTTGGCCCGGCGGCTGGTCCGAAGCGACGGAACTCAGTCCGTCGCGCTGATAGATGTCGTCGCGGAACTCGACG
>JASHSB010000017.1 GCA_030036945.1 Methylovirgula sp. | reverse complement strand
GCGCCAGCCGCGGCTCCGGCGGCAGCGCCAGCAGCCGCGCCGGCCGCCGCCGCTCCGCCACCGCCGCCCGCCTGCGACGCCAATCATCTGACCGTCTGTACGCCCAATAACGGCGATACCGCTTGGATGCTGACTTCCATGGCGCTCGTCCTGATGATGACCATTCCGGGTCTCGGGCTCTTCTACGGCGGCATGGTGCGCAAGAAAAACGTCGCCGACACGGTGATGACGAGTTTCGCGGTCACCTGCGTGGTGACGGTTGTCTTCGCCGTCGTGAGTTACAGCTTGGCGTTCCGCGCCGGCACGCCGTTCGTCGGCGGATTGGATCGAGCCTTTCTGCAAGGCATCCTGAGCGACATTTCGAACAATACCGGCAATCCCAATCCGCTCGCCCCGACGATTCCCGAAGATGTCTACATGTGTTTCCAGATGACGTTCGCAATCATCACGCCGGCGCTGATCGCAGGCGCGTTCGCGGAGCGCATGAAATTCTCGGCGATGCTGATCTTCATGGCGCTCTGGGCGATTTTCGTCTACGCGCCGATCGCGCATTGGGTCTGGGGACCGGACGGGTTCCTGGCCAGCGGCAATTCGAAGGCATGGGTTCATGTCCTCGATTTCGCGGGTGGCACCGTGGTGCACATCAATTCCGGCGTCGCCGGCCTGATGTGCGCGCTGATGCTCGGCAAGCGCAAGGACTCGGGCCCAGCCCATAACGTAGTCCTGACCTTCATCGGCGCTTCGCTGCTGTGGGTCGGTTGGTTCGGCTTCAATGCCGGCTCGGCGGTCGCCGCCAATATGCAAGCCGGCATGGCGATGACCGTGACGCAAATCGCCACGGCGATCGCGGCGCTCACTTGGATGTTCGTCGAGTGGGCGCATCGCGGCAAGCCGACGCTGGTCGGTATTTGCTCGGGCGCGGTGGCCGGACTCGTGGCGATCACGCCGGCGTCGGGCTTCGTCGGCCCAGTCGGTTCGATGGCGATCGGCATCGCGGTCGGCATCTTCTGTTACTTTACGGCGACCATCGTGAAGATCTGGATCGGCTACGACGACGCGCTCGACTGTTTCGGCGTGCATGCCTGCGGCGGCGCGTTGGGCGCGATTCTGACCGGCGTCTTCGCCATCAGCCAGTACGGTGGCACGCCGGGGTGGATCGAAGGCAATCCCGGCCAGGTCGTCAACCAGCTGATCGGCGTCGGCATCGTCATCGCTTACGACGCGATCGTCTCGCTGATCATCCTGTTCCTCATCAAGATCACGGTCGGCCTGCGCGTCAGCCCCGAAGTCGAACGCGACGGGCTGGATCTCGCGCTGCATGGCGAGGTCGTGCAATAAGCCAACGGTTCCTCGCTGGACAAACTTAGGGGCTCCTTCGGGAGCCCCTTTTTGTCGGCGGCGGAAATCCCCCGCCTTGCGGGTTAAGCCGCCCTTAACCACGCTTCCTTAGCTTGAGACCCATCGCCGGTTGCCGCAGCCCGGGCTTCGTTGACTGGCTTCGACCGGCGAAACTTCCCATGCTCAATGCGTTCGCCGGTCGCTGCGCTGCTGCCATGGTCAACCGGGGTGGTCCCTCAGGCGCGAAGTGATGCGGACGACGACCAGCTTCACGGCCCTGGATCGCATCCCCGATCCGTTGCGCGCTTTCGCCGTGCGGCGCGCCGCGGAATTCGCCGGAATTGCGCTGATCGTCGGCACCGGCGTGCTGGCGCTGGCGCTGCTTACCTGGTCGGTTCAGGACCCGAGCCTCAATCACGCCACCGACCGCCCGGTGCACAATCTGTTGGGCGTGCCCGGCGCGATCACCGCCGATCTTATCATGCAGATGCTGGGGCTCGCGGCGCTCGCCCTGCTCGTGCCTTTGGCGATTCTCGGTTGGCGGCTGGTGACGGCGCGCCGCCTCGACCGGCTCGCGCGAAGGCTGCTATTCTGGCTTATCGGCGGTCTCGCGGCGGCCGGGTTCGCCGCGATCCTGCCGGTGACGAGCCGCTGGCCGCTGCCGACCGGGCTCGGCGGCGTCCTCGGCGACGCCATCCTCTATGTGCCGCGCCATATTTTCGCCCGCCATGCCGCGATCCTGCTCGTCTTTGCAATCGGTTTCGCCGCGGTGGCAATTCTGGCGCTCACCGCCAGCGTCGGCCGGCCCCGCGAACAAACGGATTTCGAGGACGACGAGGGCGAAGCGCCGCGCGTGGTGGCCGGCGACGACGAAGATGGCGCCGGCGAGCCGAACTTCGCGCTGGTGCTGGTCGGCGGTTTCATTCATGGCGTATTGACGTTGAAGGCGGCGATTGCCCGCGGCCTCCTGGCACGTTCGCGCCAACGGGCACGACCGGCGCTTGCGCCGTGGCAAGACGCGGCGCGCCGCGTCGGTCCAGCGCTCGATCAGCGTTGCTTGCGCGAGGATCCGAACTTCGATTCGAGTTTCTTCGACGCGAGCACCTATGCGCCGCCCGCGGCGCGCGCCGCCGCGCAGGCCGGCAATCCCATGGAGCCTGCCACCCGCGTCACGCCCGGAGCGGGAACCTTGAAAAGCGGACAGCGCCTGGCGCGCGAGATCCAGCCCTCGATGCTCGATCGCTTCGGGCAGGGCAAATATCAGTTGCCGCAGCTTCTGATGCTCAGCGAACCGAAGCGGCCGGCGGCGGGAAGGGTCTCGGAAGAGGCCTTGCAACAGAACGCCCGGCTGCTGGAGGGCGTACTTGAAGATTTCGGCGTCAAGGGCGAGATCATCAACGTGCGGCCCGGACCGGTCGTGACGCTTTACGAACTCGAGCCGGCGCCAGGCATCAAGTCGGCGCGGGTCATCAGTCTTTCCGACGATATCGCGCGTTCGATGTCGGCGGTGTCGGCGCGCGTCGCGGTCGTCCAAGGCCGCAACGCGATCGGCATCGAATTGCCGAACCAGCGCCGCGAGATGGTGTATCTGCGCGAGCTTCTGGCCTCGCAGGACTTCGAAAAGACGAAATACACGCTCGCCATCGCGCTCGGCAAGACAATAGGCGGTGAGCCGATCATCGTCGATCTCGACCGCATGCCGCATTTGCTCGTCGCCGGCACCACCGGCTCGGGCAAGTCGGTCGCCATCAACACCATGATCCTGTCGCTGCTCTATCGGCTGCGGCCCGACGAATGCCGGCTCATCATGGTCGATCCGAAGATGCTTGAACTCTCGGTCTATGACGGCATCCCGCATCTGCTGACGCCGGTCGTGACCGACCCGAAGAAGGCCGTCGTGGCGCTCAAGTGGGCGGTGCGCGAGATGGAGGACCGCTACAAGAAGATGTCGAAACTCGGCGTGCGCAACGTCGACGGCTACAACACGCGCGTCATGGAGGCCGCCGCCAAAGGCAAGACCGTCACCCGCACGGTGCAGACCGGTTTCGACCGCGAGACCGGCGAAGCGATCTACGAACGCGAGGAGATGGAACTTTCGGTCATGCCGTATATCGTCATCGTCGTCGATGAGATGGCCGATCTCATGATGGTGGCCGGCAAGGACATCGAAGGCGCCATCCAGAGGCTCGCGCAGATGGCGCGCGCTGCCGGCATTCATCTCATCATGGCGACGCAACGCCCTTCCGTGGATGTCATTACCGGCACGATCAAGGCGAATTTTCCGACCCGCGTTTCCTTCCAAGTGACTTCGAAGATCGATAGCCGCACGATTCTCGGCGACCCCGGCGCCGAACAACTGCTCGGCCAGGGAGACATGCTGTATATGGCCGGCGGCGGCAGAATCATTCGCGTGCACGGCCCGTTCGTTTCCGACGGCGAGGTCGAAAAGGTCGTGGCGCATCTGAAGAGCCAGGGCCAGCCCGAATATCTCGATGCGATCACGACGGAAGAGGAATCCGCGGAGAATGAAGGCGGCGACATTGCCGGCGGCGCCGAAGCCGAGGAGGGCGGCGATCTCTACGATCGCGCCGTCGCCATCGTGCTGCGCGACAAGAAATGCTCGACAAGCTACGTCCAGCGCCGGCTCTCGGTCGGCTACAACAAGGCGGCATCGCTAGTCGAGCGGATGGAGAAGGAAGGCGTCGTCAGTACGCCGAACCATTCCGGCAAGCGGATGATCCTGGTCGGCGGCGGTATCGATCGCGGCGCCTTCGATCTCAACGAATAAGCCGGCCCCCGAAACGTCCGGTGCCGGGTCCCGGCGTCCAATTGCCGCCACATCGGCCGACTACGCGTTAAACGCGATTGCGGGCGAGGCGGATCGCACTTAACGTCCGTATGCATGCTCGCACCCGAATCGGCGTAAGGCCCAGCCGGCGCGAGTCGCGCGCGAGGGAATTATGGACAGCAAGAAATTCCCGTTGGCATGGTTGGCGTCATTCGGCTTGGCCGCGGGACTTGCCGCCGCAGCGAGCGCCGACCCGGCGCGTACGTCTGCGGGCGCCGTTCCGGCCGCGACAAACTCGCCGCAGCCGCCCGCGCCGCCTGTTTCCGCCGCGCCGGGACAGGCCGATGCGGCGTCCGCCGCGCAAGGTACTCCAAGTGCCACCGCGCCGGCCAACGGCGCTCCGTTCGTGCCGATCGACCCGCAGGCGGCGATTCAAAAAGCCAACGCCTATTTCAACAATGTGACGACGATGGTCGGCGATTTTGTACAGATCAGCGGCGACCGACGCTCGGAAGGCAAGATCTACGTTCAGAAACCCGGCAAGTTGCGCTTCGAATATGCCGATCCCGCCAGCCTCGATATCATTGCCGACGGCAGCACGGTGGCGGTCATCGACCGCCAGCAACGCTCCGATCCGGAATTCTATTTCATCTGGCAGACGCCGCTGAAGTTTCTGCTGAAGGATAAGATAGATCTTGCCAAGGATGTCTCGGTCGTCGACGTGAACAGCGATCCCAATACGGTGACGATCGCCGTCGAGGACAAGGAAACCTTTGGCGGGACCTCGCGGATCAAGCTGATGTTCGATGCGGCCCAGTTCCAGCTAAAACAATGGGATGTAACCGATCCGCAAGGCAACGAGACGCTGGTTTCGCTGTTCAACCTCGATTTTACTGACGTGCCGGACCCGGATCTCTTTAAAATTACAGAGAATAAGCTGGAAGATACCGACAGCCGGAAGCTCAATCAGGAGTAATTGACGGGCGGCGTTTTTTTGCAGCCGGTCTTGCGGGAACGATTGGGATTCCCTATTTTGCGGGCTGGCGAGTGATACGGCCGGCCTGGCGAATTCCCCCCGTTCGGTCACGCTGGCTTTGCCGGACCCCTCCCGGTGATGTGTCGCTCCGCGGGGCGTCCGATCTCTTGGGTCGGGCGCCCTATTCTTTTGACGCCGCCCGAGGCTCGTATGCCGCCGATCCGTATAGACACGATTGTCAGCCGGAGCTGGGCCGAACTCAATAAATCGACCGACTCCGGCCCGGGGCCTGTGCTGGCGCATGGCAGCGCTTACCCGTTCTCCGAAGATCCATGCGCCTGACGCTAGCCACCTGGAACATCAATTCGGTCCGGCTACGGATCGAGCTTGTCGCAAAATTCCTCGCCGGCCACGCCCCGGACGTGATTTGTCTTCAAGAGACGAAATGCCGCGACAGCGAATTTCCGGCCGCCGCTTTCCGCGCGCTCGGCTACGAACATCTCGCGATCAACGGTCAGAAGGGCTATCACGGCGTGGCGATCGCCTCGAAATTGCCTTTCGCGAACATCGAACGGCGTCCCTTCTGCGACAAAGGCGATGCGCGCCATGTGAGCGTGGTTTTGCGCCCCGCGAAGGGGCGCGAGGTCATGTTGCATAATTTCTATGTGCCGGCCGGCGGCGACGAACCCGATCCGCTCGCCAATCCGAAATTCGCGCATAAGCTCGCCTTCCTTGACGAAATGGCCGCTTGGATCCGCGCCGATAAGATCGCCGGCGCCGATGCGATCATGCTCGGCGATCTCAACATCGCGCCGCTGGAAACCGACGTTTGGAACCATAAGGCGCTTCTCAAGGTGGTAAGCCACACGCCGGTCGAAGTGGAGAGACTCGGCAAGGTCTTCGCCGCCGGTCCGTGGATCGACGCGTTGCGTCGCTATGTGCCGATCGAAGACCGGCTTTATACGTGGTGGAGCTACCGCGCGCCGGATTGGGCGAAAGTGAACAAAGGCCGCAGGCTCGATCACATTTGGCTGAGTGAGAGCCTCTCGCCGCATCTCACCGGCATGAAAGTCCTGCGCGAAAGCCGCGGCTGGGAACGCCCCTCAGACCACGTGCCGGTGATGGCCCACCTCGACTTTTGAACCCGGAACCTCGCTCAATAAGGATAGCCCGGAGTCCAGAAGGTTACGACGGGTTCGGGGCGGCCGGGAAGCTCGAACCGGCGCGGCAGGGTTTCGTTGCCGAACCTCGAGCGATAATTGGCCTGATCCGGCGTCTGGTTAAGAACCGTGTTTTGGGTCACGTAGTTCTCCAGGCTGCCTTGCGGCACCACGGGACCGGGATCGAGCCAACTACGTTTATTGACGGTAATCGGCGGCCGCGAATCGCGATAGACGTACACGTGACCGTGATGGTGCGAAGTCTTGGTCGCCGCTACCGCGCCGGAGGCCAACAGGCTTGCCATCGCGATGGCAAGCGAAACGCCGCGGATCGGACGCATGGGATTCTCCTCTAAATTCCAACAAAACCGATGATTGGCGTCCGATTGCGCTCTATGCGCCGATCCAGGACAAGCGCCGCCCGCCGATTCGGCCGGACACGCTCATCTGACAACATCCTAGACGGTTTTTGGTTCGGTGCGAATGACAAACGCGTCACAGGGCGGCCAAAAGTTTCCTCAACGCTCTTTTGGCACCCGGAGTGGCGGCAGCGCATCATCCTGATCGATCCAATCAGCCTTCAGCAGCATCGGCGCGAGCCCGGTACCGGCGCAGACCGGGTCGCGCCACAATTGGTTCGAGGCAAAGAAGCCGGCAAGGGGCCGGTCGCCGCCGGCAGCGGCAAGTTCGAGGCGATCGAGCAGGCAGGCCAAGGCGATCCGCGACAACGGCTTCGTCGGTGCGCCGCACGCAAAACCGCTCATCCGAAAACTCCCTTCGAGCGCGGTCTTGCGGAATCCGAGACATTGGGTCGGCGCGGCCCGGGCGGCGGCAAGATCGAGGTCCATGGTCTCGAAATCGCCGAACCGGGTCGCCAGATCCTCTGGTGCCAGGCTGCGGGTGATCGACAGGCCCGCCGTGGCTGCCGTCCGGACGAGATCCACGAACAAAGTTGCGTTCTCGACCGGCTCGCTGCCCACCCGATAGAGCATGAGCCGGAAGTACGGCGCTTGGCCGTCGAGCGTGCCCAATGTCAAAATGTCCTGTCGGCCGCCCCCGGTCCGATGGCGGCGCGCTTCGTAGGTGAGCGTCAACCGCGGAAATTCGGGCGCGTCGAGGTTGAAGGATTGGATCGGCCGGCGCACGTCGATCCAGGCGGGCGATAGTGCAAGCGGCGCGGGCCGGGAGACCGGCTTCATCGCGGCAAGCACGGCCACGGAGAGGAGAAGCAGCACGGCCGTCGCGCTGCTCTCGAGCAGCCTTCGGCGTACTTTATGGCGGGCCTCGTTGGAATTGTCGTGCATCTCTGCCTCTCGCGGGCGAGTCTGGACCGCAACCGCTTGCCGCGCGTTACCGAACGGCAGTCACTTCGAGTTAGCGTCAACAAGCGCTTTATGCCGGAACGGCGTGGTTATATTTGCCTTAATGCCCGGGCTAGGGACGTTGCCGTCGGTCCATTGCGGCGTTATCTAGCTGCCGGTCCGGCATGAGGAGACGAAGATGGGGTTCAAGATCGCCGTCGTCGGCGCGACCGGCAATGTCGGACGGGAGATGCTCGACGTTCTCGCCGAGCGTCGGTTTCCCGCCGACGAAGTCGTGGCGCTCGCCTCGCCGAGCTCGATCGGCACCGAGGTTTCGTTCGGCGACGTGGCGCTGAAATGCAAGGCGCTGGAGAATTACGATTTCTCCGGTACCGACATCTGCCTGATGTCGGCGGGCGGCGCGATCTCCAAGGAATACGCGCCGAAGATCGCGAAGCTGGGCTGCGTCGTCATCGATAATTCCTCCGTCTGGCGGTACGACGCGGACGTGCCGCTGATCGTCCCCGAGGTCAACGCCGACGCCGTTGTGAGTTTCGCCAAGAAGAACATCGTCGCCAACCCGAACTGCTCGACCGCGCAGCTCGTTGTCGCGCTGAAGCCGCTGCACGATCGCGCCACGATCAGGCGCGTCGTCGTGGCCACCTATCAATCGGTGTCGGGTGCGGGCAAAGAGGCGATGGACGAACTTTTCGCGCAGACGCGTTCCATCTTCGTCTCCGATCCGGTCGAATCGAAGAAATTCCCGAAGCGCATCGCCTTCAACGTCATTCCGCAGATCGATGCGTTCATGGAGGACGGCTCGACCAAGGAAGAATGGAAGATGATGGCCGAGACGAAGAAGATCCTCGATCCGAAAATCAAGCTCGTCGCCACTTGCGTGCGCGTGCCGGTGTTCATCGGACACGCCGAGGCGGTGAACGTCGAGTTCGAGAAGCCGCTGTCGGTCGACGAGGCGCGCAACATTCTGCGCGAAGCGCCAGGCTGTCTCGTCATCGACAAACACGAACCCGGCGGCTATGTGACGCCGCACGAAGCGGCGGGCGAAGACGCCACCTATATCTCGCGCATCCGCGAGGACGCGACGGTGGAGAACGGCCTGTCGTTCTGGTGCGTCGCCGATAATCTGCGCAAGGGCGCGGCGCTCAACGCCGTGCAGATCGCCGAGTTGCTCGTCAACCGCAAGCTGATCCAGCCGAAGCAGCGGGCGGCCTAGTCTCCGTTTAATCCCTCCCCGGAACGGCGGCCGCGCTAGCGGCCGGGTGGGGTCCCCATCCGTCATGCTGTGCATGACACCTTCCCCTTGGGGAAGGATTCATGCCGCCATGCGCATCCGCTCCGAGACGAGCTCGCGCAGTGCTTTCATGTCGCGCGCGAAAATGCGGATGCCTTCGGCGAGCTTTTCGGTCGCCATCGCGTCCTCGTTGAGCAGGAAGCGGAAGGTTTTTTCGTCGAGCGACATGGGCGCCGGCGCGTTCGCCTTGGCGCTCGCGGGATCGAGCCGGCGCGGCAGCGGCCCTTTGTCTTTGGCGAGCGCGTCGAGAAAAGCGGGCGCGATCGTGAGGCTGTCGCAGCCGGCGAGTGCTTCGATCTCGCCTTGGTAGCGGAACGACGCGCCCATCACGATGGTCTTGGCGCCGACGCCCTTGCAATAGGCGTAGATCTCTTTGACCGACAGCACGCCGGGATCGGTGTCGGGCGTAAACGTCTTGCCTTCGTTCTTCACATGCCAATCGAGAATGCGGCCGACGAATGGCGAGAGCAGCGTCACGCCCGCTTCCGCGCATGCCGCCGCCTGCGCGAGCGAGAAGACGAGCGTGAGATTGCAGGCGATGTCTTCCTTCTCCAAGAGCGCCGCCGCGTTGATGCCTTCCCAGGTCGCGGCGATCTTGATCAGCACGCGTTCGCGCGAGATGCCGCGCTCGGCATAATCTTCGATGATGCTGCGCGCCTGTGCGAGCGTACCCTCGACATCGAAGGAGAGATCGGCGTTCACCTCGGTCGAAACGCGGCCGGGCACGAGTTTCGTCAATTCCGCGCCGAAATTGACGCAGAGGCGCTGCGCGATGCGGCTTGTCGGAATGTTGCGATCCGCGGCCCAGAGAATTGCTTCCTCGACCAGCTCTTTATAAGCTTCCATCGACGCGGCCTTGAGGATCAAGCTCGGATTGGTGGTGCAATCTTTCGGCGCATAGGCCTTGATTGCGGCGATGTCGCTCGAGTCGGCAACAACAGTGGTTATTTTCTTCAACTGGTCGAGTTTGGAGGGCATGCGGGTCTCTCGGTTAGCATTTACCTTGACGTCTCTTACCAATGCCTCTTTGCAAAAGAACTCCTTTTGAATGCTACCTTCCTGCCTCTCTATACCTATAGGTGAAGCTCGAAGCTCTGACGACGCCCTCTCCCCCAGCTCGTTTTTAAGCGCAAATGCGTAGTGACTAACGAAGTTGTGCACGCCGTGTAACAAAATCCGTGCTAAAATCAATTTGGAGTTGACTAGTGATTTGTTCGCCTATGACAAAGACGGGCTGCTCTGTTCTCCTCTTGGACGGCGTGGCAGGAATGAGTAAATCAACATCCGGATCCAATTCTTTCAAAAATTCTACCGCGCAACTTACTATTTGATCAACCACTGATTGATCGCTTCGGTACTTCAACTTATAAAGAAGTTCTCCTATTTCTGAGCGCGTCGTATCAAATTGAGGATACCCAAATTCGTTGTCACCAATGTACTCGCTGCTTATGACGTGTCTCTCTAAGGCAAAGCCTTTCCGCCAAGGGCCATCAATTTTTGTAGGGTTTATTTTCATAGCGTCGTCGGCTTCTCCGGTCTTTCAGTCATAACGTACACGTCTCCCCCCATCTCCCGAAACTTCTCCGACATCTCCGCCATCCCCCGCTCCCGCGCCTCGATCGCCGCAGCCTCGTCGCGCAAATCCTGGCTGATCTTCATCGAGCAGAATTGTGGGCCGCACATCGAGCAGAAATGCGCGAGCTTGTGTGCCTCTTTCGGCAGCGTCTCGTCGTGGAACGCGCGCGCGGTCTCAGGATCGAGCGACAGGTTGAACTGATCCTCCCAGCGGAAATCGAAGCGAGCGCGCGACAGCGCATCGTCCCGCAACTGCGCCGCCGGATGGCCCTTGGCGAGATCGGCCGCGTGCGCGGCGATGCGATAGGTAATGACCCCTGTCTTCACGTCGTCGCGGTCGGGTAGACCCAGATGCTCCTTCGGCGTCACGTAGCAAAGCATGGCGCAACCGAACCAGCCGATCATCGCCGCCCCGATCCCCGATGTGATGTGATCGTAGCCCGGCGCGATGTCGGTGATCAGCGGCCCGAGCGTATAGAACGGCGCCTCGCCGCATTCGGCGAGCTGCTTTTCCATATTCACCTTAATCTTGTGCATCGGCACGTGGCCGGGGCCTTCGATCATCACCTGGCAGCCTTTCGCCCAAGCGATCTTGGTCAGTTCGCCGAGCGTCTCCAACTCGGCGAATTGGGCGCGGTCGTTGGCGTCGGCGATCGAGCCGGGCCGCAGCCCGTCGCCGAGCGAGAACGAGACGTCGTATTTGCGCATGATGTCGCAAATCTCGTCGAAATGCTCGTAGAGGAAGCTCTCCTTGTGATGCGACAGGCACCAGCGCGCCATGATCGAGCCGCC
>JASHSB010000137.1 GCA_030036945.1 Methylovirgula sp. | reverse complement strand
TGCTGCTGCAGGCCTACCGCTGGATGCGCGACTCGCGCGACGAGGCGACGAGCGCGCGGCTCGACAACGTCGAAGATCCGTTCAAGTTGTATCGCTGCCACACGATCATGAATTGCGCCAAGGCCTGCCCGAAGGGCCTCAACCCGGCCAAAGCGATCGCCGAGATCAAGGAAATGCTCATCGAACGTCAGGTGTAGGAACGTTGCGCCCTAGTTATTCGTGACGAAGCGCGGCGGAGGGCCGGATCGATCCGGGTCGAGCCCAAGCTTGCGGATGAGAAAGCGACGATGCGCAAACCGAACGCCCTGCCGGGATTGATTTTCGTCGTCATCTTCGGGATCGGCTTGGCGCTTGCCTATTCGAGCTACGCGCTGGGCGCCGACGAGGACGCGGTGTGGATCGCCGTTCTGGCCGCGATCCTTGCTTACATCGTCTCCTATTCCGTCAAAGTCGCCAATCAGTGGGAGCGGGTCGTCGTTCTGCGGCTGGGCCGCTTCCGTTCGGTCGAAGGGCCGGGACTGTTTTTCATCATTCCGATCGTCGAGACGATCGCCTATTGGATCGACATGCGGGTGATCACCAGCGCATTCCGGGCGGAGAAGACGCTCACCAAGGATACGGTGCCGGTGGATGTCGACGCGGTACTGTTCTGGAAAGTCGTCGATCCCCAGAAAGCGGCGCTCGACGTCGCCGATTATGTCAGCGCGATCAACTGGGCGGCGCAAACCGCGCTGCGCGATATCATCGGCAAGACCATCCTTTCGGACATGCTGGAAGGCCGCGACAAGATCAGCGGCGAACTGCGGCAGATCATCGATGAGCGGACCGAACCGTGGGGCGTCAACGTCATTTCGGTGGAAGTCAAGGACGTGCTGATTCCGTCGGCATTGGAAGACGCGATGTCGATGCAGGCGCAAGCCGAACGCGAACGCCAGGCGCGCGTCATCCTCGGCGATTCGGAACGCCAGGTCGCCGAGAAGTTCGCCGAGGCAGCGCGGACCTATGCCAGCGATCCCGTGGCCTTTCATCTGCGCGCGATGAACATGCTCTATGAGGGGTTGAAGAGCGACAAGGCGACGATCGTCGTCGTGCCGAGCACGGCCGTCGAATCGATGCAACTCGGCGGCCTAGCCGGGCTGACCGCGTTGACGACGGCACTCGGCCAAGAGCGTCCGCCCAGCGCGCCGCCTGGGCCATGGGGTTCCGCTCCGCCGAAGCCGTAAAGCGCGGGCCGCGTCGGTAAATTGCCGGGAGGCGTCTTTCCCTCCACAGGAAGTCGATCCGAACGGAGACGCGAACGGCGTCTCATATTCCGATCTGCCGGCCGATCTCGACCACCCGGTCCGCGGGCAGCTGGAAGAAATCCGTCACGTGTGCGGCGTTGCGCTCCAAGGCGGCGAACAAAACCTCCTCCCAGCGCGGCATGCCCTTGCCGCCGCTGTGCCGCACGATCGTTTCGATGCCGACATAATAGACGAGATCGCCGAGATCGATGCGCGGATTCTTCGCCCGAATGGCAACCGCCAGCCGCGGAATATCGGGGCGCTGCATGAACCCGTAATAGGCGGTCGCGCGCCAAAACTGCTGGCCGATTTCTTCCACGCTCACCCGCTCGGCGGCGCCGACATAGGGAACCGATTCCGTCACCACATTCAAAACGACGACCCGCTCATGCAAACTGTGCGCCGTCCTGACGTGCCAGACGAGGATCGGCGGCGCGTTCTCCCGCGCGCGGGTGAGGAAGATCGCGGTACCCGGCACGCGCACCACCTTCCTTTGTTCCAACTCCGCCAGAAAATCGGCCATCGGAATGCTAACCGCCGCGATGCAGGCGCCGATCGCGGTGTTCCCGCGGTGCCAGATGTACATGACGAAATAGACGGCCGCGGCGAGCAACAGCGGCACGTAGCCGCCGTTGAGAATCTTCACGCTGTTGGCTGCGACGAAACTGCCGTCGACGATCAGAAAAATGGCCGAGACCGCGCCGCTCGCGACAAGGCCCCATTTCCAGATTTCGCGCATCGCGATGAACAGCAAAAACGTGGTCATCAACATCGTAGCGGAGACCGCGATGCCGTAGGCGGAAGCGAGATTGTCGGATTTCCTGAAGCCCAGAACGAGACCGATGGTCGCCAGCATCAAAATCCAGTTCACGGCGCCCACGTAGATCTGTCCATAACCCTCCTCCGAAGTTTGGGTGATCCGCATGCGCGGCATCCAGCCGAGCTGGATCGCCTGCCGGGTCATCGAGAAGGCGCCGGTGATGATCGATTGGCTGGCGATGATCGTCGCCACGGTGGCGAGGACGATGAACGGCAACAGCAATGGTTGCGGACAGAGCAGATAGAAGATGTTCTGCCCGGACGGCGCGCCGTTCGCGACCAGCGCCGCTTGCCCCGCATAATTCAGGATGAGGCTCGGAAACACCACCGTATACCAGGCGAGCCGTATCGGCCCGGCGCCGAAATGGCCCATGTCGGCGTAGAGCGCCTCGGCGCCGGTCACGCAGAGAAACACCGCCCCGAGCACGAAGAAGGATGTCCAGCCGCCGTGCAGGAGAAAGCTGACGGCGTAGGTGGGGCTCAGCGCGATCAGCACCGAAGGATGGCGGACGATGCCGCCAAGGCCGAGCAAGCCGATGCCGACGAACCAGACGAGCATGATCGGCCCGAAAGCGCGCCCGATACGCGCCGTGCCTTGCGGTTGAATGAAGAATAGCCCCAGCAGAATCGCGATCGTGGCGATCACGACGTAGGGGCCGAGCGCCGGCGTGGCGATGTTCAATCCTTCGAGCGCCGAGAGCACCGAAATCGCCGGCGTGATTGCGCCGTCCCCATAAATCAGCGCCGCGCCGATGAGGCCGACGGTGATGATCGCCGGCCGATGTCGGCGTTTCACCCCGAGCAGCGACATCAGGGCGAGAATGCCGCCTTCGCCATCGTTGTCGATTCGCATCGCGAATGACACGTATTTGACGGAGGTGACGATGATCAGCGTCCAAATGATCAGCGAAAGGACGCCGAGCACAGTGTGCGCGCTGGCGGTTCCCGTCATGGCAAGGACGGTTTTCAACGTGTAGAGCGGGCTCGTGCCAATATCGCCGAAGACGACGCCGAGCGCGGCGAGCCCGATGCGCCCCAAGTTTTGCCCATTCACGGGGCCGACGCGTTGATCCGGTGACATAAGGTAATGTTGCGGGTGGGGGCTGCGGCACGGGCCGGGGATCGACTACTAAATAGTGGCGTACCGTGCAATTTACCCTAGGTCGGCAGCCAATTCCGCTTCTTTACGCGGGCGCCGCGCTCATGTATCTCATTGCGGCAATGAGCCCCGGTGCGGCCGTTGCAGGCCGCGCCGGGGTTTTGTTGCGCGGATAAGGGCGGACAGATCGGCGGCTTATGGCGAACGTCGTGGTGATCGGCGCCCAATGGGGCGACGAAGGAAAAGGCAAGATCGTCGATTGGCTGTCGTTGGAGGCGGACGTCGTAGTGCGCTTCCAGGGCGGGCACAACGCCGGCCATACGCTGGTCGTCGGCGACAACGTTTTCAAGCTCGCGCTGCTGCCGTCGGGCATCGTGCGGCCGGGCAAGCTCTCGGTGATCGGCAACGGCGTCGTGCTCGATCCCTATCATCTCGTCGACGAGATCGGCGGCCTCGAAGCGCAAGGCGTGGCAATCTCGCCCGCCAATCTGAAGATCGCCGAGAACGTCGTTCTGATCCTTTCGCTGCATCGCGAACTCGACGCCTATCGCGAAGAGGCGATCACCAGCGGCCTCAAGATCGGTACGACCAAGCGCGGCATCGGGCCGGCCTATGAAGATAAGGCCGGGCGCCGCGCCATCCGCCTCATGGACCTCGCCGATCCCGGCGCGCTCGACGACAAGATCGCCCGGCTGCTCGCCCACCACGAGCCGTTGCGGCGCGGATTGGGGCTCGAACCCGTCTCCGCCGCGGCGCTGCGCGACGAGCTACTGACGGTCGCTCCGAAGATCCTGCCGTTTATGGATGCGACCTGGGATCTGCTCGAGACTTACCGCCGCGAAGGCAAACGCATCCTCTTCGAAGGTGCGCAGGGTGCGCTCCTCGACATCGATCACGGCACCTATCCGTTCGTGACCTCGTCGAACACGGTCGCCGCTGGGGCCGCGACGGGCGCCGGCGTCGGCCCCAAGGCGATCGGCTATGTGCTGGGCATTGCCAAGGCCTACACGACGCGGGTCGGCGGCGGACCGTTTCCGACCGAACTGCACGACGGCGTCGGTCGGTTGCTGGGCGATCGCGGCCGGGAATACGGCGTGAATACCGGCCGGCGTCGGCGCTGCGGCTGGTTCGACGCGATCCTCGTGCGCCAGGCGGTGAAGACCTCGGGCATCGATGGAATTGCCTTGACCAAGCTCGACATCCTCGACGGATTCGAAGAGATCAAGGTCTGCGTCGGTTACCGGCTGGATGGAAAACACATCGACCGGATGCCGGGGGGCCAAACGGCGCAGGCGCGCCTCAAACCGATTTACGAATCGATCGAAGGCTGGAAGGCGACGACCGCCGGAGCGCGCTCCTGGGCAGATCTTCCCGCGCAAGCCATCAAATACGTGAGGCGTATCGAAGAGTTGATCGAAGCGCCGGTGGCGCTGCTTTCGACGAGCCCTGAGCGGGAAGACACAATTCTGGTCCACAATCCATTCCAAGATCGCTAGATTCGAAGCGTGCCTAAGGCGTGTCGGTGCCGGCGTGCCTCAGTTGACGTTGCAGACGAGGAATGGTCTTAACGCCCGATGGCTGAATATTATCCGTTGCTTGCGAAGGCGGTTGCTGGCTTGCCGAATGCCACGCCGGAGACCCGGCGCGCGGTTTACGAGCGGGCCCGCAAGGCGCTCATCACGCAATTGCAAAATCTTCGACCGCCGATCGCGGCAGCCGACATCGCACGCGAGACGCATGCGCTCGACATGGCGGTGGCGCGACTCGAATCCGAATTGGCGACAGCCGACGGTTTGGCAATCGAAAGTCCGCGCCACGAACCGCAGCTGGGGCCGTTTGCGCCGGCTCCTGACATTGGCGATTGGAAGGCGCCAACGTCGCCGCGCGCCGCGTCGCGTCGCGTCAACGGCGGCGCGGCGGTTGCCGCGTTGCGCGACGACGCGCCAAAAGATCAGCTGGCCGAAAGCGAACCCGCGCCGCTCGGCGATCCTTTCGGCGAGCCGCGCGAAGCGTCGTCGCCGCACCCCGAATTCGTGCGGCCCGACGCCGTGCGTCCGCTTGCACCGCATCCGGAAAGCGACAAGACGCCGCAAATCCGGCGGCTATGGATCGTCGCCGCCGCCGTGCTCGCGGTCGCGGCGATCGTCGCGGCGTTCGCCTGGAAATTGCGCGATCAGCCGGCAGATTTTGCGACGTTCAAGTCCACGGCACAGAGTCCGGTTGCGCCGAGCAGCGGCAAGATCTTTCAACGGATCGGCGGGCCGGCACCGCAACAGCCGGCGCCGAAAGCCGTCACATCGCCACCCTCCGCCGCCACCGCGGCTCCGACTTCGGCGTCGACCCAAGCCGCGGCGGGCGCGCCGCAGGCGCCGGCCGAGAACGCCAACCTTCCCATCGCCTATCGCGCCGCGTTGCTCGTCGAAGCGCCGGAAGCGCAGAGCAAAGTGAAGACCTACGTCGGCACGGTGATCTGGCGGCTCGAAAACGTCAGCAACGATTCCGGCCA
>JASHSB010000016.1 GCA_030036945.1 Methylovirgula sp. | reverse complement strand
TAGGCGTTGACGTTCTGGCCGAGCAAGGTGACTTCCTTCACGCCCGCCGCGGCGAGCGTTTCGACTTCGGCGAGGATTTTCGCCGCGGGGCGCGAATACTCGGCGCCGCGCGTATAGGGAACGACGCAGAACGTGCAGAACTTGTCGCAGCCTTCCTGCACGGTGACAAAGGCGCAGACGCCGCGCTCCCTGATCTTGCCCGGCGCGGAAGCGACCAGATGATCGAATTTGTCGTCGAGCGGAAATTCGGTATCGACCGCCGCCTCGGCGCGCCGTAGGAGCGCCGGAAGGCGATGGTAATTTTGCGGCCCGACGACAATATCGACGGCGCCCTGACGGCGGACGATCTCGGCGCCTTCGGCTTGCGCGACACACCCGGCGACGACGATTTTGGTCGCCAGTCCGGCGGCGCGGCGCGCCCTTTTGACGGCGCGCACCTTGCCGAGTTCGGAGAAGATCTTCTCCGCCGCCTTCTCGCGGATATGACAAGTGTTGAGGATCACGAGATCGGCGTCGTCGAGACTTTGCGTCGCATCGAAGCCCGCGGGGGCGAGAAGATCGCTCATCCGCTGCGCATCGTAGGCATTCATCTGACAGCCGTATGACTTGATGAACAACTTTTTGCGCGGCGTGGCCGGCGCGGCTTCCTTTTGCCCGTTCACGGATCCGCCGCCCCTTTCCACCCCATTCGAAAATTCGTCCATGGTCCTCGCCGTTTCATCGCGTCCCTTTTAATCGAAATCGCGGCGCAAAACGAGGGCGGAAGCGGCAATTCCGTCCGCCCTGCGGTAATAGGCTTTACGCTCCCCGACTTCCGCAAACCCGAAGCGCCGGTAGAGGGCGCGCGCCGCCCGATTGTCGGTCTCTACCTCGAGAAAGAGCGATTTGGCCCCCTCCGCGGCCAAAGTCGCCAGATGACGGCCGAGGAGCGCGGCGCCCACTCCTTTGTGGCGCAGTGCGGGCGTTACCGCGATCGTCAGGATCTCGGCGGTATCCGCGCCGCGTCGCGACAGGACGAACCCAGTTAGCCGCCGTCCGCCGAAAAGGGACGTGGCAAATGCCGCTTCACCGACGACGTCGCGTCCGGCAAGCAGGCTCTCGAACTCGGCCAGCGTCCAAGCATGCGCGAAGCTCTGCGCATGGATTTTGGCGCAGGCCGCGGCGAATGCAGGCCCGATGCGGCGAATCGATGCCGATGTTCGGGGCCATCCGAACATGCCGCTCAAAGAGGCGCGAGGGGCACGTGGCCCGCCTCCGGCACCTTGATGTCGGGCGCTTTCAGGTAAAGCGGACGGGCGAGCGCCGAGGCCGGATCAGCGAGAAGTCCGAGCTTGGCGACGAAGCCGATATCGGGCGCAATCGAACCGACCACCTCGACACTCAAATGCGCCGACCAGGCTTCGATGGCGAGCATCGGCGCGCCCGATCCCGCCATGCGGACCGGCCTCGTGCCCAGCAAGCGGACGGCGTCGCGCGCGGGCATCAGGCGCGGAGCGATGATCGCCCGCCCTTCCTGCCCGAAGGCGGCGAAATAGAGGTTGCCGCGTCCCGCGTCGATGGCGGCCGCGACGAGACCCGGCTTCTCGTCGAGGATCAACGGCGCGGCGAGCGCGGCGAGCGTCGACACGCCGACCGCCGGTATGCCGCAGGCGATCCCAATCGCGCGCGCCGCGGCGATGCCAATTCGAATCCCGGTAAACGAACCCGGCCCCACCGTGACCGCGACGCGTCCCAACGTCGAGAAACCACCGTCGACTTGCGCCATCACGCGATCGATGAGCGGCATTAGCGCCTCCGCGTGGCCGCGCTGCACGGCGATCGTCTCAGTCGATTCGGGCGATGCCGCGCCACCCTCATAAACGCAGGCCGAGACCGCCTGAAGGGCGGTGTCGATGGCGAGGATCTTCGTCTCCGTCATGCCTATGTCCGGCGTGTCAGACCTGCTCGACCGTATGCACGACCGGTACGTAATGACGCAGTAAATTCTCGATCCCGTGCCGCAACGTCGCGGTGGACGACGGGCAACCGGAGCACGAGCCCTTCATGACCAGATAGACGACGCCTTCGCGATAGCCGCGAAATTTGATGTCGCCTCCATCACCGGCGACCGACGGGCGGACGCGCGTTTCGATGAGTTCTTTGATGGTCTCTACCGTGTCGGCATCTTCCGGCGCAAAGAATTCGCCGGGCTCGTTCTGCGAATCGGGGATCGCGCCTTCGGCAAGCAGCGGCGCGCCCGAGACGAAGTGTTCCATGATCGCGCCGAGGATCGCAGGCTTGAGTTCCTGCCATTCGCCGGCGCTCTTCGTCACGGTAACGAAATCGGCGCCGAAATAGACGCCGGATACGCCAGGAATTTCGAAGAGCGCCTGGGCCAGCGGCGATTGTGCCGCGCCGGCCGCGCTGCGGATCTCCAGCGTGCCGGCCGGCATCACGGCGCGGCCGGGCAGGAATTTCAAGCTCGCCGGATTCGGCGTCGCCTCGGTTTCGATGAACATCGCTGGCTCCCAATCTGCCGGGTCAAGGCCGCAGTTGGTTGGACCTGTCTAAATATGGTGGGCAACGCCAAGCCGAGCAAGCCCAAAGCTCCGGACCCTTTGGGACGGCCGGCGGCCAGCTCAGGGTTACTGAATCCAAGGTTTGCCGATCGACGATCCGGTTTTCGGCGACGCTGCCATCACCCTTAATGCTTTGCAAACGATCCCGTTGATTTCTGCGGCCGCCATAATGGGTTGTGAAGGGTTTTCGTCGTAAGCAGCGGCGGTCGCAGGTCCCGGGGCGACGCAATGAACGGGAGGTTCCTTGTTACGCAATCTCGCATCGTGGGACTTGTCGTCCAGCATGCTCCTTTTGGATGATTCTACCGCGACTTTCCTAGCGGATTCGAAAGCCAGCTATGTGGATTCCTGCACCTCCCACGATTGCGATTACGTGGCCGCGTGGACGGAGCGGGTCGCGATCGCGCGGCTTTGGATTGACGCGCGGCCCGGCCGATCATCGCTCTTCGCGTTGCTCCGCCGCCTGCAGGCGTTGAAGCTGGCGCTGCATGGGTGCGCCAAGACGATCTATCGCAGCTCTTTGTTGCATAGGCATTAGAGGCAGCACATGCGGGATGCGGATGTTATTATCGTCGGCGGAGGCCTGGCGGGTTCGCTCGTCGCGGCGATGCTCGGCAATGCCGAGGTCGATACCGTTCTGGTCGATCCGCACGCGGTTTATCCAGACGATTTCCGCTGCGAGAAATTGGACAGGGTACAGGTCGAGATCTTGCGAAAGACCGGCCTCGCCGACGCGATTCTGCAGCCAACGACGCCGAACGGTGAGACTTGGGTCGCCCGCTTCGGCCGTGTCGTCGACAAGTTGCCGGGCGATCAGCACGGAATCTTTTATGCGCCGCTCGTCAATACGGTCCGCCGCCAGATTCCGCTGGATGTGACGCAGATTTTTGCCAAGGCAACCGTGCTTGCGACAAGCGCCGACCGGCAGCGCGTGACGCTATCGAACGGCGACGAGATTTCCGCGCGGCTGATCGTGCTCGCGAACGGGCTGAATGTCGGGCTACGCGATAAGCTCGGTCTGCGCCGCGAAATGTTGAGTGAATGCCATTCAATCAGCATCGGCTTCGATGTAAAACCCGTAGGCCGGCGCGAATTCGCATTTTCGGCATTGACCCATTACTCCGAGCGCATTGGCGACCGCGCCGCTTTCCTCACCCTCTTCCCGATCGGCCCCATCATGCGTGCCAATCTCTTCGTCTACCGCGAGGCGCATGATCCCTGGCTCAGGCAGTTCAGTGCCGTGCCGCGGGAAACTTTATTGGCGCTGATGCCCGGACTGGGAAAATTGACGGGCCGTTTCGAGATCGCAAGTGCGATCCAGATTCGTCCCGTCGATCTTTATGCCACGCGCGATTATCGCCGCGATGGAATCGTTTTGGTCGGCGACGCTTTTTCTACGTCCTGTCCCGCCGCCGGCACCGGGGCGCGCAAGGCGCTGACGGACGTTGAGCGGCTGTGCAACGTGTACGTTCCGCGCTGGCTCGCTGCGCCCGGAATGAACGCGGATAAGATCGCTGGCTTTTATGACGACCCGGTCAAACAGGCCTGCGACGAGTTCTCTCTCGAAAAAGCCTATAAGCTGCGCTCGTTCTCCATCGATCCGAGCTTGCGATGGCGAGCCCAGCGTTGGGCCAAGTTCCTGGCGCAATATGCCGTGGGAACACTGCGCCGGCGCAAGGGGCGGCCCGTCTCCGGGGCGGCACGGCAACAAGACGTTCCCGCCGCGACCCGCGCCGAGACGTAGCGCCGATACCGGACAGCCGAAGGAGTTTCGGCAATTCGGGTCGCAGCCGTATCCAGATCGATCGGGCGTTAACGTTAGCCGATATTTCATCTTCGCCGTTTACCGCACCTTTGAACCGGGCCGGTTAGGGTGCGGGATATCGAACCCAAGGAGCGAGATCGTGTCGAGAGCTGGTTCCCTCAAACGGATCTCCTACGAGGATGCCAATTTGGACACGCGAACAAGCGAGGCCTATGTCTCCGTCGCAAGTCCGTTGGCCGTGCCGATCGAACTCGCCGTCTACGAAAATCTTGCCGAAGTAGAAAACGATTGGCGCACTTTTGAACGGCAGGCCGACTGCACCGTCTTTCAAACGTTCGATTGGTTGGCAACCTGGCAGCGGCACGTCGGCGCGCTTGGCGGCGTACAGCCCGCAATCGTCGTCGGCCGTGCCGGCGGTGATGTTTTGTTCATTCTACCGCTTGCTATCCAGAAGATCGGATTTGCACGCGAGCTCGTCTGGCTCGGCTCCGATCTCTGCGATTACAATGCGCCGCTGCTCGCGCCGCAGTTCTGCTCGATGCTGCGCGATGCGCAGTTCCGCGAGATTTGGCGGCGCATCGTCGAAATGTTGCAAAAACGCCCGGCGCTCCATTACGACATCGCCCACCTGGTAAAGATGCCGGCGATTGTCGGTGCGCAGGCCAATCCGATGCTGGAACGCTGGGTGACTCTAAACCCAAGCGGCGCCTATTCCACGCCGCTCGCCGAAAGCTGGGAGATTTTCTACGCGGCCAAGCGTCCCTCTACGATACGGCGAACAGACCGCAGGAAACGTCGCCGGCTGGCCGAACTTGGCACGCTCACGGTGGTACATCCGCGCGAGCAGAAAGAAGCTCTTGCCGCGCTCAATACGCTAATCGCTCAAAAGTCGCGGGCATTGCTGCAAATGGGGGCGGGCAATCTCTTCGCGCGGCCTGGCTATTCGGAGTTTTATCGCGCCTTGGCGACGGACTCGCGGACTCAATCTCTGGTGCATATCAGTCATCTTAATTGCGGTCCGGATCTCGCCGCGGTCGATCTCGGGCTGATTTTCCGCGGCACCTACTATCTCGTGCTGGCGAGTTACGACGCCGGCGAGCTATCGCGTTTCAGCCCAGGCACCGCGCATCTGCACGAACTGCTGCGTTACGCAATCGACCGCAAGCTTACGACCTTCGATTTCACGATCGGTGACGAATCCTATAAGCGCGATTGGTGCGACGGTCCGCAAAAGCTTTACGACCATTTGTCGGCGGCCACTTGGCGGGGTATTTTTGTCGTTGTGCCCTTCGCCGCGAAATTATGGCTCAAACGGCAAATCAAACAGACCCCGATGCTCTGGAGGCCGCTCAGCGAGGCGCGGAAGCTCTACGGATCGCTGCGGCACGGCGTGCTCCCCTCGAAAGCGAAAGCGCCCGACGACTGAAATCTACGAAGGCGAATTATCATCGGCGGCTCGGTGCGAACCGTGGTGGGCCGGGCAGGACTCGAACCTGCAACCAGACCGTTATGAGCGGCCGGCTCTAACCAATTGAGCTACCGGCCCGGTAGCGATCTCTGTTGAGGCGACGAGTCCCGGTATCGCGGTCAACCTCCCGGTCCCTCACCCTACCCTCTCCCCGCGAGCGGGAGAGGGGGCGCATTACATCGAAGCCGCAGCGCGACGCAAGGCGCCTTACCGCAGGATCTCGATCAGCAGCACCCAGGTCGTTAAGACGCCTGTGATCAGCGACAGAATGACCCCCACGGCAATCAAATAGAACCCGCTGCCACAGCCCTCCATCAGCAGAACGCCCGCGCCGACGATCGGCAGACTTGGCCCCGCCGTCAACAAAAAGCGGACGAATTTGCGCGTCTTGGAAAGAGCCGTATCGGCTTTGAAAGACCGCAACTGGATGGCGAGCGGGGCGAGAAACATGCCGAGACCGATGATCAATGTCTCAATGCCGAAGGACTCCATCGGCTGATGCGGCACCAATCCGGCGCTGGTCAATACGAGAACGCCGCCGAGCAGGATGAGCGCCTCGGCGGCGCGGCCCGGCAATTGCGGGAAAGAAAGAATCCGCGAAAGATTGATTGAAATTGCGACGACGACGAGCCCGGTCAGCGCCGCCGAAGCGCCGACTTCGGCAACAAGAAAATTCGCCCAATCCCCCATTTCGATCATCGCCGCCGCTCTTTCCGCCGCGGCGTCATTTTTCGGTGAGCTTCAGCTCGATCCGCCGGTTCTTGCTGTAGGCATCGTCGCTGTCGCCAGGATCGATCGGCTGGAATTCGCCGAAGCCGGCGGCGACGAGCCGCTCCGCCGGCACGCCTTTGCTGATCAGATATTGGACGACGGCGATGGCCCGCGCCGCGGAAAGATCCCAGTTCGAGTGGAACTGTGCCGATTGGATCGGCCGCTTGTCGGTGTGCCCGTCGACCCGCAGAATCCAGGGAATTTCCGGCGGAATCTCATGGCCGAGTTCGACCACGGCGCTGGCAAGCTTGTCGAGCGTCGTCTTGCCGGCGTCGTTCAGCGTCGCCTGCCCGGTGTCGAAGAGCACCTCGGACTGGAAGACGAAGCGGTCGCCGACGGTACGGATATCGGGGCGGTCGCCAAGGATCTGCCGGAGCCGGCCGAAGAAGTCGGAACGATAACGTGACAGTTCTTGCACTTTCTGCGCCAGCGCAATGTTGAGACGCGAGCCAAGGTCGGCGATCTTGGCCTGCGATTCGCGGTCGCGCGCCTCGGAAGCAGAAAGCGCATCCTCGATCGCGCCAAGCTGTTTGCGCAGCGCCGCGATCTGTTGGTTGAGGATATCGACCTCGGCGAGCGCCTGCGCGGAAATCTGCTTCTCGGCGACGACCTGTTGTTCGGCGGCAGTGACCCGCTGGTCGGCGCCGGAAGCCCCGGAATTCATCGCGGCGATCTGCGCCTGCAGGTTACTCTTCTCCTTCTGCTCGGAGTCGAGCGTCGCCTGAAGAGCCGCGAGATTGGCTTCGACGTCGGCCTTGCCGGAGCGTTCCATGGCAAGCAGCGAGGTCAACTGGGCAATCTGTTTGTTGAGCCGGTCGAGAACCGTGTCCTTGCCGGAAACTTCGCGGGCAAGAAAGAATTGTGCCAGCATGAATACCGAGAGCAGGAACACGATGACGAGCAGCATCGTCGAGAGCGCGTCGACGAAGCCCGGCCAATAATCGACGGCGCGTTGCTGGCGGCGGGCGCGGGCAAGCGGCATCAGCGGCGCTCCGTTTCCCTGGCAAGCTGCTTCAGCACGCTTTTGAGCTCGCGGCTTTGCTCGGCTTGCGCCTCGACCCAATCACGGATCATTTGCTGTTCGGAACGCATGTGCTGAACGAGGCCTTGAATGCCGTCGGCGAGATTGGCCATGGCGATGGAAGTGGCGCGCGCGTGGCTTTGGTCGGCGGTCATCGCGATCTTCTCGAGCGCGGCGCGTAGATCGCGCGGTACGCCCTCGCTCGGCAGGCCGTCCTCGATGACGACGTCGTCGCCGGCACTGGTCGTGAGGTTGTCTTCGAGCTCCTTGTAAAATCGGTTCTGCGCCTGTCCGGCTTGCAGATCGAGAAAGCCCAGCACCAGCGATCCGGAAAGACCGAACAGCGAAGAAGTAAAGGAGATGCTCATGCCGGCAAGCGGCGCGGCGAGCCCGTTCTTCAGGTTCTCGAACATCACCGCGGCATCGTTGCCGCCGCTCATCGAGCGGATCACCTCGCCGATCGAGCCGACGGTGGCGAGCAGCCCCCAGAACGTGCCGAGCAGGCCGAGAAAAATGAGCAGCCCAGTGAGATAGCGCGCGGTGTCGCGGGCATCGTCCAGCCGCGCGCCGATCGAGTCGAGCAGTGCCCGCAAGGTCAAGGTCGAGATCACCGTGCCGGGCGGACGGGCGCCGAGCAGCCTTGCCAGCGGCGCCAGAAGGAGCGGCGGCTTCGCCCTGTCGGAATCGGCGTCCGGCAAGGAGTTGACCCAATTCACCTCGCGAAAAAGCCGGATCACCTGTCGCAGCGTGAGCACGATGCCGACTGCAAGCACAAAGAAAATCAAGCTGTTAAGGCCCGGGTTGGCCATGAACGCGATGTGGATCTGCTTATGCAGGATGAGCGCGACGAAGCCGACGAGGATCAGGAAGACCACCATCCGCAGCAGATAGAGGCGCGGCAAGGAGAGCTTATAGGGGTCGATCTCGGCCGCCATGGGTCGTTCCACTTCGCCTTCGCTTGCCGCCGCATGCCGGCGCAAGGCCGCCGCGCTGTCGCACGGCATCCAATTTCTAGCACGGATCGAAGTCATCCGGCAGAGCGAATGAGGGCCAATAGTTGCGAATGTATATTCTCGTTGCCGGCGCAAACGGAGCCTTTGGCGAGAATATCCGAGCCGCCGTCGGCGTCGGTCACAAAACCGCCCGCCTCCTTAACGATCAAGATCCCGGCGGCGAGATCCCACGGCTTCAGGCCGCGCTCCCAAAACCCGTCGTACGCGCCGGCCGCCACAAAACATAAGTCGAGCGCCGCCGCGCCCAACCGGCGCAGATTCGCGGCATGCTCCATCACCGCGGAGAGTTCCGCCTTAAAGCGCGCGTGGCCGGATTTGCCGAGATGCGGAATGGCACAGCCCACCAGCGCTTCGCCGAGTTCGCGACGCGACGCGACGCGCAAACGGCGATTGTTGAGATAGGCGCCTTGGCCCCTCTCGGCGACGTATAACGCCTCGATCGCCGGATTGTAGACGAGGCCGGCAACGATCTGATCGTCGCGCGCCAGTGCGATCGAAATTCCGAAAATCGGCAGGCCGTGGAGGAAATTCGCTGTCCCGTCGAGCGGATCGACGTACCAGACATGGCTCCTGTCGGAGCCTTCGACGACGCCCGATTCCTCCATGACGAATCCGTAGCCAGGACGGGCTTTCGAAAGCTCCTCGAAAAGGATCTTTTCGGCCTTGTGATCGGCGGCGGAGACGAAATCGCCCGGTCCCTTCACCGAGACCTGCAGATTCTCGACTTCGCCGAAATCGCGTTTCAAGCCCCGCCCAGCTTTGAGCGCCGCGGCGGTCATCACGTTCATCAGAGCGGAGCGGATCATGTCTGCAGTTCTCAGGCGATTGGAAGCCGCAGCGATACGCCACGACTGGAAGAAAAGGCAAGTTGTCGCTCTCCCCGCGCGCGAGAAGTCAGACCCCGCCCATTTTGCGGACGAGCTTCCACTCGGCGTCTGTCACGGGCTGCACCGAAAGGCGGGAATTGTTGACGAGCACCATGTCCTTCAGCCGCGGCTCGGCTTTGATGGCGGCGAGCCCGACCGGTCTTTTCAGCGGTTTTTCGGCACGTACGTCGACCATGCCGAACGTGCCCGTCTTGTCGGTCGGATCAGGATGATAAGGTTTGGTAACGGCGACGATGCCGACGATCTCTTTGCCTTCGTTGGAATGGTAGAAGAACGCCTCGTCGCCGACTTTCATGGCCATCAGGTTCTGCTTGGCGGAATGGTTGCGCACGCCGTTCCACGAAGTCCCTTTCGCGCCAGCTTTCACCTGCTGACGCCAGGACCAACTGTCGGGCTCGCTCTTCAATAGCCAGTAGGCCATCCTAACCCTCGATCAAAAACGCGAGCGTCCTTGCGCTCCCCTCGACGACGGCAACCGAAATATAGCTCATTCATAAAGACGGGCGGTGCCGTTTTCGGCAGAGACTTCCGGCTTCGGCGGCCGCGCCAAAAGCGCCTCGATCGCCGCGCCGATTTCGAGCCGTTCGGAGAGCACCGCCTCGACGGCCGCCGAGATCGGCATCTCGACCGCCTTCTGCCGCGCCAGATCGACGAGAATGGCGCAAGTGTAGACGCCTTCGGTAAGCCTCCCGTCAGCGCTCGCCTCGGCGAGGGAGGCGCCGCGCCCGAGTGCAAATCCGAACGAAAAATTTCGCGACTGCACCGAACTGCAAGTCAAGACGAGGTCGCCGAGGCCGGAGAGCCCGGCAAGCGTCGCCGGATCCGCCCCAAAGGCACGCCCGAACCGTGAAAGCTCGGCGAACCCGCGCGCGATCAACGCGGCGCTGGCGCTCGCGCCGAGCCTGCGGCCCGCCGCGATGCCGCTGGCGATCGCCAGCACGTTCTTGGCGGCTCCACCGATCTCGACGCCGCGGACATCGCGCGCGTGGTAGAGCCGGAACCACGGCGCGGCAAGCGTCGCGGCAAGCGCCGCGGCGCGCTCGCTGCTCTCGGCGGCGAGCGTCACGGCGGTCGGCAGGCCCTTGGCGACATCGACCGCAAAGCTCGGCCCGGAAAGTACGGCAGGCGGGTTTGCCGGAAGGATTTCCACGACGACTTCGCTCGGAAAGAGACCGGTCGCCCGTTCGATCCCTTTCGCGCCAATGACGATGGGAACGCCCGGCGCGACGGAACCTGCGAGCGTCTCGCACACTAGGCGCAGCGCCTGCGTCGGTACCGTGAGGAAAACGATGTCGGCGGCAACCGCTTCGGCAAGCGATTGGGTCGGCTTGACGTTCAAGGCGAGCGGTACGCCGGGAAGGCGGCGCGCATTGACCCCCGTCGCGCGCATTTCGGCGACATGGTCGCTGTCGCGCGCCCAAAGGGCGACGGCGGCGCTGTTGCGAGCGGCGAGATTGGCAAGCGCCGTCCCCCAGGCTCCCGCTCCCAACACCGCAATCTTGCGCTGCGCCATTTCCTTTTCCTCGATGTGGCGCGTTCTCGGCCGCCTGTTCGGCAAAGAATCCGGCTACAATCCCACGCTGTCGCTTCACATCTGCGTGTCGGGTTACGCCTTGCCGTGATGCGCGGCATCTCTGTCCGCGTCGAGCGGCCAGCGCGGGCGCGCAGCGAAGGTCATATCGTCGCTAAGTCCGAGCGTCAGCCGTTCGATTCCCGCCCAGGCGATCATGGCGCCGTTGTCGGTACACAGCGGAATCGGCGGCACGACGAGGCGCAAACCCGCCTCGCTACAGAAGCGCATCAGCGCGCGGCGGATCGCATTATTCGCGGCGACGCCGCCGGCGATCACCATCGTCTGGCACGGCCCGAGCCGTTCGGCGAACACGCGCAGCCCGGCGCGCAGCCGATCGGCAAGCGTATCGATGACCGCGGCTTGAAACGACGCGCAGAGATCGGCGACGTCGGCGGAGGTCAGCGGCGCGATCCGCTCGGCTTCGAAGCGCACCGCGGTCTTCAGCCCAGAGAAGGAGAAATCGGGCTTGTCGCGGCCGAGCATGGGACGCGGCAGATCGAAACGCGCCGCGTCGCCTTTCAACGCTTCGCGTTCGACGAATGGGCCGCCCGGATAGCCAAGGCCGAGCACTTTTGCGACTTTGTCGAAGGCTTCGCCGACGGCATCGTCCACGGTTGCGCCGAGGCGCAGATAATCGCCGACGCCCTTGACCGCCAAAAGCTGTGTATGGCCGCCCGACACCAAAAGCAGCAGATAAGGGAAATCGAGGCCGCCCGAGAGCCGCGCCGTCAACGCGTGCGCTTCGAGATGGTTGATGGCAATGAACGGCTTGCGCGCGGCCAGCGCCAGGGCCTTCGCAGTCGTCAGCCCGATGATCACGCCGCCGATCAATCCGGGCCCCGCCGCCGCCGCGATGCCGTCGAGATCGGCAAGCCGGCAACCCGCGGATTCGCAGGCGCGAACGATCAGCCGGTCGATCACTTCGACATGGGCGCGCGCCGCGAGTTCCGGCACCACGCCGCCATAGGCCTGATGTTCGGCGATCTGGCTCATCACCTCGTCGGCGAGAAT
>JASHSB010000136.1 GCA_030036945.1 Methylovirgula sp. | reverse complement strand
AACGCGATTGCGCGTCCATGACCTCGGGAACCGTGTGGCAGGTCTCAAGTCCGGCGAAAAAATCGCTCTGCGCCGCAAGCCTCCGCGCGGCAAAACGCAGAGCCTCCGCGGCGAATGCTAGAGGCAGATCGAAAAGGGCGGATTGCCACGCCGTTTGGAATGACGGTGCGTTCAGCGAATTATCTTGCGCATTGCGGACTTCCAGCCCAGGTACCGGTGCATTCATGGCATCCTCCACAACCTACTGTCTGGCTCGTGCCCTTTGCACGTCGCAGGAAAGGTCACTTTGGAATTCCAATTCGGCATGATTAAGGATTTGCCGTAAATTGATCGGCGCCGATCGGCGGCGTTGCCGTGGCGGGCGAAGCGAAATCGATAATTTTATGCGCGCGATGCTCTTGAAGAAAATCCGCACGCCGCTCGTCATCGCGGACCTGCCCGATCCGGAGCCGGGCGTTGGCGAAATTCGCGTCAAGGTCGCGGCTTGCGGTGTCTGCCGCACCGATCTTCACGTCGTCGACGGGGAATTGCCGAACCCGAAATTACCGATCGTTCCCGGTCACGAGATTGTCGGACGAATCGATGCGATCGGTTCGGGAGTCTCCGGGCTGGCGCTGGGCATGCGGGTCGGCATTCCTTGGCTCGGGCATACCGATGGCACTTGCCCGTATTGTCGTGCTGGCCGGGAAAATCTCTGCGACGCGCCGCTGTTCACCGGCTATACACGCGACGGCGGCTTTGCCACGCACGCGATCGCCGATGCGCGCTATACGTTTCCGCTCGGCGATAGGGGCCGCGACGAAGCGCTCGCGCCGTTGCTCTGCGCCGGGCTTATCGGCTGGCGCTCCTTCGTGGCGGCCGGTGACGGCGCTAATCTGGGCCTCTACGGATTCGGCGCGGCCGCGCACATCCTCGCCCAAGTGGCACGCCAGCGTGATCGGAAGGTTTTCGCTTTCACGCGACCTGGCGACCGCGCCGCACAGGATTTTGCTCTCAGTCTCGGCGCCGTGTGGGCGGGAGGCTCGAACGAGAAGCCACCCGAGCCGCTCGACGCGGCGATCATCTATGCGCCGGTCGGGCCGCTCGTGCCGCTTGCACTCGCGGCGGTGAGAAAGGGCGGAACCGTCGTCTGCGCCGGCATTCACATGAGCGACATCCCGAGCTTTCCTTATGCGCTCCTCTGGGAAGAGCACCGGCTGGTTTCGGTCGCAAACCTCACGCGCCAGGATGGTATCGATTTTCTAAACCTCGCGGAAAAGACTGAGATCGTCACCCACACGATTCCCTATCCTCTCGAACGCGCCAACGACGCGCTCGTCGATCTGCGCGAAGGCCGACTGCAGGGCGCGGCGGTGCTCATTCCGCCGAACGATTAGGCGGACGATAAGCCGAGGCTTCGCAGCGCGTCTTGCCTCAACGCCGCAAGTGGCCGGCCGGCATCGAGTCGCGTCCAATCGAGCCTACCCAGCGCAAACGTCGTTTGCTCGCGTACAACTTCCGGCGTCGCGTCGGACGCATCGTTGGTGCGCGCCGCGACGCGGGCGACAAGCGTTTCGACCGGCGCATCGAGCCAGAGCCCCGCGAACGGTACGCCGGCATGCGCGGCAACGGCGGCGAGCGCATCGCGCTCCTCGGGCTTGGCGTGGACCGCATCGACGATGACGCTCTGCCCAGCGCGCAGCACGGTCCCTGCAAGGTCGCGCAGCTTACGATAGACCTCCGCCGACATTTGTGGCTGATAAGCCTCGGCTGGCAGGCGCTCCGTTTCGCCGACGCTGCAAAGCTTCTTGCGTTCGATATCGCTACGCAGATGCACGGCGCCCGGCGCTCGGCCGATTTCGGCCGCCAGCGCTTGCGCGAGCGTACTCTTGCCGCTGCCCGACAATCCGCCGACGCCGACGAGCCATGGTGCGTGCGGCGCAAGAAAATCTCCCGCAGCGGCAAAAAATTGCCGCGCCCCGCCGGCGCGCGTCTCTCGCTCCACGGGATCGAGCCTACGCAAGGCTGCCGTCACGCGCGCCCGGATCGCGGCACGCAAGGCAAGAAACAAAGGCAGCGCCGCGAGCCCCTCGATTTCGTCTTCGGAAGAGCGCCAAAGATAGCGATTAAAGAGAAGATTGGAATGCGCATGAAAGCCTCGCCGCCAAAGGTCCATCAGAACGAAGGCGAGATCATAGAGAATGTCGATGGTCGCGATGGCATCGTCGAACTCTATGGCGTCGAAGAGAATCGGGCGGCCGTCTTCGAGTACGATATTTCGCAGATGCACATCGCCGTGGCAGCGGCGTACCTTTCCTTGCGCTTCGCGTGCCTTGAGCAGTGGCTCGTGCGCCTCATAGGCGGCTCGAAGGCGGGTTCCGAGCGCCGCGACAGCAGCCGGCGCGAATACGTCTTCGGCCTCGGCAAGCCCGGCAATCGTATCTTCCAGCCGACGACGAAAATCCTCGGTCGCGCCGCCGCCGCGGCTCGGCGCGCGTTCGTGCGCGGTGAAGATGATCTCGGCAAGTTGCGCGGCGATCGATAGGCCGAGCTCGCCGCGTTCCGCGAGCCGATCAAGCGTCTTCGTCTCGTCGAAGCGGCGCAGATGAACCACCCATTCAACGACGGAGCCGTCAGATCCGCCTAGCCGTAGCCCATGCGCCCCGCGCCGAATCGGCAGCGTGCCAAGATAGAGTTCCGGCGCATTGATCTTGTTGATGGCGATTTCGTTCTCGCAAGCGGCGCGACGCTTCTCCAGCGTCGAGAAATCCATGAATGGAAAAGAGACGGCGCGCTTCACCTTGTAGACGTCGCGGCCGGCGAGAAATACCACGGCGCTGTGCGTATCGATGCGCGTCACGTTGCCGGCAAGCGCGTGCGTCGAAGGATCGGCGAGAAAGGCGAAAACCTCGCTTTGATCCTCGATGGGGTCCATGGCGGCGCTGCTGGATGGGCCGCGATGCAAAAGCAACGGCCGGACGCAAAAAGGGCGGTGCAAAAATCGCACCACCCATCCTATCCGGAATTACTCCGCGGCGGCGAGTTTCCGCGTCGATTTCCTCGCCTCTTCGGCGAGATAGGCCATCGCCGCCTGAACGCCCGCCTTCTTGTGCGGAATTCCGGCGAGTTCGAGACCCATTTCGACGCCGCTCAGCGCCCCCATGATCGTCAGGTCGTTGGTATCGGCGAGGTGGCCGATGCGGAAGACCTTGCCCGCCACCCGCCCGAGCCCGGTGCCGAGCGACATGTTGAAATTCTCCAGCACGACGGCGCGGAACGCATCCGCGTCATACCCGGCCGGCAGGAGAACCGAGGTCACGACCGGCGAATAATATTTCGGATCCTTGCAGAGGACTTCGAGGCCCCAGGCGACGACCGCGCGGCGCGTGGCTTCGGCGTGGCGCTTGTGGCGGGAAAAGATGCGCTCATACCCTTCCTCTTCGAGAAGATCGAGCGACACGTCGAGGCCGTAAATGATGTTGGTCGCCGGCGTATAGGGAAAGAAGCCGTTGGCGTTGTTGGCCAGCATGTCCGCCCACGACCAATAGGATTTCTTGAACCCCGAGCTCTTCGAAGCGGCCAAAGCCTTCTGGCTCACCGCGTTGAACGCGAGACCGGCCGGCAACATCAGGCCCTTCTGCGAGCCGGCGACGGTGACGTCGATGCCCCACTCGTCATGCCGCAGCTCGATCGAGCCGAGCGAGGAGACGGCGTCGACGAAAAACAGCGCCGGATGTTTGAGCTTGTCGATCACCTGGCGGATCTCGGCGAGCGGCGAGGTCGTGCCGCTCGCGGTCTCGTTATGAACGACGCAGACGGCCTTGATCTCATGGCCTTTGTCTTGGCGCAGCCGCGCTTCGATCTGCGCCGGATCGGCGCCGATGCGCCAGTCCGACTCGATGAACTCGGGCTTCAGCCCGAGATTGGCCGCCATGGTTTTCCAGAGTGTGGCAAACTGGCCGGTCTCGAACATCAGTACGCGGTCGCCTGGGGAAAGCGTGTTGACGAGCGCCGCCTCCCAGCCGCCCGTGCCGGAGGACGGAAAAATGATGACCGGATTCTTGGTCTTAAAAGGCGCTTTCACCTTTTCCAGCACGCGCTTGGCGATTTTCTGAAACTCCGGCCCGCGATGATCGATGACCGGCATGTCGATCGCCCGCAGGACGCGATCGGGGATCTGGGTGGGACCGGGAATTTGTAAAAAGTGACGCCCGGGGCTCCGCGGCCTATTGCTCATTATTCGTCTCCCAAACTTCTCCGTTGCCGCCTGCCCCAAAGGACAAACGCATCTCGTTCATTTTCGGGCAGATCCGGAAGGACCTCGCGCCGGCTTTCTCGCGCTGGCGTCACCAATCGGGCCGGCGCCCGCCGGGGAGGAGCTATAATCTCCCGCATGAATAATGAGAAACAAGACTAGGCTCAACAGAAATTTGCCCACGGCCGCGCAAGCAAGCGGATAGGATCGCGGTGCGACATGCGCTGCCGCTCTGCAGCATTTCTGGGTAGGGAGTTCAATCGGAGCAAACGCAGATCGACAAGGGAGTGGAATCGGAGCCGCCCCGGCGTGCCAATTTGACGCGTCATAGGCCCCGCATTCGCCGCACTCCGGGGCGCGCAAAGACCGGACGATCAGCGCGCGATCGCCGCGCGCGCTTCGCCAAGGGCGCGCGCGCAGGCGCTTTTTTGCCCGGCGCGGTTGGCTTTGCGCGCCCGCACCAGGGCCGCGAGGGCACGCGTTGCCCCCTCGCTTTCGTGCAACCGCCGTTCGGCAGCGGCGATCGAAGCGGGCGTCGGCTGATGATGCAAACGCGCCGCGCGCGTCTCGGCGCTTTCCGGCCCGTGGAAGAGAAGGTGGCAAGCGCCAAGAAATCATGCACGGTTTGCGCGAAAATCCGGCAATGGCGGGAGAGACGGGACTTGAACCCGCGGCCTCCGGCGTGACAGGCCGGCGCTCTAACCAGCTGAGCTACTCCCCCGCGTCGATCGCGAAGATTCGCCCGATAAGGTAGGGGGCTCTGCAAGTCAAGCAAGAAGCCTAGAACTTCGACGAAGCCAAATGGAAACGGGCGATCTCGGCACGCGACATGATGTGGATGCGGTCCGACGAAATGCGCTCGGCCATCGCGATCAGCTCCGGGCTTACGCCCATCGCCCACGTGTAGCGTTCGAGAACCGCGGCCATCTCGCCGTTGTCGTAACGACGATAGCGCACGACCGTGGAGCTATCCGGATCGGCCGCATCGACGTAGGTGAACATACGATGGATGCCGACCAGGCTTTGCGGCGGGATAACTCGCTTCTTGGCGCCCATCAGCGCGTAAACGCACGCCGAAAGACAGCGTGCCGCGACGAACTCGCTCAGCCGGCGATTGGCCGCCGCGGGATCGACGCGCCCGACGATTGCCGCCGCGCCCAGCTCGCGTAAGATCTTGCCGAACTCCATGGAGGCGAGCACTTTGCCTCCCGGCGAGTCGAGAAACACAATTGCATGAAGATTGTTGGTTCCGACGTTGCTTTCTACGAACGCAAGGAAGGCGTTGGGAGTACCGGTGGTGATCTCGCCTTCGGCCGCGATCACCACCGGACAGGAGCCGCTGCACCAAACGCGATCGCCGACCGAGATCAAGCGAAACGTCATCGCCTGCGCGTGCGCCGGATGCGGCGCGAAACCGAGAATGAGGAGAATTCCCAACCCAAAACAGACGGCCGTCACGCTCCGACGGTTTTTTCGGCCCGCGCAGTCATGAACCTGGCTCATAAAACCAACTCCACTGGACGCTTCTGAAACCTAGAATAGCGTTTTTAGAAAACCACGCAATCGCAGCCGGGCCAGGAAGCTTGCAACGAAGCGGTCGGCGCGGTTCGCGCGGTTACGACGTTGCCCATGGTGGGCGGTGACGGGCTCGAACCGCCGACCCTCTCGGTGTAAACGAGATGCTCTACCAACTGAGCTAACCGCCCGCCGGGCCCGGCAAGCTAAACGCCGGCGTTTCCGGCGCGCAATACAAAAATGCCGAACCCGGGCCCCAGCTCGGGTTCGGCGTTACCGGAGATAAACGCTATGCCTAATGCGCGACGAACCCCGGAGTCTCCTCGTCGGGCGGCAACGGCGCGATCGGTTTGCTGTCCTCCTCCCAGACGATCGGCACCGGGCGACGCACCAAGGCTTCCTTGAGGACCTCGTCCATGCGCGCGACCGGAACGATTTCGAGCCCGTTCTTCACGCCGTCCGGAATCTCCGCCAAGTCCTTGGCGTTGTCTTCCGGAATAAGGACCTTCTTCAGTCCGCCGCGCAGCGCCGCGAGCAATTTCTCCTTAAGGCCGCCGATCGGCAGCACCCGGCCGCGCAGCGTGATCTCGCCGGTCATGGCGATATCGCGGCGGACCGGAATCCCGGTCATCGTCGAAACGATGGCGGTCGCCATCGCCACGCCGGCCGAAGGACCGTCCTTCGGCGTCGCGCCCTCCGGCACGTGCACGTGGATGTCGCGCCGATCGAACAGCGGCGGCTCGATGCCGAAATCGACGGCGCGCGAGCGCACGTAGGAAGCGGCCGCCGAGATCGACTCCTTCATCACGTCGCGCAGATTGCCGGTGACCGTCATGCGGCCCTTGCCGGGCATCATCACGCCCTCGATCGTGAGCAGCTCGCCGCCGACCTCTGTCCAGGCGAGGCCGGTCACGACGCCGACCTGATCCTCGAGCTCCACTTCGCCGTAGCGATAGCGCGGCACGCCGAGGAAGTCGCCGATGTTGTCTTCGGTGACGGTCACCGAAAGCGTTTTGCCGGTAAGGATTTGCTTGACCGCCTTGCGCGACAGATTGGAGATCTCGCGCTCGAGATTGCGGACGCCCGCCTCGCGCGTGTAGCGGCGGATGATCGTCACCAGGCCGCTGCGCTCGATCTTCAATTCCACCGGCGCAAGGCCGTGCTTGCGCAGCGCCGCCGGAATCAGGTGGCGCTCGGCGATCTCAATCTTTTCATCCTCCGTGTATCCGGCGATGCGGATGATCTCCATACGGTCCATCAACGGCGGCGGAATGTTGAGCGTATTCGCCGTCGTCACGAACATTACGCCGGAGAGATCGTAATCGACCTCGAGGTAATGGTCGTTGAATGCATGGTTCTGCTCTGGGTCGAGCACTTCGAGCAGCGCCGAGGACGGATCGCCGCGGAAGTCCATGCCCATCTTGTCGATCTCGTCGAGCAGGAAGAGCGGATTGGACGTCTTGGCCTTGCGCATCGACTGGATGATCTTGCCGGGCATCGAGCCGATATAGGTACGCCGATGCCCGCGGATCTCCGCTTCGTCGCGTACGCCGCCGAGCGACATGCGGACGAATTCGCGGCCCGTGGCCTTGGCGATCGACTTGCCGAGCGAGGTCTTGCCGACGCCGGGCGGCCCGACGAGACAGAGAATGGGTCCCGTCAGTTTGTTGGCGCGGCTCTGCACGGCGAGATACTCGACGATCCGCTCCTTCACCTTGTCGAGGCCGAAGTGGTCGCTGTCGAGCACCTCCTGCGCGACGGTCAGATCCTTCTTGATCTTGCTTTTCTTGTTCCACGGAATGGCCAGCAGCCAGTCGAGGTAGTTGCGCACCACCGTCGCTTCCGCCGACATCGGCGACATCTGCCGAAGCTTCTTTAGTTCGGTAACGGCCTTGTCGCGCGCTTCCTTGGAGAGGCGCGTCGATTTGATGCGCTCCTCGAGCTCGGAGAGGTCGTCCTTGCCTTCCTCGTCGCCGAGCTCCTTCTGGATCGCCTTCATCTGTTCGTTCAGATAATACTCGCGCTGCGTCTTCTCCATCTGCCGCTTGACGCGCGTGCGGATACGCTTCTCGACCTGCAGGATCGAGATTTCGCTTTCCATCAGACCGAGGCATTTTTCCAGCCGCTTGGCGACCGAACTCGTCTCCAACACCGACTGTTTGTCGAGAATCTTGACGGCGAGATGCGAAGCGACGGTATCGGCGAGCTTCGAATGATCGTCGATCTGGCTCACCGCGGCGATCACCTCCGGCGAGACCTTCTTATTGAGCTTCACATAGGATTCGAATTCGGCCACGACCGAACGTGCCAAGGCCTCTACCTCGACCTTATCGGTCGGTTCGTCGGCGACGATCTCGGCCTCCGCCTCGTAGAATTCCGCGGTGCGCATGTAGCTGTGCACGCGGGCGCGCACCTGGCCCTCGACCAGCACCTTCACGGTGCCGTCGGGAAGCTTTAGAAGCTGCAGCACCGAAGCGAGCGTCCCCGTCTTGAAGATCGCGTCGGGGCTCGGATCGTCGTCGGCGGCATTGATCTGGGTCGCGAGCAGGATGAGCTTGTCGGCCTTCATGACCTCTTCGAGCGCCCGAATCGACTTTTCGCGGCCGACGAACAGCGGCACGATCATGTGCGGGAACACCACGATGTCGCGCAGCGGCAGCACCGGATAGTTTTCGACCGTGCCGGGCGGGGCCAATTCGCGCTTCTGAACGCTCATCATCCGATCCTATCTGAATATCCGTCGATGACCAGGGTCCGTACCTTGCCACCGCGACCAGCGCCTGCTCGGTCAACTTAGCCCGTCGCCCGGGGAGATCGTACTCTGCGGCCCTGTTTGGGGCATTTTCCCCACCTTAAGATGGCGTTTGCCGGGGCCGCGTTCAAGAAGCGGTCCCGCCGCAGCTGGCGACGGTACAACGATTCTTGACGAGGCTGTGAGGTGCGAGGCCGCGTCGGCCGCAACCCGAAACGGGCCGCGACCTGCATCAGGCGCTGGTGGCGCTTTTCTCGGTGCGTTCGGCGTAGATATAGAGAGGTCGAGATTTTCCTTCGACCACGTCGGGACCGATCACTACCTGCTCGACGCTCTCCAAGCCGGGAAGATCGAACATCGTATCGAGCAAGATTGCTTCCATGATGGAGCGCAGGCCCCGCGCGCCGGTCTTGCGCTCGATCGCTTTCTTGGCGACGACGCTCAGCGCTTCGTCTTGGAAGGTAAGTTCGGTGTTCTCCATCTCGAACAAACGCTGGTACTGTTTGACGAGCGCGTTCTTCGGCTCGACCAGAATTCTCTTCAAAGCTTCCTCGTCGAGATCCTCGAGCGTGGCGATGACCGGCAGACGGCCGACGAATTCCGGGATCAGCCCGAACTTCAAGAGGTCCTCCGGCTCGACCTTGCGGAGGATTTCGCCGGTGCGCCGTTCGTCCGGCGCCTGAACCGTGGCACCGAAGCCGATCGAAGTGGACGTGCCGCGCGCCGCGATGATCTTCTCGAGGCCGGCAAAGGCGCCGCCGCAGACGAACAGGATGTTGGTCGTGTCGACCTGCAAGAACTCCTGCTGCGGATGCTTGCGACCGCCCTGCGGCGGCACGGAAGCGATCGTGCCTTCCATGATCTTGAGCAGCGCCTGCTGCACGCCTTCGCCCGACACGTCGCGGGTGATCGA
>JASHSB010000015.1 GCA_030036945.1 Methylovirgula sp. | reverse complement strand
GTAGAGTCGGGCGTCGCGGCGGGCGGGCTCGCGCTCGGGTCGCCGGCATGGGCCGCGCCGCATGGGCCGCACAGGACCAACGTAAGAACGAGTTTTTTCAACGTGCAATCCCAGTCGGGCGCCCGCGAGCATATTCGCCCAGGTGCCGGTGCGTCAAAAGGACGGCTTTCACAATCGGCTGATCGCATCCTTGCTTTCGTGCCATTTCCACGTATAACGCCGGCTCGCAAGTTTTCGGCTTGCTCTGCGGCTTCGGCCGGGGGCTGAACGGAAGGCGCGCAACGATCCCGGCGCGCAGGGTTTCCCGTCTTCCCATGTCTCCGCCTTCGTTCGTTCGAGCCTTTCCCGGGCTCGAAGGGCTTTGCGCCGGGCCGCGCGGACAAAGGAAAGGCACGAACATGGCTCTCTACGAGCATGTCTATCTGGCGCGCCAGGACGTGACCGCCCAACAGGTGGAAGCGTTGAGCGAGCAGTTCAAAACGATCATCGAACAGCAAGGTGGCAAGGTCGAGAAGATCGAATATTGGGGCGTCAAGTCCCTCGCCTACCGCATCAACAAGAACCGCAAGGCGCATTTCACGCTGTTTAACCTCGACGCGCCGGCAAGCGCGGTCGCCGAGATGGAACGGCAGATGCGCATCAACGAAGACGTGCTGCGTTTTCTGACGGTGCGCGTCGAGGAATTGGAACAAGGCCCGTCGGCGATGATGCGCAAGCGCGACGACGACGAACGCGGTGAGCGTGGCGAACGCGGTGAGCGCGGCGAACGGCGCGGCCGCTCCGGCTCGCGGCGGCGTGACGAAGCGAACATCGGCGAAGAAGGGGCGTTCTGATGCCGCCGCTCGTCGCACCGGCCCGCCGGCCCTTCTTTCGCCGCCGCAAAACCTGCCCGTTCTCCGGCCCCAACGCGCCGAAGATTGATTACAAGGATACGCGGCTCCTTTCGCGCTACATTTCCGAACGCGGCAAGATCGTGCCCTCGCGCATTACCGCCGTCTCTGCTAAGAAACAGCGTGAATTGGCAAAGGCGATCAAGCGGGCGCGGTTCCTGGGGCTCTTGCCCTATCTGATCCGCTGAGATCCGGAGGCCATCGGAGTTCGCGGGTAGAAGTTCGCAGATAAAAGGACCGTCGGCGCGCGGCGGTTCGGTTGGGACGAGATCCCTAACCGCGTTGGCGGGACAGCTCGGCGATGGTGAAGAAACAAAATTCCGACCTGCGGGTACCGATCGCGCTCGGCAGCGGGCTCACGGCGACGTTGCTGTTTGTCGGCCTGCTGCGGCAAGGCACCTGGCCTGCGTTGTTTCTCGCTTCGCTGTCGCCGTTGCCGCTGATGATCGCCACGCTCGGCTTCGGACACATGACGGGACTTGGCGCCGTCGCGGTCGCGGTCCTCACCTTCGTTGCCCTGATGACGGCGGCCACGATCCCGCAGAGCGGATTTCTCGACGCCGGCCTGACGGCGGGACTCGGCGGTCTCGTCTTCGCCGCCTGTCAGGCGCTTCCCGCCTGGTGGCTCGCAGACCTCGCGGGCTTGAACAGGAGCGGTCCGGCCCTGCCGTGGAGCGCGCGGCGCAATGAAAATGGAAGGACTCGCGATTATTATCCGCTCGGCGGTATCGTCCTGCACGCGGCGCTGATCGGCTTTGCGATCGTCGGCTTCGCGACGCTCGCGGCCTGTTTCGGGCAGGTCGATTTCGACGCTACGCTCGACAAGGCCGCGGCGAAGATCGCCCCATTCCTCGTTCAGGCACTCGGTTCCTACGAGCTGCCCAACGGCGTCGATCTTCTTTCGCTGGCGCGCCTGGTGATCCGCGCGATGCCGCCGCTCACCGCTTCGGCGATTTTCGTGGCGCTGCTGTTCAACCTGTGGCTGGCGGCGCGGATCGTGCAGGTCTCGAACCGGCTGACGCGGCCGTGGCCCGATATCGCGCACGAACTGCGCGTGCCGCGCCTGCTCGGCGTTGCGTTCGCGGCGTCCGTCGCACTTTGCCTGCTCGGCGGAGCCGCCAGGGTGATCGCCAGCGAAGCGGCGGCGGTACTCGCCATCCTGTTCGCCCTGCAAGGGCTGTGCGTGATCCACGATCTATCGCGCGGCGCGAAATTCCGCGGCGCCATGCTTTGCGTGCTTTACGTCGTGCTGGCGCTGCTCATGCCTTGGCCGCTCATCGCCTTCACGCTCGTCGGTCTCGTCGAGGCGGCCTTCGGGCTGCGCGACCGCAAAGCCGCGGCCGCGGCCTCCCATAGCTAAAAGGATCGGACGCATGGAAGTCATTTTGCTGCAACGCATCGCCAGACTCGGACAGATGGGCGACACGGTGCGCGTCAAGAACGGCTACGCCCGCAATTTTCTGTTGCCGACCGGCAAGGCGCTACGCGCCACCGAACCCAACAAGAAGCGCTTCGAAGAGCAGCGCGTCGAGCTCGAAGCGCGCAACCTGGAGCGCAAGGGAGAAGCGACGGTCGTCGCCGAGAAGCTCGGCGGGCAAAGCTTCGTCATCATCCGCCAAGCGGGCGAGACCGGGCACCTTTACGGCTCGGTCTCGGCGCGCGACATCGCCGAGGCGGTGAGCGCCGGCGGGTTCCATACGAGCCGCGAGCAGATCGCGCTCAAGGCACCGATCAAGACGCTCGGTCTTCACGAGGTGCCGGTCCACCTCCACCCCGAGGTCGAATGCGCCGTTACGATCAACGTTGCGCGCTCGCCGGAAGAGGCGGAGCGCCAGGCCAAGGGCGAGACGATCGTCGTCGCTCCCGAAGCTTCGGCGGAGGAACTCGGCCTCGAGGTCGGTGCGGCGCTTGCCGAGGCGAACGGCGAACAGGCGTAGCGCGCCAGCTCGCCGCCGGGCTGCCCGGCGCGGCCCGAACCCGGCTAGAGATCAAGGCGTTCGCAAAGTCTAGGGTGCACCGGCCGCGCCTCGAATATTTCCGCGCTTGTGGATTTCGTGAACGCCGCCGGCCGTCGCGATATTTTCCTCCCTTTCCGGCGCCGTGCATGTAAGAAGGGCGGTTCCTTCGGGAACTGGATTCGCCTACCGACATGCCGGCATCGGAACGTCTCCCCGCATCGACCGCACTCGCCGCCGCGCCGCCGCGCGCCGGAGAGCCCGGCTTTCGCGTGCCTCCCCACAATATCGAGGCCGAACAGGCGCTGCTCGGCGCAATCCTCGTCAACAACGACGCCTTCGACCGCGTTTGCGACTTCCTGCAGGCGCAGCATTTCTCGGAGGAGCTGCACCGGCGCATCTACGACGTCGCCGCGCAGTTGATCCGCGCCGGCAAGCTGGCGACCCCCATTACCCTTAAAACCTTCCTCGGCGAACACGATCTCGGCGGCGTCACGATCGCCCAATATCTCGCTCGCCTCGCGGCGGAAGCAACCACCATCATCAACGCCGCCGACTACGGCCGCACAATCCACGATCTCGCGGTACGCCGCGATCTTATCGTCATCGGCGAGGACATCGTCAACGGCGCCTACGACGCGCCGATCGCTGCCTCGCCGCGCGACCAGATCGAGGAAGCCGAGCGCAAGCTCTACGCGGTCGCCGAGACCGGCCGCTACGAGGGCGGTTTCCAGCGCTTTTCCGAGGCGCTCACCGCCGCGGTCGATATGGCGGCGAAGGCCTGGGAGCGCGACGGCCGCCTCTCGGGGCTCGCCACGGGCCTCACCGACCTCGACAGGATGCTCGGCGGTCTTCAGGCCTCGGACCTCGTCATCATCGCCGGACGGCCCGGCATGGGCAAGACGGCGCTCGCCACCAACGTTGCGTTCAACATCGCGCGCACCTACGAATTCGAGGCGCGGCCTGACAGCACGCAGGCGACGGTGAACGGCGGGGTAGTGGGCTTCTTCTCGCTCGAAATGTCGGCCGAGCAGTTGGCGACGCGCATCATTTCCGAACAAGCCGCCGTGCCTTCCTATAAGATCCGCCGCGGCGACATTTCGGAAGCCGAGTTTCACCGCGTCGCGCAGGCGGCGCGGGAGATGCAGACCATCCCTTTCTACATCGACCAGACTGGCGGCATTTCGATCGCCCAGCTCGTCGCCCGCGCCCGTCGCCTGAAGCGCCGGCGCGGCCTCGACCTGCTTATCGTCGATTACATCCAGTTGCTTTCGTCGTCGAAGACGCGCAGCGACAACCGCGTGCAGGAAGTGACCGAGATCACCACCGGCCTGAAGGCGCTCGCCAAGGAATTGAACGT
>JASHSB010000135.1 GCA_030036945.1 Methylovirgula sp. | reverse complement strand
CTATTGACGTCTTCACGATCATGCCCGTGGCCGAAATCGAGGCGCGGTACATCGCCCATTTCGGCGATCCGCGCGAAGCGGGCAACGGCGCTGCGGCATGAAGCGTCGGCACACCGAATTGTGCCGATGCGGCGCATTTTAGCAAATCGGCTCACCCGGGCTTTAGATCCTCCCGTTAGGATGGATCAGCATTCATTAAGGGTGATCCCGATGCGACAGAACGTCCCGGAATATATCGGCCGCTCGGACGGCATTTACCATTGCGGCGGCGACGCCGGGCAGGTCGATGTGCTCTGCCAGGATCTCGATCTCTTCTGCGAGCAATACGCGCGGCTCGGAAGCGACACCGCCTTGCAGCGCAAACATCAGACGCAACGCCGGCTCGCTTGGATCAAGGCGCTCTGGGACGACCCGGTCCGTTTCGAGGCTGTCGTTGCGAGCGGCCGCTACCGGCGGCTTTGCGCGCTCACCCGGGCGATCAGCCAAGCCGACGCGCACGCCTGGCAGCGGCTGAAGGATGAGGTTCTCGCCGTCCGGGCGCGCGAGTTCCTATGCGGCGCCGAGGCGGCCTGAGAACAAGGGCGAGGCTCGTTACGAGCGATAATCGCCGTTGATCGCTACGTATTCTTTCGTCAGATCGCAGGTGAAGACCGTAGCCTGCCCTTTGCCGAGCCCAAGGTCGACACGGATGTCGATTTCTGGCCGGCGCATCAACGCTGCGACCTGCGCCTCGTCGTAGGAAGGATCGCGCCCCCCTTTGTGCGCGACCCGGATATCCCCGAACCAGATGGCGAGCCGGTCGCGATCGGCCGGCTCTCCCGCCTTGCCCACCGCCATCACGATACGTCCCCAATTGGCGTCCTCGCCAGCAATCGCGGTTTTGACCAGCGGCGAATTGGCGATGGAGCGGGCGACAATCTTGGCGGAGCGCTTGGCTATCGCGCCTTCGACCGTAACTTTCACAAACTTGCGGGCGCCTTCGCCGTCTTTGACGATCTGACGGGCGAGATCGCCGAGCACTTCGTCAAGCGCGGCACAGAAAGACTGTAGGCGTCGGTCGCTGGCGGCGGTGATTTTCGGCGCGCCACGTTCGGCGGCCGTTCCCGTCGCAAAGAGAAGCAGCGTATCCGACGTCGATGCGTCGCCGTCGACAGTGATCGCGTTGAACGAGGCGTCGGCTCCGCGTTTCAACATCTCCTGCAACGGCGCGGCGGCGATTGGCGCGTCGGTGAAGACGAAGGCGAGCATCGTCGCCATGTCGGGCGCGATCATTCCCGAGCCCTTCGCGATGCCGGCGATCGAGACTTCGACGCCGTCGAGAAGTGCCTTGGCACAGGCAACCTTGGGAAACGTGTCGGTGGTCATGATCGCCTTGGCGGCGGCGAGAAATCCGCCGGGCGCGGCCTGGGCCGCGAGCTTGTCGAGCAGCCCCTCGAACTTGCCCGCATCGAGCGGCTCGCCGATCACGCCCGTCGAGGCAAGAAAGACTTCAGAACCGCTAATCTTTGCCGCCGCGCCGGCCAGCGCCGCGATGCGCCGTGCGGTCTCCACGCCGGCTTTGCCGGTAAACGCGTTGGCATTGCCGGAATTGGCGACTAGCGCGCGCGCCTTACCGCGTTTAAGCCGCCCCCGGCACCAATCGACTGGCGCGCCCGGACATTTCGACGTGGTGAAGACGCCGGCGACGCTCGTCCCTTTATCGAAGAGCGCCAGCAGCACGTCGGGACGCGTCTTGCTCTTGATGCCGGCGTTGCCCGTCGCGAGCCGCACGCCGGCGATCGGCGGAATGTCCGGATAGGATTGCGGCGCGAGAGGAGAGATCATGGCCCCTCTTAGCATCCTACCGTCGCCCCGCAAGCCTCCGCTTTCGGCGGGAAGCGCGTCGCCAAGCCGGCATCGTGGCGCTCGCGAGCTTTGTTCTTTCGCTCCGCCCTTTCTTGTGGTCTCATCGCCTCGATCGGCCGCGGCAAGCGGCCCCGCGCCTCGGGCCGGCGGGGCGCCGCGGCGACCTTTCGCCCGCGGAATCAAGAACAACGAACGGCGACAGGGAGACGCAGCATGACAAGATCCTCCTGGAAGGCGGAACCGGCGGGCCCACGTTCCGTCGCGATCGTGGGCCCGTACGGCAGCGGCAAATCGGTCCTTTTCGAGGCGCTGCTCGGCGCCGCGGGCGTACCCGCCAAACGCGGCCACGCGTCTTCCGGCCGCACCATGAGTTCCGAGCTGAGGCTTGGTCATTGCAACTTCATGGACGAGCCTTGGTCGATCATCGACTGCCCCGGTTCGGTCGAATTTGCCTATGAGGCGGCGGCAGCGCTCGCCGCGGTGGATTTCGCGATTGTGGTCTGCGAGCCGTCGCCCGACCGGCTCGCCAACTTGCCGATCCTTCTCAAACAGATCGAGGAACTTTCTCTCCCGCATCTGATCCTCTTCAACAAGATCGACGCGTTCGCCGGGCAAATCCGCGACACCGTCACGGCGCTTCAGCCGCATTCCAAACTGCCGCTCGTCCTGCGCCAGATGCCGATCCGCGAGAACGACGCGGTGACCGGCTACGTCGACGTCGCAAGCGAGCGCGCCTATCGCTATTGCGCGCAGGATTCCGAACTCGTCGGCCTGCCCAACGACATGCGCGAGGGCGAGCAGCAGGCGCTGGCCGGCTTGACCGAAGTGCTCGCCGACCACGACGATGCGCTCCTCGAAAAAGTACTCGAAGACGTCGTGCCGTCGCAGGACGAGATCTTCGCGACGCTGCACAAGGATCAGGCGAGCGGCACGATCGTCCAAGTGCTGATCGGCGCCGGCCAGCGCGGGCACGGCATTCTGCGGCTCTGGAAGGCGCTGCGCCACGACGTGCCGCCGGCTTCGGTGACGGCGCGGCGGCGCGGCATCGAGCCGTCCGAGCAGCCGCTCGTGCAGATCTTCAAGACGGTGCAGGCCGGACAGGCTTACGCCGGCAAACTCTCCTATGCGCGCATCTGGCGCGGCAGTTTGCGCGACGGCGCGAGCCTCGGCGGGAGCCGTGTGGGCGGGCTCTATCGTTTTGCAAGCGGCGAGCCGGTGCGCGTGCAAGCCGCGCAAGCCGGCGAGTTGATTGCGATCGGGCGGCTCGAAAACGTGACGACCGGCGCGATATTAGGCCCGGCGGGCAAGGCGAACCTGCCTTTCCCCGAGCCGTTGCCGCCCGTCTATGCATTCTCGATCGCCGCCAAGGACCGCAAGGACGACGTCAAACTTTCCGGCGCGCTGCATAAGATCGTCGAGGAAGATCCCTCGCTCGTAATCGAACAAAACCGCGCGACCGGCGAGACGCTGTTGCAAGGCCAAGGCGAGATCCATCTCAACGTCACGCTCGAACGGCTCGCCAACGTCTATAATTGCCAGATAAACGTCGCGGCTCCGAAGGTCGCTTATAAGGAAACCATCAAGAAACGCGTGACGCAGCATTCGCGGCTTAAGCACCAAACCGGTGGCCACGGACAGTTCGCCGACGTGGTCCTGGAGATCGCGCCGCGCGCGCGCGGCGCGGGCTTCGCGTTCGTCGACAAGATCGTCGGCGGCGCGGTGCCACGCCAATATATCCCGGCGGTCGGCGAGGCCGCCGAAGAGGCGATGCAGAAAGGCCCGTCCGGCTACCCGATGGTCGACGTCGAGGTGACGCTCACCGAAGGGTCATTCCATGCGGTCGACAGTTCCGACATGGCGTTCCGTATTGCCACGCGTAACGGAATCACCGAGGCGCTGCCGAAGGCCGATCCGGTGCTGCTCGAACCGATCGAGCACGTGACGATCTCGGTGCCCAACCGCTTCACGGCCAGCGCGCAGCGGCTGCTCACCGGGCGGCGCGGACAAATCCTTGGCTATCGGGAACGCGAAGGTTGGCCGGGATGGGACGACGTCGAAGCGCTTATGCCGGGCGCCGAACTGCACGATTTGATCTTGCAGCTACGCGCCGACACGCAAGGGCTCGGCTCCTACACGCACCGCTTCGATCATCTCGCCGAGACGCGCGGCAAGCTGGGCGAGAAGGCGCGTTAGGATGATTACCCCTGATCCGCCATCGACAAATGCTCGGCCACGGCGAGAAGATGCTTGTCGCGCGTCCAAAGCGAGGCGCCGGGCGTCAGCCGGACGGAAGCAAGGAGATGCGCATCGACGTAGCCGATGCCCTGCCCGAAGAGCGCGTTGCGGCGAATGAAGTGAAGCGCCTCTTGCTGCGTGGCGACGTTGACCTGCGGCAAATCCCGCAGTCTTTCGAGGATGAGGTCGCGTTACCGTAAATTGCCCAGCGCGAATTCGCCGATGACGAACGGATGCGTCAGCACCCGCGCGGACTCGAGCAATCCCGAAAGCCGCTCGTCCGCGGCGCGCGGATGATCGACCCAGACCGACGTATCGACCAGGATCACGCGGAGCGGCGCCGCGGCGGGGATCGAAGCGCCGGCTCGCTGCCGCCGAGGCGCGCCAAACGCCGCGCGCTCTCGCACTTGATGAGCGCCTTGAGCGCCTCGCGTACGAGCGCGGATTTTTCCTCCAAGGAGGTTAATGCTTGTGCCTTGGCGAGCAATTCGTCGTCGAGCGCGAGGGTTGTACGCATAGTCGGAAGCCCTGAGAGGTACAAAATTAGCCTCGAATGATGACGAATTCAATGCCTTAGGAGAAATTCGCCGCGCCGCTTGCCCAGCTGAAAAACCAACCGGATGGCAAGGTTTGCGCCCTATCCTCGCTGCGGTTCTTGCAAGGATGAGGATAATTCCATTAGGAGCACGAGTGCCGAGGAAGAAACATGACGCAACTATGCCGATTTATCGAATTGCCGAACAGTACCGTGATTTTCATCAATCCGCTGCTGGTGGAATATGTGAAGCCCGCGGCCAGCGGCACGGGAGCGTTTGTCTATTTCGCCAAAGAACACTTGGTGTGGATCGATGTCTCTGCCGAGCGCGCCGCGGCAGCGCTCGAAAGCGCCCTCAAACCCACTTCCAAATAGCGTCCAAATAGCGGCGTTGCGCCGCGCGGCGCGATCGCTCCGGCGATGAACGCAAAATTTCCGCGCCGCGTGCTGAAATCACTCCTGCACGTGACGATAATGGTGATGATGATGCCGCAGGCCCCAGCTCGAGGCGATCGAAGGGCCAGCCGTCGCACCCACAGCCGCGCCCGCAATAAGCCCCACGGGACCCAGGAC
>JASHSB010000134.1 GCA_030036945.1 Methylovirgula sp. | reverse complement strand
ATCGCCGCGCACGCGCTCTATAAAGACGGGCGGGTCGCCGACCGCGAGGCCTTGAGCCGCGAAAGCCGTGCCTATCAATGGCTGCAGCGCACGATCGACCTCCTGGCGGAAGGCGATTCGCCGGAAGAATTTCTCGAACACACCAAGCTCGAGCTTTTTCCCGATCAAGTCTTCTGCTTCACGCCGAAAGGCGTGCTCATCGCGTTGCCGCGCGGCGCGACGCCGATCGATTTCGCCTACGCCGTCCATACCGACGTCGGCAATTCGGCAGTGGGCGCCAAGGTCAACGGGCGGATCGCGCCGCTCGGCTCGCAACTGGAAAACGGCGACGAAGTCGAAATCGTGCGCGCCGAGGGGCAGGTGCCGCCCGCCGTCTGGGAAAAGCTGGTGGTGACCGGAAAGGCACGCGCCGCGATCCGCCGCGCCACGCGCGACGCGGTAAAAATGCAATACATCAACCTCGGCCGGCAGATCGTGGCGCGCGCCTTCGAGCGCGCCGCGAAGCCCTATGCCGAAGACAAGCTGAAGGCGGCCTTGCCGCGCCTCGCGCGGGCCGGGGTCGAGGATGTCCTGGCGGCGGTCGGGCGCGGCGAAATCTACTCGGGCGATGTCGTCAAGGCGGTCTATCCGGACTTTTCCGAAGATCGCAAGTCCGGCACGCAACCGCCGCCGCCGGAAGGCGAAGACGGTTGGTTCGGCTTGCCGAAAGCCAAAAGCTTGGTCTTCAAGTTTCCGGGGCACGGCGAGCAGGATGCGTTGCCGATCCACGGTCTCAGCGGCGATCTTCCGGTGCGCTTCGCGCCGAACGGCGGCGCCGTGCCCGGCGACCGGATCGTCGCCATTCTGACGCCCGGCAAGGAGATCACCATCTATCCGATTCAGTCGCCGGATCTCACCGCTTTCGACGATCAGCCGCAACGCTGGCTCGACGTGCGCTGGGACCTCGAGGCGGGGCAAAAGCGCTTCTTCCCAGCGCGGATCCTGGTGACCGCCATCAATGAACCCGGCACGTTGGGAACCATTGCCACCGTGATTGGCGACATGGGCGCCAACATCGACACGATCGCCATCAATATCGTCTCGCCGGATTTTCGCGAGATGATCATCGATCTTGAAATTGCCGATTTGAAACATTTGAACGGCGTCATCACCGAGCTTCGGACGAAACCGGTGGTCAGCAAAGTCGAACGGGTAAACGGATAATGGCAACTCGGCTGCGCCTCGGCTTCAACATCGATCATGTCGCAACGCTGCGCAACGCGCGCGGCGGCGGCGTTCCCGATCCACTGCGCGCCGCCGAGCTCGCCGTCGCGGCCGGCGCCGACGGGATCACCGCGCATCTGCGCGAAGACCGCCGCCACATCCACGATGAGGACATGACGCGTCTCAAAGCCAAGCTTCGTGTACCGCTCAACTTTGAGATGGCGGCGACCGAGCAGATGCTCGACGTCGCATTGGCCGTCAAGCCATATGCCGCCTGCCTCGTGCCCGAACGGCGCACCGAGCGGACCACCGAAGGCGGCCTCGACGTGATCGGCGGTCACGACCATTTGAAACCTTTCGTCGCCGAATTGGGCCGGGCCGGCATCGTCGTGGCGCTGTTCATCGAGCCGCAAGCCGAAGCGCTCGAAGCGGCGCGCTCGATCGGCGCGCTGGCAATCGAGCTGCACACCGGCGCTTGGTGCAACGCCGTGCTGGACGGCGAGAAAACACGCGCCACGGACGAATTCGCGCGGCTGCGCGCCGCCGCTGCTTTGACGACAAAGCTTGGGATCGAATGCCACGCGGGCCACGGACTCGATTACCAAACGGCGCGGCAGATCTCGTCCTTGCCGGAAGTCGTCGAACTGAACATCGGCCATTTTCTCATTGCCGAGGCGATCTTTGTCGGGATAGAGGCGGCAATCCGCAAAATGCGCGCCACGATGGACGCGGGCCGGAAATGAGCCTGCGACTCGCTCCACAGAGAACGTTGGCCAAACGCCACCCCCATACGTATCCTGCGCGACGGCGTTTCATGCAGAGCCAATCTCGATGATTATCGGCTTCGGCATCGACCTCTGCGACATCCGCCGCATTGACGAATTGTTGGCGCGATTTGGCGATCGCTTCGCGATACGCTGCTTTACCGAAGCGGAGCGCGACAAATGCGAGGCGCGGACGCAACGCGCCGCCTCCTACGCAAAGCGCTTCGCTGCCAAGGAAGCTTGCGCCAAGGCGCTCGGCACCGGCCTCGCGCGCGGCGTGCGCTGGCGCGACATGGGCGTAGTCAATCTCGAATCCGGCAAGCCGACGTTAGAATTGACGGGGGGCGCCGCGCTCAGGCTTACGGCGCTCGTTCCGCGCGGCCTTGTGCCGCTCGTTCATTTGACATTGGCCGACGAATATCCCTTCGCTCAAGCCCAGGTGATCATCGAGGCGATCGAAAAGCCGCAAGCGGAACCACCGGGATTAAAGGCCGGCAACCGCGCCTGAGGGTTATGCAGCCCGGAAACTTCTTCGCTTCGCCACGGCGCTCTTCACCGCTTCCCGCATGCGTGCTAAGGAGCGCGCGGCCCGGCGCGGCGAAACTCGAACATAGAGCCCATCATGACGGAGAATTTGGATTTGGATAAGAAGGAAACGAGTTCGACGCAGCGGGGCAGGGAAGGCGGCTTTTTCGGCGAACTCGCGAAGGTCATCGTTCAGGCGGGGCTTATCGCACTCGTCGTTCGCACGGTGCTGTTTCAGCCCTTCAACATTCCTTCCGGTTCGATGATCCCGACCCTCGATATCGGCGATTTCCTGTTCGTTTCGAAATATGCCTACGGCTATTCCAATCACTCGCTGCCGTTTAGTCCGCCGCTGTTTAACGGCCGTATCTTTTTCTCGCCGCCGAAACGTGGCGACGTCGTGGTTTTCAAATTACCGCGCGACGGCCAGACCGATTACATCAAGCGGGTGATCGGTCTTCCCGGCGATAAAATCCAGGTGGTCCATGCGCGCCTCTTGATCAACGGCACGATGGTTCCGCGCGAGCCGATCGCGCCGTTGAAAGAAGAAGATCTATTCGGCCACCTCCGCGATGTTCCGACCTACAAGGAGACATTGCCTGGTGGCGTCTCGCATACGATCATCCAGATCGAGGGCGACAACGGCTTCTACGACAACACCAGCGTCTACACCGTGCCGCCGAACAATTATTTCATGATGGGCGACAATCGCGACAACTCCACCGACAGCCGCGTACCGCCCGACGAAGGCGGCGTCGGCTACGTGCCGGCTGAGGATCTCGTGGGCCGCGCCGAATTGATCTTCTTCTCCGTTGAGAACGACGCGCCCGCCTGGGCCTTTTGGGAATGGCCCTGGACCGTGCGCTGGGATCGGCTGTTCAGACCCGTGAGATAGATGGCGCCACAGGGAAGGGATATCGGGCCGCTCGAAGCGCGCATCGGGCATCAGTTCGCGGATGCCGACCTCGCATTCCTCGCTCTCACCCATATGAGCGGCGCGACCGGACGGCTGACGAGCTATCAGCGTCTCGAATTCTTGGGCGACCGCGTGCTCGGCCTCGCGGTCGCGGAGATGCTCTACCTCGGTTTTCCCAATGCCGAGGAAGGCGAACTGTCGCGCCGCCTCGCCGAACTCGTGCGCCGCGAGACCTGCGCCGAGATCGCACACGCCTGGGGCATGGAGCCGCATTTGCGGCTGGGCGACGGCGAGCGGCAGGCGGCCAACAAGATCGCGATTCTTTCCGACGTTTGCGAGTCGCTGATCGGCGCCGTCTTTCTCGATGCCGGCTACGCGGCGGCCAAAGCGGTGGTCGCCCGCGCTTTCGAGCCGCTGATGCGCGCCCCGCGCCGGCCGTTGCGCGATCCGAAGACCGCGCTGCAGGAATGGGCGCAGGCGCGCGGCCTGGACGCGCCGGTCTATCGCGAGGTCGGCCGCGCCGGACCGCAACACGCGCCGGAATTCACGATGTCCGTTACAGTGGCGGGCTTTGCGCCGGCCGAAGCCAAGGGCGCGTCGAAGCGCGGTGCCGAACAGGCGGCGGCGCTTCGGTTCATCGCCCGCGAAGGCATCGGCGAATTGCAACCGTGATGCGCGAAGCGTCGCAAACGCGCTGCGGCTTCGTTGCGCTCGTCGGCGCTCCCAACGCGGGCAAGTCCACGCTGCTCAACGCCCTGGTCGGCGCGAAAATCTCGATCGTCTCGCGCAAGGCGCAGACGACGCGTAGTCCGGTGCGCGGTATCGCGGTCGAAGGCGACGGGCAAATCGTTTTCGTCGATACACCGGGATTTTTCGCGCCACGCCGCCGGCTCGACCGCGCCATGGTGAATTCGGCATGGGGCGGAGCGGCGGAAGCGGACGCCGTCGCGCTGCTTGTCGACTCGCGCAAGGGGATCGACGCCGAGGTGGAGGCGATCCTCGCCCGGCTCGCCGCGCGCCAGCCGCCGCCCATTCTCGTGCTGAACAAAATCGATCTCGTCGGCCGGCCGAGATTGCTCGAACTCGCCGCTGCGCTGAATGCACGGCTTGCTTTCGCCGAGACGTTCATGATCTCGGCACTGAGCGGCGACGGGACCGTGGATTTGAAGAAACGGCTCGCCGCTTTGATGCCGCCTGGGCCGTGGCTCTACCCCGCAGACCAGATTTCCGATGCGCCGCTGCGCGCGCTCGCCGCCGAGATCACCCGCGAGAAGCTTTTCGACCGATTGCACGACGAACTGCCGTATAAGGCGACCGTCGAGACGCAGCGGTGGAGTGATCGGAAGGACGGTTCAGCGCGGGTCGAGCAGACGATTTACGTCACCCGCGAGGCGCAAAAAAAAATCGTCATCGGCGAGAACGGGCGAATGATCAAAGCGATCGGCATGGCGGCGCGCAAAGACATCGAGGCCGCGGCCGAGCAGAGGATCCATCTCTTCCTGTTCGTCAAGGTGCGCGAGAATTGGCAGGACGATCCGGAGCGCTATCGGGAGATTGGGATCGAATTTCCGACCGATTGAGATTGCCGACAAAAAAGCCGGCCAAGGCCGGCTCAGGTTGCATTGCGGGCGGCGCATCCGTGGAGGGGAGGGCCTCCGGGCGCCGTCTTGCGCAAAAGAGATCCACAAAAGACAGTGGAGCCCGGCTTTGCCGAACTCCACTGGAAAATCTGCCTGGTGCCCTCAATCGAGAAGCACCGGTATCCGGCTTAGATCTCGCTCGACTCGTAAGCGGTGACTTCCATGCCGACGCAGATTTCGCAGATCGTGGGGGTTGTCCAAGCCATGATATCCTCCTGGTAAATCCATCTGAATCGGAGCGAACTCGGCGCTCGCCCGTGAAACTCGATGTAGAGCGATGCTATTCGGCGCCAAGCGGAAGTGGTCAGGGCTTGGCAAGATTAATGTAAGATCTATGTAAGAAATCGTTGTTCCGACAGAGTTTTTGCCTCCGCGGCGAGGCGCGGGTCCAGCTGGATCTGCCGCCCCGCCAGCCGCGCCCGTCTTCGACTTTACCTCCGCATGGTATTCTCGATTCTGTGGCTGCGGGAAAGGTCGCGCCGCGGCCGATGCGAGCTTGGCGCTATGAACAAAGAATCGGTGAGGCGTCGGGCCTTTTTGCTCGGCCGGCCGCAGCGGCCGGATATCCGGCGCGCGGTTCTCTGGTTCGCCGTGCTTTTGGCTCTGCCGCTGGTGGTGTTCGGCATCTTCGCGGCTTTTCTGATCGACGCCGATTATGCTGTTACCCGGACCCACGAAGTCGCGCAGGCCGCGCAGAAGGCGAAAGCGCTCGGCGCGGTGGCCAACAAGGCGATTGACGACAAGGCGCATCGTGCCGTCGCCCAGATCCGCGATGCGCTCGGCGGCCCGGACGCGCTGCGTAACGTGCGGGTAGCCGGCTTCGTCAACGAGGTTCGCTTTATTTTCGTGCACATCGACGAGGGCAACGTGCTGCCGTTGGCGATCGGCACATTGGAGACCGAAAACGAACTCATGCATCGCCTCGGCAGCGGCATTTCCGAAGCGCGTGCCGAGCTCTCCGGCGAGACCGGCACAGCACTGCCGAAAGCCGGAATTTGGACGATCGGCGACGAACTCATGTCCTTCGTTTATTGCGAGCGCGACATGGGCCAACGCGATATTTGCGTCGCCTTCGACGAGATCACGCTCAACCCGGTTCTCGAAGTGGCGCTCGACGCGGCGACCGCACAACTCGACGATCGCCTCATCGTCCTGCGTGACCCGGCCGGGCGGGCACTGTGGAGCCATGGACCGACGTCGCTCGGCACCTCGACCATCGCGGAGCTTTCCGGCTCGATGCGCGGCTGGCACATGGAAACCTCGACGCCAGCCGGTACGCACCGCGGCTTGTTGCCATTGACCGCGATCACGATTCCGTTGATCGGTTGTTGGCTCATTCTTGTCTGGTACATGTACCGGAACCAGCAGGCGCGGCTTATGGAAAGCGCGTTCCGCAGCGAAATGACCGCCAAGCTTTCGCACGATCTGCGCACGCCGATTGCCAATCTGCGCCTTTACGCCGATCTCCTCGCGCGGCGCGCCGACGACGCAACCGCCGTGCAGCGCTATTCGAATGTCATGAGCGCCGAGATTGACCGGCTCGCGCTGCTCGCCGACAACACGATCGTCTATGGCCGCACCGCCGCGCCGGCGCCGATCCGCCTCGATGAAGCCGTGCCGGACGCGGTGCTCGATTCGACGATCGAGCGCTACCGGAATCTTTTTGCTGCGACGGGATCGACGCTCGAGGTTTCGCATGCCGCGCCGCGTGCCGGGCGTTTCGACCGGATGGGATTTGAGCGGATCTTGATCAATCTCCTCGATAACGCCTGCAAATATGCGCCGGGACTAATCGAGGTCGCAACGTATGAAAGCGACGGCATGCTTTCCTTGAGCGTCCGCGATCACGGTCCTGGCCTCGATCCGGATTCTAGGGACAAGATGCTTGCACCGCGCCGCGCCGGGGCGGGCGCCAAGGACGGGTTCGGCCTCGGTCTGGTCGTCGTCCGCGAGCTCGCCCAGGCCAATGACGGCGCGCTGACGATCGAGGCCGCCGATCCGGGCGTCCGCTTGACCGCGTCCCTAAAGTTCGTCGCGAGCGCGCAGGAGCAAAAATGTCCATCTTGATCGCCGAAGACGATCCGCATCTGCGCGCCGGCATCGTCGATCTCCTCAGCCTCGAAGGATTCCAATGCCAGGTCGCTGGCGACGGCGCCAAGGCGCTTGCTCTGTTCAAGGCCGAAAGGCCGGAACTCTGCGTGATCGACATCATGATGCCGGTGATGGACGGGCTGACGCTGTTGCGCGAGATCCGCCGCGTCGATCCGCTGGTGCCGATTCTACTGCTATCGGCGCGCGGCGAGGAAAGCGACCGGGTGCGCGGCTTGGAAATCGGCGCCGACGATTACGTCGCCAAACCGTTCGGCGCGCGCGAGCTCGTGGCGCGCATCAAGGCGGCGCTGCGCCGCACGAAAGTGCAAGGTGCCTCGGCGCGCGGCGAGCCCGATGCGCGGCTGCGCATGGGCGATCTCGAAATCGACCAGAAAGCGATGCGCGCCTATCGCGGCGAGCAGCGCATCGACCTCACGAGCCGCGAGGTTTCGATTCTTGCCGCGCTTTACCAGCGGCGCGGGCAAGCGGTGTCGCGCGACGAATTGTTCGATCTGTGCTGGGGACGCGACTACATGCCCAACAGCCGCGCGCTCGATCAATACGTCTCGGCGTTGCGCAAGAAAATCGAGATCGATCCGGCTGCGCCGCGCGTCATCCGCACCGTCCATGGCGTCGGCTACCGCTACGACGAAGACGAAGGCCGATAGACCGGCATGGAATGGCACGACGAAGGTCTGATCATCGGGATCAGAAAGCACGGCGAAACCAGCGTCATCCTCGAAGCGATGACGGCAGAGCACGGCCGCCATTTGGGCCTCGTGCGGGGCGGGCGCTCGCGCCGCATGCACCCCGTGCTGCAGCCGGGCAACCAGGCTTCGCTCACTTGGCGGGCGCGGCTCGACGAGCATCTCGGACTCTATGCCGTCGAAGTGACGGAGCCGCGCGCCGGCCGCCTGATGACGAGCGCGGCGGCGCTGCACGGGCTCAATCATGTCGCCGCTTTGTTGCGGCTCCTCGCCGAGCGAGACCCGCATCCGCGCCTCTATGAGGCGGCGGCGCGCATCGCCGATTATCTCGGCGACGCGCAAATCGGCCCGGCGCTTCTGGTGCGTTTCGAATTGGCGATTCTCGCCGAGTTTGGCTTCGGCCTCGATCTCTCGCGCTGCGCGGCGACGGGGACGACCGAGGATCTCGTCTATGTGTCGCCGAAGACGGGCCGCGCCGTGTCGCGGCACGCGGGAGCGCCCTATCACGACAGGCTGTTGTGCCTGCCGGCGTTCTTGCGCGCCGCGGCGGTCGCCGCGACGCCACCACCTGCCGATCTGCGGGACGGATTCGAACTCTCCGGCTATTTTCTGGCGCGCGACGTATTCGCGCCGCGCGGGCTTCCCTTGCCCGATGCGCGCCGCGCGTATCTCGCGGAAGTCACGAAAAGCGAGCAACTCACGACCCGATGAGCTTTGCCGTTTTCGGCTTACGAATTCGCGCGGATTTTTATCGATTTGCCGCGACTCAGCGGATCCATTACACGAAGCCGTCCGCGGTCGGCTGCGGCACGGCCGCCGGTGAAGGCTTTTTCCGATGGGTAAAAATGTCGCTCCGCCGACTTCCGGCGATTCCATAGAACCGATCAATCTGCGCGAGGCGCTGGAAGAGCGCTATCTCGCCTACGCGCTCTCGACCATCATGGGTCGCGCTTTGCCGGACGCCCGCGACGGTCTGAAGCCGGTGCATCGGCGCATCCTTTACGGGATGCGGATCCTGCGGCTTGATCCCGGTGCGACGTTCAAGAAATGCGCCAAGATCGTCGGCGACGTGATGGGCTCGTTCCATCCGCACGGCGATCAGGCGATCTACGACGCGCTGGTCCGGTTGGCGCAGGATTTCTCGTCGCGCTATCCGCTCGTCGATGGGCAGGGCAATTTCGGCAATATCGACGGCGACGGCGCCGCCGCCTACCGCTACACCGAAGCGCGGATGACCGATGTGGCCCGCCTGCTTCTCGACGGCATCGACGAAGACGCCGTCGATTTCCGCGACAATTATTCCGGCGACCAGCGCGAACCGGTCGTTCTGCCGGCCGCGTTCCCCAATCTTCTCGCCAATGGGTCGCAAGGCATCGCGGTCGGCATGGCGACGTCGATCCCCTCGCACAACGTCGCCGAGCTTTGCGACGCGGCGCTGCATCTCATCGCCCATAAGAAGGCGACAAGCGACGATCTGATGGCTTTTCTGCCCGGACCGGATTTTCCGACCGGCGGGGTTATCGTCGACTCCAAGGAAGAGATCGCCGAGACTTATCGCACCGGGCGCGGCTCGTTCCGGGTACGAGCGAAATGGGTGCGCGAGGAAGGAACGCGCGGCAGCTATATCGCGGTCGTCACCGAAATTCCCTACATGGTGCAGAAGTCGCGGCTCATCGAAAAGATCGCCGAGCTTCTCAACGAAAGAAAACTGCCGCTTGTCGCCGACGTGCGCGACGAATCGGCCGAGGACGTACGAATCGTGATCGAGCCGCGTTCGCGCGGCGTCGATTGCGCGCTGATGATGGAACAGCTCTTCCGTACGACGGAACTCGAGAGCCGCTTCCCGATGAACATGAACGTGCTCGTCGACGGCGCCGTGCCGCGCGTCCTCTCGTTACACGAGACGTTGCAGCAATGGCTCGACCATCGCCGCGTCGTGCTGCAACGAAGGGCGCGCTTCCGACTCGCCGAGATCGGCCGCCGGCTCGAAATCGTCGCTGGCATGCGGGTCGTGTTTCTCAACCTCGATGCGGTGATCCGTATCATCCGCGAGGACGACGATCCCAAGGCCGCTTTGATGGCGGCGTTCAGACTCACCGAAGTGCAGGCCAATTACATTCTCGACACGCGGTTGCGCAGCCTGCGGCGCATCGAAGAGATGCAGTTGCGCCGCGAATTCGAGGAACTACGCAAGGAGAAGCGCGAGATCGAGATCTTGCTTGACGATACTGCCCGGCAATGGCGGATCGTCGGCGCCGAGATCCGCGAGCTGAAAAAGAAATTCGGACCGGATACCGAGCTCGGCCGCCGCCGCACGCAATTCGAGAAGGCGCCGGAGCTCGCCGACGTCGATGTCGCCAGCACGATGATCGAACGCGAACCGATCACCGTGGTGGTCTCGCAGAAAGGTTGGATCCGCGCCCTGAAGGGCCACGTTGAGGATCTCTCCAATCTGCCGTTCAAGGGCGACGACGCTCTCCAACACGCGTTCTTCACGGAAACGACGGCAAAAATTCTCGTGCTGGCCGGCGACGGCCGCATCTTTACGATCGAGGCTTCGAAACTGCCGGGCGGGCGCGGGCAGGGCGAACCTTTGCGGCTCATGGCCGACATCGGCGAAGGCGAGGAGATCGTCGCGGTCTTTCCCTATGTCGCGGGCGAGAAAATGCTGGTCGCGGCGAGCGACGGGCGCGGCTTCGTCGCGCCTTGCGATGAGATGGTCGGCGGCACGCGCAAAGGAAAGATGTTGCTCAACGTCGATACGGCGAAAGCCGCGCTCATCGTCCCCGCCGGCGGCGATCACGTGGCGGTCATCGGTGAAAACCGCAAGCTGCTCGTCTTCCCGCGCGAGCAGGTGCCCGAGATGGCGCGCGGCAAAGGCGTCCGGCTGCAGAAATATCGCGACGGCGGCATTTCCGACGCGCGGGTTTTTTGCAAGGCGGACGGCCTGACCTGGCGGGATTCGGCGGGGCGCACGTTCACGGTTCCCTTCAAGGAGCTTTCCGGCTGGGTTGGCAACCGCGCCGACGCCGGCCGCCTACCGCCGAAGGGATTCCCGAAGAACAATAAGTTCGGCTAGGACACAAATTGTTCCGAGAGTTCGTCATTGCGAGCGAAGCGAAGCAATCCAGAGTCACTTCTGGATTGCTTCATCGCTGACACTCCTCGCAATGACGTGGCACTAGCCGACCCGCTCCCAGCCGTTCATGCCGAGCCGTTCCTGCGGCAGGAAGCGCGCCTTGTAGGCCATCTTGTGCGAGCCTTGCACCCAATAGCCGAGATAGACGTGCGGCAAGCCGAGCCGGCGGGCGCGCTCGATATGATCGAGGATCATGAACGTGCCGAGCGAACGTTTCTCTTCATCCGGCTCATAAAAGGAATAGACCATCGAGAGCCCGTCGGCGAGAATGTCGGTGAGGCAGACGCCGGCGAGCGGACCGCGTCCTTCGAGGTCTAGCGCCCGATATTCGATGAGCCGCGTTTCGACATGGCTGTCTTCGACCATCATCGAATAGTCGAGCACCGTCATGTCGGCCATGCCGCCGTCGCCGTGACGGGCGTCGAGGTAGCCGCGAAATAGCGCATATTGCTCGGCGGTCGGCTCGGTCCGCACGACGCTACCGAGAATGTCCCAATTGCGCCGCGACACCCGGCGTAGACTCTTCGACAGGCGAAATTCGTCCACCTTGACGCGCACCGAGATGCAGGCGCGGCAATTTTCGCAGGCGGGCCGATAGGCGATCGTCTGCGAGCGGCGAAATCCGGATTGCGTCAAGGTATCGTTCAGCGCGACCGCGCGCCGCCCGATGAGATGGGTGAAGACCTTGCGTTCCTCCCGCTTCGGCAAGTACGGGCAAGCAGAGGGCGCGGTCAGATAAAATTGCGGTGCGTCGCGCGGCTCTCGCGTCAAGCTCGTTTACCCATTGAATGCCGCGCGCTTCCTTGCGGCCGTCGGTTCATCCCGCGAAGCATGACGTTAGCCTGGCGCCGGCCGCCCGCAAAGCAGAATCCTTTACACCGATTGCAAGGGGCGGCGCACGACGATCACTCCTGCCAGGATGTCGTGAAGACAGCGCTTGTCGTTGGAAAGCAGCGAGACCAAAAATATCGGCGGGAACATCCAGCTCAGATAAAATAGCACGGCGTGCACTGCGGCATTGAGGAACGGAACGCGGTGCCCGTCGACGCAGCGCATTTCGAGGTCCGCGGCGCTCATTCCCGGCGTCGCCATCCGCCGTCCGGAAACCGTGAGCCCGTTGTAGAAAAAGGCCACCAGCGGAAAAAGCGGCGGGACGAGAAACAAAGAAAGCCCCAAGGTCAGGATCAAGAGCCCGAACCAGATCGTGAAGCAGAGGAACGAAACGATGATGAAATCGAGCCCGAGCGCCAGAATCCGTCGCGTTCTCACGCCGGCGAGCGCTTCGGGCGGCAGCGCCGTGTGGACGAAGAAGGCTCCATTGGGCTCGAGATTGCCGGTCGTCGTCATGATCGAATCCACGGGGTTCGGTCCGTCGCCAAATGCGGACGCCCGCAAATCTGGTCCTTCCTTCGTCCGGATACAAGTGGCGAGGGGTGTGCCTATATACCCGCCGGGCCGACCGGACCTCGCGGTACATCAGCCCCTGTCGGCCGGTGCTTGGCCCGGCCGAGCGCAAGCAGCGGAAAATAGTGGCGGTACATGTTGTAGCCGAGCAGAAAGGCGCGCGACAGCTCCGGTCCCTGTTGCAGCCGCTCTTGCAAGTCTGCGGCATCGAGGTCGAGACGCGCGCCGACGTTGTAGCCGGGAAAGCCGGTGCCCGTGTAATAGCGCTCGTCCCAAGTGCCGGCTTCGTCTTGCGTCTCGACTAGAAACGCCATGCCTCTGTCGATCGCAGCGGCATATTCGCGGTCGTCCATCGCGAGCAGAGCGACGAGTGCCCAGGCGGTTTGCGACGGCGTGCTGACGCCCACGCCGCGCAGCTTCGGATCCATGTAGGAAGCGCAAGTTTCGCCCCAGCCGCCATCGGCGTTTTGCTTGCCGGCGAGCCAATTCGCCGCCCGCCTGACATAGGGCTGCCGCATATCCTCGCCGATCGCCCGGAGCGCCGGCAGCACGGCGGCGGTTCCGTAGATATGATTGACGCCCCACCGCCCGAACCAGCTGCCGTCTTTCTCCTGTTCCGAACGCACGAAGGCGAGCGCCCTGGCGACCGCCGGGCGATCCTTGTTCCATCCGAGTGCCGCCAAAGCCTCGATCATGTGGCCCGTTACATCGACGCTCGGCGGATCCAAGGCCTCTCCGAAATTGCAAAACGGAATTTTGGAGACGATCTCTTTGTCGTTGTCTTTGTCGAATGCCGCCCAGCCGCCGTTGCGCGATTGCATGGCAAGCGACCAGGCGAGCGCTCGCTCGATGGCGGCGTCGATCCTGCGGCGCAGGTCGCCTTGCGCGGCGTCGCGGACTTTGCCGAGCATGAGCAAAGCGACGGCGGTGTCGTCGATGTCGGGATAATAAAGGTTGGCGCGTTCGAAGGCCCAACCGCCCGGCTCGACGTTCTTCAGCTTGACCGACCAATCGCCCCGCCAAAGAATCTGTTTGCCCAGAACCCAATCGAGGGCGCGTCGCATCGACGGCGATTCTTGTGCCCGGCAGCCCGCCTCGTGCATCGCCAACAGGCTGAGCAGCGTATCCCAAACCGGGGATTCGCTCGCTTGGATGTGGGTGGCGCCGTCGCGCTCATAGCTCCAATGATCGCCCAACGCGGAGATGCCTTTGGCGAGTACCGGGTGATCGACGGCGTAGCCCTCGACGCGGAGCGCGATCAATCCGTAGATCCACGGCGGCTGAATGCCGCCCCAGGCGCCGTCCGCGTCCTGATGTTTCAAGATCCATTCGAGGCAGAGTTTGATCGCAGTGCCGCGGCCGGGCGTGAGCCGGGCGTTTTGCGCGGCGTGCAGGATTCGGTCGATCTTGAAAAACATCCATTCGAGCGAAAGAAAGCGCGGCCTTTTTTCGCGCAGGTAGAAATCGAAATTGGCGTAGCCGCCCGCGAAAAGCTCTTCGAGCCTGCCGCCCGACGGCAGCGGGAAGACGGGGCGGTGCGCCGCGACGACCGCCAGCGGGACGAGAGTCGCCCGCGCCCATTGCGCGAAATTGTAGATGTTGAACGGAAACCAGAGCGGTAGGCGAATGATCTCTGGCGGCAGGTTGGGCGTCGCCTCCCAAGGCCAGACGCCGAGTATCGCTAGCCAATAGCGGGTGAACACCCGCACTTTGCGCAGTCCGCCGTGCTGCAAAATCCAGTCGCGCGCCCGGTGCATGACCGCGTCGTTCGGATCAAACCCTTTGAGGCGCAGCGCCGCATAGACTTCGACGGTGGAATTGATGTCGCCGCCGGGCGCGCCGGGATAGGTCCCCCAGGCTCCGTCCGGCCGCTGCCGCTGCAGAAGGGTGCGAATAAGACCGGCTTCCATCGGAAGCGTGACGCCGAGAATATGGCTGGCGAGCAACCACTCCGCTTCGATAGCGGAATTGGTTTCGATCATCCCGACCCAAAAACCCTCCGCTTTCTGGTGCGTCTCGAGCCAACACACCGCGGCGCGCGCGGCATCCTCGACCGGTTCCGGACGGTCGGCAGGTTTCGTGGTTTTCGTGTGCGTCATCGACATTCCGTACTCTAAGTGTCGCCGTCACCGTTCCCGGCAAACCGGCCGTGCAATCCGCGCTGGATTTGGCGTGGGAGGTGACTAAACGCCGTTCTGCTTCGAAGCAAGCGTGGCGGCGCGCGGCGTATGAATCCGAATGGGTTGCATCGGGAAGCGGTCTATCCCTCTTTCAGCTTCTTCGCCACGAGGGGAGCGAAATAGGTGAGTATGCCGGCGGCGCCGGCACGTTTGAATGCGATCAGGCTTTCGAAGATCGCCCGATCGGCGTCGAGCCAGCCGTTTTTGATGGCGGCCATCAACATCGCGTATTCGCCCGACACCTGATAGGCGAGGGTTGGCACGCCGAACGTTTCCTTCACCCGCAAGATCACGTCGAGGTAAGGCAGACCCGGCTTGACGATCACCATGTCGGCGCCTTCTTCGATGTCGAGCGCCACTTCGCGCAGCGCCTCCTCGGAATTGGCCGGGTCCATCTGATAGGTGCGTTTGTCGCCGATCAGCGTCGCCTTGGTGCCGATCGCGTCGCGGAACGGGCCGTAGAAGGCCGATGCGTATTTGGCGGCGTAGGACATGATGCTCACGTTCTCGAAGCCTTCGGCGTCGAGCCCGGCGCGGATCGCGCCGACGCGCCCGTCCATCATGTCGGAAGGCGCGATTACGTCGGCGCCGGCGCGCGCCTGGTTCAAAGCCTGCGCGACGAGCACGGCGACGGTCGCGTCGTTGACGATCTCGTCGCCCTCCATGAGCCCGTCGTGGCCGTGGCTCGTATAGGGATCGAGCGCCACGTCAGTGACGATGCCGACCTGCGGCACGGCACGTTTGATGGCGCGGATCGCGCGGCAGACGAGGTTGGCCTCGTTCAACGCCTCGCTTGCCTCGGCGTCGCGTTGCGACGGCGCGATATTGGGAAAGAGCGCGAGCGCCGGAATGCCGAGCTCGGCGGCGCGCTCGGCGGCGCGCACCGCTTCGTCGATCGAGAGCCGCTCGACGCCCGGCATCGAGGCGACCGGCTCGCGCAAACCCTCGCCTTCGACGAGAAAGATCGGCCAAATCAGGTCGGCGGCCGTCAGCTCGTGTTCGCGCACGAGATGGCGCGTCCATTCGGCCTTGCGATTGCGGCGCGGCCGCCGCGCTAGCGAGAGCTTATCGGGGTTAACGTTGGATCGCGGCGAAAAAGCCATGCTGTCCTCGAACTTGGTTCATAGCATAAGCTCGTGTATTGCGGGCAAGTTCCTCGATTTTACATTACCGTCGGCGGCGCGTTGACGGCTTGGCCCTTGCCCGTCTAATCCATTTTTGGAGGCAGAATGAGCGAAGCCGAAATCGCCATTGAGAAGATCGGCCGTTGCGGCGTCGTCACGCTCAACCGACCGCGGGCGCTCAATGCATTGGGCCTCGACATGATCGCGGCCATGGGCGGCGCGCTCGATGAATTTGCGCGCGACGCGGCGATCCGCAGCGTCGTCGTGCGCAGCGCCGGTTCCGATGCCTTTTGCGCCGGCGCCGACATCAAATATGTCGCGGAACTTGGCAAAGCGGGACGACACGCCGAGCAGCTTGCCTTTTTACGGCGCGAATACCGCAATTGCCGCCGCATCAAATCCTATCCGAAACCATATGTCGCCTTGATCGACGGAATCGTCATGGGCGGCGGCGCCGGCATCGCCGTGAACGGCGCCTATCGGGTCGCCGGCGAACGCGTAAGCTTTGCGATGCCGGAAGTGGGCATCGGATTCTTTCCCGACGTGGGCGCCAGTTATTTTCTGCCGCGCCTGCCGGCCAAGATCGGCATCTATCTCGCCGTCAGCGGCGCGCGCGCCGCGCTCGGCGATCTCGTCGCGCTTGGCCTTGCGACGGCGCACGTGCCTGCGGCGCGGTTCGATATGCTCCTCGATCGGCTCGTAGACGGCCAAGAAGCGGAGCGGGCCATCGCGGCGGAAAAAGTCGCGCCGCCCGCCTCGGATTTGCTTGCCGAGCGCGAAGGCATCGAGCGGGCTTTCGCAGCGCCGAGCCTCACGGCAGTCTTGGCGGAGGTCGAAGCGCAAAGCGCCGGCTCGGCCTTCGCGGCCGCGACCTTGCGGACGTTGCGCTCGCGTTCGCCGACCAGCATGGCGATCGCCTTGAAGCAGATGCAGCTCGGCGCGGACCTCGACTTCGACGCTGCCTTGGGCATGGAATTTCGCATCGCTTCGCGGATCGTATATGGCCACGATTTTTATGAAGGCGTGCGCGCCGCCCTTATCGACAAAGATCGCGCGCCACGTTGGATGCCGGCCTCGGTCGCGGCGATCGACGCGGCCGATGTCGTCGCGCATTTCGCGTCGCTCCGCGAAGAGCTCCCGGCGGGTGCGGCATGAACATTTTCCGTGCTTTTGAAACCAAGCCGGAACGCCAGCCACCTGGCGCCGCAATCCGGCTCGATGCGCCGGGCAAGACCGCGGCGCGGACGCCGTGGGGATCGATCCTCGTCCTCTTCATGCGGCTGCTGGCGTGCCTGTGGATTTTTCAAGGTCTCGCCGAATGGGCGCTCATGCTGCTGCCCAGCCGGCCGGTATTCGATACATTGCCGGGGGCGACCTCGGCGGCGATCATGTTCTTTGCCGTCGCCGATCTTGTCGCGGCGGTCGGACTCTGGCTCGCCACGCCTTGGGGCGGCGCACTGTGGCTGTTCGTGGCGAGCTCGCAGATCTTTGTCGCCGTCGCAGTCCGCAATTCGATTTCGATGACGTGGATCGCAATCGATATTCTGCTGATCGCGGCCTATTTCGTGCTGACATTCAAAGCCAGCCTGCGCGAGCCGTAGTGCACATATTAAACGATTTGATATGTTTTCGGCAACGGCTTCGTAAGTTAACAAACTCAATTCTTAAGCAGCGTTACCGTAAAGATCGAATTGAATTCAACATTGATTCACTGCAAGAACTAAACTTCTGATTCAGCGTGTTACTTAAACTCGTTTTCATTGGCGCGCATTATAGATCATCTTTCATTGAGCCGCGGCGAAGGGGAGGCTCGACTTAAAATGAAGGGATGGGTCATGAACAGCGTTCTCAAGACCGAGGTTGCTCAGGCGCGCACCGGGCGGGTGAACGAGATACGGCCGACGTACATCGAAGCGCTCACGCTCGTCGAGCGTTTGCATCGACGCCTGCTCGACGTGATCAAGGACGAATTCGACCGGCGCGGACGCAGCGACGTGAATTCCGTGCAGGCATTGCTTCTCTACAACATCGGCGACAAGGAGTTGACCGCCGGCGAATTGCGCACGCGCGGCTATTATCTCGGCTCCAACGTCTCTTACAACGTCAAGAAGCTCGTGGAGATGAACTATCTCCATCATGCGCGCTCGCGGCTCGATCGCCGTTCGGTACGCATCAGCCTGACGCCGAAGGGCAAGGAAGTGCATGACATCGTCGCGGCGCTTTATGACAAGCACGTCGTGACGGTCGAGCAGATCGGCGGCATCAGCTGCGACGAATTCGCCCGCCTCAACCAGTCCTTGAACCGGCTCGAACGGTTCTGGACCGATCAGATCCGCTTCCGCCTCTAGTCCAAGCGTCGATTTTTCCATACGGCGCGCCGTTCCCCGGGACGGCGCGCCGCATTGCTTTTGCCCCGTGCTCCTCCTCCTGCGCCCTTGCGCCCGTTTCGCCCTTGCGGCGGCTGGGGGAGGTTTGCCCTTGGCGGATATTGCGCCACAAAATCGCCGCCCATTTGGGACCTTTTAACCAAGAAGATATAGCTGGATCGGAAAATGCCGGGACGAGGGCCCGGCAGGCCGCGAGGCCCGGGCGCTCGGCATTCGCCGGTCGATCCTGGGGCCGACGCTTGGAGCTCGCATTGGCCAGACATTCGCCCATTCTTTCGAAGCCTGCGGCCTTTGGCGTTCTAGCCGCGCTGCTCGGGCCGGCCGGGATTTTCCTGATAGGTCCCGCCGCGGCCGGCGATCCGTTCGACAGCCAAGCTGAGTGGGCGCAAAGCTACGATGCGGACGCGCATCTGGCGGTGCCTCGTTCCTCGACCCCGTTGCTTTCGCCGGAGACCTTCACTGCCACGGAACAGGCGGCCGAACGCTATCGGCGTCTGGTCGCCGCTGGCGGCTGGAACCAAGTGCCGGCGCAAGACAATTTGAAGCTCGGCTCGGAGGGCGACGCGGTGGTTGCGCTGCGCAAACGGCTCGCGGCATCCGGCGATATTGAGGCGAGCGCCGGCTTTTCGCCGACCTTCGACTCCTACGTCGATGCAGCCGTGAAGCATTTCCAGGCGCGTCATGGGCTCAATCAGTCCGGCGTCGTCGATCAGGATACATTTGCCGCGCTCAACGTTCCCGCCGACGTCCGCCTGCGGCAGCTCGAAATCAATATCGTGCGGCTCAAAGCTTATTCGGGCAACCTCGGTCAGCGCTACGTTACCGCCAATATTCCCGCCGCCGCCGTCGAGACGATCGAGAACGGCGCCGTCGTCACCCATCACATCGCCGGCGTCGGGCGAATCGACCGGCAATCGCCGGTGATGATGACCAAGGCGACCGAGATCAATTTCAATCCCTATTGGACGGTGCCGGTCTCGATCATCCGCAAGGATCTGATTCCGCGGATGCAGGCCAATCCCAATTATCTCTCCGAACATAAGATCCGGATCTTCGACAAGGACGGCAACGAACTGCAGGCCAACCAAATCGATTGGAATTCGGACGACGCGGTGAATTACAAATTCCGCCAGGATACCGGCGGCGACGTCAATTCGCTCGGCGTGGTGCGCATCAACATTCCCAACCCGTATGGCGTCTATATGCACGACACGCCGGAAAAAGGCATTTTCGGCGACGACGATCGGTTCATTTCCTCGGGGTGCATTCGTGTGCAGGACGTCCGCGACTACGTCGCGTGGCTGCTGGAGAATACGCCCGGCTGGAATCGCGACCGCGTCGACCAGGTGATCGAATCCGGTCAACAGCTGGACGTAAAGCTCGTCCCGCCGGTGCCGGTCTATTGGGTCTACATCACCGCCTGGGCGAGCCCGGA
>JASHSB010000133.1 GCA_030036945.1 Methylovirgula sp. | reverse complement strand
CTGCAATGCACTTCGGTGCGGGTCATGCCGTGGCTGTGGTCGGCCGTCTCTTCCACTGCGCCCGGAACCGGATCATTGAAGCTCGGCCAGCCAGTACCGCTCTCGAACTTGGTCTTCGAGACGAACAGCGTCTGCCCGCAACCGGCGCAGGCGAACGTGCCGGCGCGTTTTTCGTAATTCAACGCGCAGGAGCCGGGCCGCTCGGTGCCGTGCCCGCGCATCACGTCGTATTGTTCAGGGCTCAGCAGTTTGTGCCATTCGGCGTCGGTATGGGTGACGGGGAATTGCCTGGTTTCCATGACTGACCTCGCGAACCCCCTACCCTCTCCCCGCTCGCGGAGAGAGGGGTCGACGAACATTACGTAGGGCGCGGCCTCGTCGTTACACGTCGAGATTGGAGACGCTGAGCGCGTTCTCCTGGATGAATTCGCGCCTAGGTTCGACGACGTCGCCCATGAGCTTGACGAAAATATCGTCCGCCTCGTCGCCTTCCTTGATCTTCACCTGCAGGAGCGAACGCGCTTCGCGGTCGAGCGTCGTTTCCCAAAGCTGCTCGGGATTCATTTCGCCCAAGCCTTTGTAGCGCTGGATCTGCGAAATGCCTTTCTGGCCCGCGGCCATCACCGCGTCGACCAGCTCGGCCGGCCCGCAGACCTGCCGCCCCTCGCCCCTGCGCAGGAAACGGACGGGACGCGCGTAGATCTCATGCAACGAGAACCCATGTTCGTTGAGGCGGCGCGCTTCGGCCGAAGCGAGCAGCGCCGCGTCGAGTATAGCCGCCTGGCGCACGCCGCGCAGCTCGCGCGTCAACACATAGCCGCCCGCCTCGATGCGTCCCTGCCAACCGCGCTCCAGCTCCTCGGCGAGACGATCAAGCCGCTCGGCGATCTCCGCCGCCAGCCGCTCTTCGTCGCTTTGGCCGGCGACCGGCCGCAGCGCCCCGGCGATCGCCGCCTGCTCGACGGCGATGCGATCATAGCGCGAATGCAACCCCGTCAAGATCTGGCGGACCAGGCGCGCTTCTTCGATAATAGCGCGCAGATCCGCCCCGCCGCGCTCTTCGCCATTGGCGAGCCGCAGGACGGCGCCGTCGAGCCCGTTGTCGAGCAGATAATCTTCCTTGGCCCGCTCGTCCTTGAGATATTGCTCGGACCCGCCGCGTTTGACTTTATAGAGCGGCGGCTGGGCGATGTAGAGATGGCCGCGCTCGATCAATTCGCGCATCTGCCGGAAGAAGAACGTGAGCAGCAGCGTGCGGATATGCGCGCCGTCCACGTCGGCGTCGGTCATGATGATAATCTTGTGATAGCGCAGCTTCTCCGGATTGAAGTCGTCGCGGCCGATGCCCGTGCCGAGCGCGGTGATCAGCGTGCCGATCTCCTGCGAGGACAGCATCTTGTCGAACCGGGCGCGCTCGACGTTGAGGATCTTGCCGCGCAGCGGCAGCACGGCCTGATATTCGCGGTTGCGGCCTTGCTTGGCGGAGCCGCCCGCCGAATCCCCTTCGACCAGGAAGAGCTCGGATTTGGCCGGATCGCGCTCCTGGCAATCGGCGAGCTTGCCGGGCAGGTTGGCGACGTCGAGCGCGCCTTTGCGGCGCGTCAACTCGCGCGCTTTGCGCGCCGCCTCGCGCGCCTGTGCCGCCTCGACGACCTTGCCGACGATCACTTTCGCTTCCTGCGGATGTTCCTCGAACCAGGCTTCAAGCATCTCGTTGACCAAGCCCTCGACCGCGGGACGCACTTCGGAGGAGACCAGCTTGTCCTTCGTCTGCGACGAGAATTTCGGATCCGGCACTTTCACCGACAGCACGCAGGTCAAACCTTCGCGACAATCGTCGCCGGTCAAATCCACCTTCTCGCGTTTGCTGATGCCGGAGCGGTCGGCGTAGGCGGTGACCTGTCGCGTCAAGCCGGCGCGGAAGCCGGCGAGATGCGTGCCGCCGTCGCGCTGCGGAATGTTGTTGGTAAAGGCGAGCACGTTCTCGTGGTAGGAATCGTTCCACCATAGGGCGATTTCGACGCTGATGCGGTCGCGCTCGCCGCGAATGATGATCGGGGCCGACGTGAGCGGCGTCTTGGTGCGGTCGAGATAGCGCACGAACGCCTCGATGCCACCCTCGTAGAAAAGCACTTCGCGCTTCACTTCGGCGCTGCGCGCGTCGGTAAGTTCGATGCGGATGCCGGAATTCAGGAAAGCGAGTTCGCGCAGCCGATGTTCGATGGTCGCAAAATCGAACTCCACTGAGGAGAACACCGTGGGCGACGGATGAAAGGTGATTTCGGTGCCGCGTTTGGCTTTGCCGTTCTCCAGCGGCGCGGCGCCAACGACGGCGAGCGGGGCGACGCTATCACCGTTGGCGAATTCGACGATGTGCTCCTTGCCGTCGCGCCAGATGCGCATCCGCAGGAACACCGAAAGTGCGTTCACCACCGATACGCCGAGGCCGTGCAGGCCGCCCGATACTTTGTAGACGTTCTGGTCGAATTTTCCGCCGGCGTGCAGCTGGGTCATGATGACCTCGGCGGCGGAAATTCCCTCCTCGGCGTGGATGTCAGTCGGAACGCCGCGCCCGTCGTCGGCGATTGTGACGGATCCGTCGGCGTTCAGCGTCACGCCAACCCAGGTTGCAAAGCCTCCCAGCGCCTCGTCGATGGAATTGTCGACAACCTCGTAGACCATGTGATGCAGGCCCGAGCCGTCGTCGGTGTCGCCGATATACATACCGGGGCGCTTGCGCACGGCGTCGAGGCCGCGCAGAATTTTGATCGAATCGGCGCCGTAGGAATCCTGCTCCGGGACCGGCACGTCTCGTCCGTTGTCGGGCGTGGAACCCGACCTGGCGGGAACACCTTGAGCCATCGAGCGCAAACTTTCTCTTGCTGGAATTGCGGCTGGAAACGGGCCTACATGGCGCTACCGAACATATAGTCCAAATCCGTGCCAAATGCATGGTTTTAGGCAGGGTTTTCCGCAGTTCCGGGCAGGTTTTTGGGCCGAATCCGGCCCTTCTCGGGACAGGACTGCGGTTCGCGCGGGACTTAGCCGGACGGGCTGTTTGAGGCCCCTTCCGCCGCTTCGCCGCCATCCTTCGGCGCGCCGGAAAAGGACGATTTAAGCGACTTTTGCCCTGCCCTTGGCGGGCTTGGCTTCGCCCAGCGTCAAGCCGTGCGGACCCGCCCCGATGACCACGGTTTCGCCGTCGTGGATCTCGCCCGCCAGGATCTTTTCGGCGAGCGGGTCTTGAAGGGCCTTTTGGATGACGCGGCGCAGAGGCCGCGCGCCGTAGGCTGGATCGTATCCTTTGTCGGCAAGCCAGGCGCGGGCTTCGGGCGTGAGATCGAGGCGGATCTTGCGGTCTTCAAGCAGGCGCTGCAGCCGGCCGACCTGGATATCGACGATCGCCGCCATGTCCTCGCGACGCAGCCGATGAAACAGGATGATCTCGTCGACCCGGTTCAGGAATTCGGGGCGGAAATGGCCGCGCACGATCTGCATGACTTCCTCGTGCACGGCGGAAGAATCTTCGCCCTCCTTCTGCATGATCAGAAGTTCGGCGCCAAGGTTCGACGTCATGATGAGGAGAACGTTGCGGAAATCGACGGTGCGCCCCTGTCCGTCGGTAAGCCGGCCTTCATCCAGCACTTGAAGCAAGATGTTAAATACGTCCGGATGGGCCTTCTCGATCTCGTCGAAGAGCACGACCTGATAGGGCCTGCGGCGCACCGCTTCGGTCAGCGCGCCGCCCTCCTCGTAGCCGACGTAGCCGGGCGGCGCGCCGATCAGCCGCGCCACCGAGTGTTTCTCCATGTATTCGGACATGTCGATACGCACCATCGCCGTCTCATCGTCGAAGAGAAAACCGGCCAGCGCCTTGGTGAGCTCGGTCTTGCCGACGCCGGTAGGCCCCAAGAACATGAACGAGCCGATCGGCCGGTTCGGGTCCTGCAGACCGGCACGGGCGCGGCGCACCGCGGTCGAGACGGCGGCAACCGCCTCGGCCTGACCGACGACGCGTTTGGAGAGTTCTTCTTCCATGCGCAGCAGCTTGCCGCGCTCGCCTTCGAGCATTTTATCGACCGGAATGCCCGTCCAACGTGAGACGATCTGGGCGATGTGGTCGGCGGTGACCGCCTCGTCGACGAGCACGTCGCCGCGTTTGCTCTCGGTGTCGGCGAGCTTCTTTTCGAGATCCGGAATCACGCTGTAGGTGAGCTCTCCAGCGCGCTGATATTCGCCGCGGCGCTGCGCCTGCGTCAGCTCGTTGCGCGCCGCTTCGAGCTGTTCCTTGAGCTTCTGCGCCGCGCCGAGTTTGTCCTTCTCGGCCCGCCAGCGCGCCGTCAACGTCGCGGACTTCTCCTCGTTCTCCGCCAGTTCCGCTTCGATCTTGCGCAGCCGCTCCTTGGAAGCCGGATCGTTTTCCTTTTTCAGCGCCTCCTGCTCGATGCGCAATTGCACGATGCGGCGGTCGATCTCGTCCAATTCCTCTGGCTTCGAATCGACCTGCATGCGCAGCCGCGAGGCCGCCTCGTCGACGAGATCGATCGCCTTGTCCGGCAAGAACCGGTCGGTGATGTAGCGGTTCGACAGCGTGGCGGCGGCGACGATCGCCGAGTCGGTGATGCGCACGCCGTGATGCAGCTCGTATTTTTCCTTGAGGCCTCGCAGGATCGAGATCGTGTCTTCGACCGTCGGTTCGGAAATGAAGACCGGCTGGAAACGCCGCGCGAGTGCCGCGTCCTTTTCGATGTGCTTGCGATATTCGTCGAGCGTGGTCGCGCCGATGCAATGCAGTTCGCCGCGCGCCAGAGCGGGCTTCAACAGGTTCGAGGCATCCATCGCTCCGTCCGCGCCGCCGGCGCCGATCAACGTGTGCAGTTCGTCGATGAACAGGATGACCCGGCCTTCGGCGGCGGTGATCTCGTTCAAAATCGCCTTCAATCGCTCTTCGAATTCACCGCGATATTTGGCGCCGGCGACGATCGCGCCGAGATCGAGGGCCAGCAGGCTCTTGTCGCGCAGGCTTTCGGGCACGTCGCCGTTGACGATGCGCAACGCCAGGCCTTCGACGATGGCGGTCTTGCCGACCCCCGGCTCGCCGATCAAAACCGGATTGTTCTTGGTGCGCCGCGAGAGAACTTGGATGGCGCGGCGAATCTCTTCGTCGCGGCCGATCACCGGGTCGAGCTTGCCGGAGCGGGCCGCTTCGGTGAGATCGCGGGTGTATTTCTTAAGCGCGTCGTAGGCGTTCTCGGCGGTCGGATTGTCGGCCGTGCGACCCTTGCGCAGATCGTTGATGGCGGCGTTGAGAACTTGCGGATTGACTCCTGCGCGGGCAAGAATTTTGGTGCTCTCGCTGCCCTTCTCCATGGCGAGCGCCAGCAGCAGCCGTTCGACCGTAACGTAGGAATCGCCGGCCTTCTCGGCGATCTTCTCGGCGTTGTCGAAGAGCCGCGCCGTGGCCGGGGCTATATAAAGCTGCCCGGCGCCGGAGCCCTCGATCTTCGGCAGTTTGTCGAGGGCAAGTTCGGTCTGGACGAGCGCTTCGCGCGAATTGCCGCCGGCCCGATCGATCAGGCCGGCCGCCAAGCCTTCCGGATCGTCGAGCAACACCTTCAGCAGATGTTCGGGGGTGAACTGCTGGTGTCCTTCGCGAACCGCAAGCGATTGAGCGCTCTGCACAAATCCGCGCGCCCGCTCGGTGTATTTGTCGAAATTCATCAATCACTCCCAGAAAAAGGCCGCGAACGGAATAAAGAATATAGCGATGCCGCCGCCCCCGACATGCTCCGGATCAAAAGTTAACCGTGCGCATCGGCAACTTGCGCACGGCGAATGGCCGGGCCCGGCGACGGACTCGGGTCTCATTTAGGCAAACAAAGGGGAATTTTTAGAGGCCGAGGAATTCCGCGCCGCGCCGGTCGCGCGGCGCGGCTATTCCTCGACGGAATCCTTGTCGGGTCCAGTCTCGCCGAAATCTTCTCTGCCACGCCGGCGGCGGCGCTGGCGCAGACGATAGCCGCCCGCCTCGTTCTCGGCCTCCGGCCGGTCGATGACCTGCGAGCCGATCGATTCCTCTTCCGTGTTGGTCTCGGGCTGAACTCGGACCGGGGCGGTGATGAAGGCCGGAAGATTGTTGTTCTTGCCGTTCAGGTCTTCGGTACGGGGCTCGTGGCGTTCATAACGCTGCCCATTGTCACGCTGCCCATTGCCGGGGCGATAATCGCGTTGGCCGCGATTGTGGTCGCCCCGCTGCTCGGCATCCCGATTTGGCTGGTTGTGCCGGTCCGGAAAGGACTGGCGTTCGGAGAAATTGCGGTCCGGGCGCCGCTCGGGATACTGTGGCCGCTCGCCCGTAAAGGGCTGCCGCTCGCGTTCGGCAAAGCCCGGCTCGCCGTTGGCGCGCTGCGGCTGCTGAGGCGGATAAGGTTGGTTCGGCTGCGGATTCAACCGCTCGACCGGAGAAGCAAACCGGTCCGGAATGCTGACGAAATCTTCGTCGTCCTCGCTATCTTCCATCTCCAGTTCGCCGGCCGGACGGTTATAGCCGAACTGCTGCTGCTGAGCCTGCTGTGCCGCCGCGATCAAGCGGAAATAATGCTCGGCGTGTTGAAGGTAACTCTCGGCCATCACTGGATCGCCGGAGGATTGGGCGTCGCGCGCCAACTGCAGATATTTTTCACCGATGTGATGGGCGGTGCCTCGGATTTTCACGTCGGGACCGTTCGATTCGTAGGAGCGGGAAAGCGGATTCGGGCCCTTGCGATTGTTGTTGCGGCCGCGCATGCGTTTGTTGTTCTGATTTGGTCTCATCGATGTTCCTTGCGTAGCGCCGTCAACGCGACCCTCGGGCTAAACCCCGAGTCGGCGTATCCTCCGTAGGATTTCAAGCACGAGAATAAGCTGGCAAATGCTCTCCAGCTGCTAACATACGGGGCTCGTGGCAACGCCACCGAGCAGAGCCGGCCCGCAGCTCCGGGCCTCAGACTTTGGGGACTATCACCTTGATCGCGTCGAGCACATCAGGCTCACCGGAAGCGGAAATCCCCTACAACGTCCGGCCAGGGATCTCAACGCCACCGCAATGCTACTTCAATCGCGAAAGGCAACCTTTAGCGCAGAAACGTAGTCGCTTTCGGGTAAATCGCCAAGGACTTTCGCGAAATAATTCGGCACGGACCGGCCTCTGTGGCAGATTTATCACGCGTTTTGGTATTTTGGAACGCAATTCTTTCCATGATATGAACGCCCGGAAAGGCCCCGGTTATCGCCAGGGTCTAAGGCGCTCGGCCGACGATGACGCGCGGATGGCCGGCGAGATCGCGGCGAATCGCGCGGTTTGCAAAGCCCGCCGCAGCCAAGAGCGAAGCGACTTCGTTCGACTGACCGGCGCCGACCTCCAGCGCCACGAGGCCTTGGGGCGCGGCGAATCGCGTCAGGCCAGGCACGATTTCCCGATACGCGGCATATCCGTCCCCGCCTCCGTCGAGCGCCAACCGCGGATCGTAATCGCGTACCTCCCGTGCCAGGCCGGCAAGTTCGCCGCGCGCCACATATGGCGGGTTCGCAACGACGACGTCGAACGTTCCGCCAAGCGCCTCTCCCCAA
>JASHSB010000132.1 GCA_030036945.1 Methylovirgula sp. | reverse complement strand
CGCGAGAAGTACGAGAGGCGGATGTTGATGCCGACCTCGGCCTGATTGAGGAGAACCAGGAAGACCACCATTGCCGCGGCTACGCCGCGTTCGAGCCCGCGAAAGGCGGGAAACGGCCAGATCCGCGCCGTGGTGCGTTCGGCGGTCTCGAAATAGCGGTCCGCGATGCGCGTCGCGGAGCGGACCACCTCGATGAAGGACACCGCGTAGACGAGGATCGCGAAGATCGCCACCGTCAGCGGTAGGCTGATCGGCAGTTCGTAGCTGGCGAGCGCCGCCGGCCAAAATTTCAGTTTGGCAACCAAAACAAGCGGGCCGAAGATCACCACTTCGGTACCGAAGATCGCCGCGAAAATCCTGAGATAACTGGAGATCACGCGGCTCTCATAGATCGTGATCGCGCAGATCGCGGCGGCGGCGCTCAACACATAGAAGATCGGATCTCCAGTCCCATGGGCGACAAAGGCGGCGGCCAGGGCGAAGAGCGCGATGAGAATGGCAAGGAGTTTCATTGGACCTTCGTTGTTGTCTTGGCGAAAGGAGTCCCGCGGTCGTGCCGTTTCGCGGTGGCCTCGGACTGCATGCTTCCGACCCCTTTCACGCGAGGCGGACATTTTCTTCGAAACGCTTAACGCGCGGCGCTAAAGCGGCTCGGACCTAACGGGCGCTTCAAGCGCGTTCCCACGCGGAATCTGGGCCGAGCGCACCGCAATGGTCTAAGTCATTGTTATTACATGCGTCAAGGAAGGCCCGCGGCGAGCGCGAGGCGGCGACTTCGACATGGCCCGGGATCCCGGTCTTTTGCAAATGGAAAATGTGCCGCGATGTGGGCGGGGGCGGAGGGAGCCAAACGGCTCTTAGTCGCCGATGTTCCGCCTGACAGCGGCGGTTGCCGCGTTGAGCGAGGCGACGAGCACCGGGGACGGCCGGAACGTCAACACGCGGCGCGGCTTGATCGGCACCTCGATCCCGGTGCGCGGATTGCGGCCGATCCGTTCGCGCTTGGCACGCACGGAAAAAAGCCCGAACGACCGAAGCTTGACCGTTTCACCACGCACCAAGGCGACGGAGATCTCTTCAAGCGCCACCTCGAAAATCTCGCGCGCTTGGGCGCGCGACAGACCTTTGCAGGATTCGTAGACGGCATTCAAAAGATCGGCCCGCGTAGTCGTCTTTTTGGGCAGTCCGTTCAGCGGGGCGTGACGCACTTCTTTCTCCTTACGTAGGACCGGTGCGAACCTGAGCGATTCGAGAGCAAAGCCGGAAACGCCCGAATTGCGGCGCGCTTCTCAGCCGCCTCGCAATCCTCCACAATCATGAATCTCGCCGCCGGAGCAAGCGCCGTCAACAAATAAAAGCCCCGGAAATCCGGGGCTTTCGAAGTCGTGAATTATGACGGCACGGATTAGAAATCCATGCCTCCCATTCCGCCCATGCCTCCCATTCCGCCACCCGCCGCGGCCGTTTCCTTCTTCGGTTGTTCGGCGACGATAGCTTCGGTGGTAATCAGCAGGCCGGCCACGGAAGCCGCGTCTTGAAGGGCCGCGCGGACGACTTTGGTCGGATCGATGATGCCGAGCTTGACGAGGTCCCCGAACTCGCCCGTCTGGGCGTTGTAACCGTAAGCGTAATGGTTGTTCTCGACAATTTTGCCGACGACAACGGCGCCGTCGGCGCCGGAGTTGTCGATGATCTGCTTGGCCGGAGTTTGAATGGCCTTGCGGACAATGTCGATGCCGGCCTTCTGGTCGGCATTTTCGGCCTTAAGCGTCAGCAGGCCCTTTACCGCGCGCAGCAGCGGGACGCTGCCGCCCGGCAGGATTCCCTCTTCGCGCGCCGCCCGGGTGGCGTTGAGGGCGTCTTCGACGCGGTCTTTCTTCTCCTTCACCTCGACCTCGGACGAACCACCGACCTTGATCACCGCCACGCCGCCGGCCAGCTTGGCGAGCCGCTCCTGCAGCTTCTCGCGATCGTAATCGGAGGTCGTCTCGGCGATCTGCGATTTGATCTGCGCGATCCGCGCCGCGATGTCGGCCTTGGCGCCGGCGCCGTCGATGAGCGTGGTCTTCTCCTTCTCGATGCGCACCCGCTTGGCGCGGCCGAGCATGGGAAGGGTGACGTTCTCGAGCTTTATGCCGAGGTCTTCCGAGATCAACTGCCCGCCGGTCAGGATGGCGATGTCTTCGAGCATGGCCTTGCGGCGATCGCCGAAACCGGGCGCCTTGACGGCCGCCACTTTGAGGCCGCCGCGCAGTTTGTTCACGACGAGGGTGGCAAGCGCCTCGCCCTCGACGTCCTCGGCGACGATCAGCAACGGCTTGCCGGTCTGTACGACCGCTTCGAGCACCGGCAGCATGGCCTGCAAGGACGACAATTTCTTCTCGTAGACGAGGATATAGGGTTCCTCGAGCTCGGCGATCATCTTTTCGGCGTTGGTAATGAAATAGGGGGAGAGATAACCGCGGTCGAATTCCATGCCCTCGACGACGTCGAGTTCGGTTTCCAGGCTTTTCGCCTCTTCGACCGTGATGACACCTTCGTCGCCGACCTTCTGCATCGCGGTCGCGATCATCTTGCCCACCGAAGCCTCGCCGTTGGCGGAAATCGTGCCGACCTGGGCGATTTCGTCGTTCGAGGTGACCTTCTTCGAGTTGGTCTTGAGGTCGGCGACGACGGCTTCGACGGCGATGTCGATGCCGCGCTTAAGATCCATGGGGTTGAGGCCGGCGGCTACCGCTTTCGTGCCTTCCCGAATGATCGACGCCGCAAGCACGGTCGCCGTCGTGGTGCCGTCGCCGGCTACGTCGTTTTGCTTGGAGGCGACCTCGCGCACGAGTTGGGCGCCGAGATTCTCGAACTTGTCGGCAAGCTCGATTTCCTTGGCGACGGTGACCCCGTCCTTGCTGATGCGCGGCGCGCCGAACGACTTTTCGATCACGACGTTGCGGCCCTTGGGCCCCAACGTAATCTTCACGGCGTTGTTGAGGATTTCGACGCCGCGCACCATGCGGTCGCGGGCATCGGAGGAGAAACGTACGTCTTTCGCAGCCATTTTATGAAACTCCTGGAATCGCGGTTTGTGGGTCGCTCAAGGCGGGCTCTCAGGCAACGACGCCGAGGATGTCGCTCTCCTTCATGATGAGGAGCTCCTGGCCGTCGATCTTGACCTCGGTGCCCGACCATTTGCCGAACAGAATGCGGTCGCCCGTCTTGACGTCGAGGGGGACGAGCTTACCGGTTTCGTCGCGGGCGCCGGGGCCGACGGCGATGATCTGGCCTTCCTGGGGCTTCTCCTTCGCTGTGTCGGGAATGATGATCCCGGCCTTCGTCTTTTCCTCGCCTTCGAGACGTTTGACGACCACACGGTCATGCAGGGGTCGGAACTTCATTGCATGCTTCCTTGAAAGGTTGCCGGAAGGACACTCTGCGCAAAGCGGGCGTGCTCCGCGGAATGATTGAAATTGTTAGCACTCCTACATCGAGAGTGCTAAGGGCGCCTTGCAGATAGGCGCCGCCTCTGCCGTTGTCAAGGCACCGGCGGGCCTCGATCGTCGCGAGGTCCGCCGATCCGGCGAGATCAGGGCA
>JASHSB010000131.1 GCA_030036945.1 Methylovirgula sp. | reverse complement strand
TACAACCTCAGCGCCAAGCGCTGGCGCGACATCGGCTGGCCCCCCGCCCTCGCCGGCCTTCTGCCGTTCGCCGCCGGCATCTACGCCGCCGTGCATTGGCTCGAGCCACGCGTCAGTCCGGCCCTGCCGCATGCCGCGAGCCTCGCCGCCGACGCGGCGCTCGCCGCGGTGGCGATTTGGAATATCGTCGAGCTCGGCGACGTGCGGCGCCATTGACGCAAGTTCCGAGAGTGCTCGAAAACGCTGCCCGTTTGCCGGATCATGGACTATAAGACCGCGTTCCGATTTCAGGCGATTGAACCATGCTGTCGGCGCTCGAACTCACCCAGGCGCTCATCCACTGCCCTTCGGTCACGCCGAAGGAAGCCGGCGCGCTGGCGTTACTCGAAGACCGGCTAAAGGCGCTCGGATTTACGACGCACCGTGTCGCGTTCTCGGAACAAGGAACGCCGGACGTCGAAAATCTCTACGCGCGGATCGGCAACGGCGCGCCGTATTTGGTGTTCGCGGGACATACCGACGTCGTACCGGCGGGCGAGCGCGCCCTATGGCGCTTCGATCCGTTCGGTGGCGAAATCGCCGACGGCATGATCTGGGGCCGCGGCGCCAGCGATATGAAAGGTGCAATCGCCGCGTTCGTTGCCGCCGCCGCGGCCTATATCGGCGTCCACAAGACGTTGAAGGGATCGATCGGCCTGCTTCTCACCGGCGACGAGGAAGGCACCGCCGTCAACGGAACGGCCAAGCTGCTTGCCTGGGCCGCGGCGCGCGGCGAGCGATTCGACCACTGTCTGGTGGGCGAGCCGACCAGCGCAAAAGTGCTCGGCGATACGCTGAAAATCGGCCGGCGCGGCTCGCTCACCGGTCGACTCGTCGTGCACGGCAAGCAGGGGCACGTCGCCTATCCGCGCCGCGCCGAGAATCCGATCCCGGCGCTGCTTCGGATGCTGGACACTCTCCTGGCGGCGCCGCTCGACGCGGGCACGGCGCATTTCGAATCGTCCAACCTCGAAATCGTGACGATCGATGTGGGCAACGCGGCGGCAAACGTCATCCCAAGTGCGGTCCAGGCGCGGTTCAATGTCCGGTTCAACGACATTTGGGCGCCGCAGACGCTTGCGGCGGAGATCGAACGGCGCGCAACGGACGCGGCGCAAGGCGCACGTTACGAGCTTACTTTCGAGCCCTGCAACGCCGTCGCATTTGTAACGATGCCGGATCGGTTCACCGAACTCGTCGCGCAAGCGATCACGGCACGCACCGGCATGAAGCCCGAGATTTCGACTTCCGGCGGCACGTCCGACGCGCGGTTCGTTCGCGCCCACTGCCCGGTCGTCGAATTCGGCCCGCTCGGCGCAACCGCCCATATGGCCGACGAACACGTCGCGGTTTCCGATCTCGAAGCGCTGACGGACATTTACCGCGATATTTTGGAACGATATTTCGGATGACGGACGACAGAGGACGGCGCACAGACGACGGAGGATCCTCTGTCGTCTGTCTTCCGTCTTCCGCTACCGCTTGAACATATCGCCGAGATAGAGCCGGCGGACCTCTGGGTCGGCGATGATCTTCTCGGGCGTGCCTTCGATCAGCACCTGACCGGAATGGAGAATATAAGCGCGGTCGATGAGATCGAGCGTCTCGCGGACATTGTGGTCCGTGATGAGCACGCCGATCCCGCGCCGCTTCAGATGATGGACGAGAAGGCGGATGTCCCCGATCGCGATCGGATCGATGCCGGCAAACGGCTCGTCGAGCAGGATGAAGGACGGATGGCCGGCAAGCGCCCGGGCGATTTCGCAACGGCGGCGCTCGCCGCCCGACAGCGCGATCGACGGCAGCTTGCGCAGTCGCGTGATGTCAAACTCGGCGAGCAGCGATTCAAGTTCCTCGCGCCGCTTGCGCTTGTCGGGTTGGGTGATCTCCAGAACGGCGCGAATGTTTGCTTCGACGCTGAGGCCGCGGAAAATCGAGGGCTCCTGCGGCAGGTAGCCGATGCCAAGCCGGGCGCGCCGGTACATCGGCAGCTTGGTCACGTCGTAGTCGTCGAGCAGGATGGTTCCCGCGTCCGGCCGGATGAGGCCGGTAATCATGTAGAAAACCGTGGTCTTGCCCGCGCCGTTCGGGCCAAGCAGCCCGATCGCCTCGCCGCGGCTTACGAAGAGGCTCACGTCGCGAACGACCTTACGGCCTTTGAAGGTCTTGCTCAGCTGATCGGCGATCAGCGATCCCTGCACCCGACGGACGGATTTGGGTTCGTGCACTTCGCTGCGGACTGCCTGCAATTTGGCGGATGCCGGCGCAGCTTGCGAGCCGGGAAGCTCGGCCTCTTCCGGGTGCCAATTTTCGCGCGCATCCTGCGTCCATTCCGAATTGTGCGCGGGTTCGCCCGCTTCGGCGAGAAGCCAATCGGCGTTTTCGGCCGCGACCGCCTGCTCCGTGTGACCGAACCAGGCGCGCAGCCGACCGGCCAAGGCCGCCCTGCCTTTGACGGACACGACGCCGGAAGATCCGGCGCGCACGACGAACCGACCCTCGCTACGCAAGCTCATTGGACCTTCGTCCGCGGCTGATCGCCGGCCTCGTTGCCGGGATTCCTGGGATTTCCGCTTTCGGCATCGCTATTGGGAATGAACATGCTGCGCACGTGACCCGTAACCACCGCCTGGTGCGTATTTAAATCATAGACGATATGGTCGCCCTTCGTCACGTTCGGACCCTGGATCAAACTGACGTTACCGTCGATATAGATCTTGCTGCCATTCCTCTCGTAAATCCCAAAATCGCCGGTGGCGATCTGATCTTTCGAGATCAGCGTCACCGGTCCCGACGCTTCCATGCGGCGCATCTGGCTCGTGGACGGCGGCGGCCCGGGGCGCGCGCCGGGTTGTTTTTGGTCGAGAAAGATCGTCAACGACGGCGTCTTCAGCGTGGCGTCGCCACGTATGGCCACGACGTTGCCGGTATAGATCAGCTTTTGCTGCTTGTCGTAGTAATCGAGCTTGGCAGCGCTGATGTTGATGCGCTGCTTGTCTGGCGCCTTCGCGTCGGCGGCGATGGAGCCGCCGAACCAGCATGCGTTCCCGAGGAAGACGAGGCAGATCGACAGAGACGTCCGCGAACGGCCGACGCGGCTCATTGGGACGCCTCGGCGGAACTCGTACCGGAATCCGCGTCGCCCGTGACAATCGACGAATTCACTTGGCCTTCGAAGGAGATCTTGTGGCCGTTGTCGGTAATGTCCATGCGATCGGCGGAAATCGTGCTGCCGCTGTCCATGGTCACGAAGACCGGCTCTTCAGTGACAAAAGCGCTGGAATTAAGATCAACCGTGGCAGTGCGAAGGTGCATGTCGTAGCCGCTCACGTCATTCTTGATGCGGACATTGGTGCGCAGCCACACAACATCCTCGCTGCTGTCATAGATGCCTGTGTCGGCAGTGACCCTCGCTGTCGTGGCGTCGTCCAATCCGATCTTGGCGTCGACGCCGGCAAGATGGACGACGTGCGGGTTGAGAATGTCCTGCGTACCGGAGACGCCGGTTAATTCGAACGGTTCGCCGTCGGAACGGATCCCCGTGGTCTTCGGACTTTTTAACGTGACCACCGAACCTTTCAGACCAACGTCCGTGACACTCAGATTGTGCGGCAGGCGTTGGAACGGATCGAACAAAACGATGATCCCGAGCGCCAGCACGACGAAACTGCATCCGAAAACGATGAAGTGCCGGAGATAGCGCACAAAAACGGAATGCAGCCTGGCAACCCGAATGGCGCGGCGCGATTGTCCGACCGACAAATCGAGCCCACCGCCCGGAGCTGCGCGAAAGCGTGCCAGATCAGCCATGTACGACTACCTTTTGCTGCGCCATCCTAGCGTATCCTAGTGCATCTTGGCAGCGCGGCGCGGCCACAACTTCCCGGCACACGCCGAATTAATGTAAGCCTCTACAATCTTTCGTTATTTCG
>JASHSB010000130.1 GCA_030036945.1 Methylovirgula sp. | reverse complement strand
GAGCAACCGTTCGACATTGGGAGCGTGTTTTTGCCCGGCGGCGATTTGCACGATCTCCGCCGACCCGTCGCCGCGCGATATTTGTACCAAACAAAGCCGGTCGCGATGCGGCACGAGCCCCAAGGTTTCCGTGTCGATCGCGACGCTATCCGCCGTATCGAAGCCGTCCGGCAGGTCTCCTTTGTGGAAATTGATCGTCATCGCGGGCAGGCGGTCCTCTTTGCAAGCTGTTGGCCGGGTAGCACCGGGCGGCGGGGTCCGCAAGTCGGGGCAGGCGCGGCCAGCGCCCTATGCTAAAGCTTCTTCAAGCTGAGCGGCTTGCCTTCGTTCGGGTCCTTCCGCCAAGTGCCGTCCGCCTGAAGATCGAGATACGTGACGTAGCCGCGCCGCGCGGTGAGCACGAGGCGGCCGGCGGCAAGGCGCCAGCCGACCGGATCGAAGATCATGATCCCTTCGTCGCGGCAGCCCGGCGCCAGAGACGCTTTGTAGCCGCCCAGCGCCTTTGTCTGATCGTCGAGGATCAGGAGACAGCTGGCGTCCTTGCCGCCGTCGCGTTCGAGTACGTAGCGGGCCGCAATATCGGCCGGCTTCATCGCCAAAGCGAGCCGCGAGGGCTTGGGGGGAGCCTTCGCCGCGCTCGCCAACGCGGGAGTCGGGTGCTGCTCGGACGCGGTTTGGACCACGTCGAAACCGTACGCCCCGCTTGCGTCTTCAGGCGCAAAACCCGGTGCAGCCGACGCGCGAACGGGAACGAGGGCAAACGTGCCGCGCTGAACGTCGGCTTTGGAAAGCGCCATTGCTTGCGAAGGAAAAAAAGCCAGGATGCCGAGCCAAGCAACGCCGAGGCAGGCCGCCGATCCGTGCATCTTCATAGCATCCTCCCTCGCGGCTAACGCCCCGGGGCGGGCCTCTCTTCCTTACACGATTCGAGGCAGGTCCGTCTCACCATCCCCTCCATCAACCGCATGCCGGTTAATCCTCGCTAAACGCCGCCGCTTTCATGCCAATGGCGGAGCACCAGATGCGCCAGCGCCGACAGGCTGAAATAAATCGCGATGCCGGCCAGCGAGATCAGCACCAACGCCGCGAACATGCGGGGAATGTCGAGCCGATAGCCGGCCTCGACGATCCTGAAGGCGAGTCCGGTCTCCTGCCCGGAAGCGCCGGCGGCAAGTTCGGCGGCGACGGCGCCAATCAAAGCGAGGCCGGCGCCAATCCTCAGCCCGGCAAAGAAATAAGGAAGCGCGGCGGGAAGCCTGAGCATGACCAGCGTTTGCCGGCGCGAAGCGCCATACAATGCGAAGAGATCCAGGAGATTGCGGTCAGTCGAGGCGAGACCCAAGGAGAAATTGGCGAGGATCGGGAAAAACGCCACGAAGAACGCACAGCTGAGCACTGCCCCCCAGGCAGGCAGATAAATCAGCAGCAACGGCGCAATGGCAATGATCGGCGTCACCTGAAGGACGACGGCAAACGGCAGAAGCGCCCGCTCGAGCCACTTCCACTGTGAAAACAGGATTGCCAACAACGATCCGCCGACGATCGCCAGCCCCAAGGCGGCGAACGTCGTTCGCAGAGTCACCCAAAGCGAGGCGAAGAGCGTGGCGCGGTCGGCGATAAGCGTCGTCGCCACGAGGCTCGGCGCCGGCAGCACGTAAGGCGGAAGGCGTGCCAGCCTGACCACGGCTTCCCACGCAAGTAGGAAGACCGCGAACGCCGCCGCGGGCGGCCCGTAGCGCGCGGAAAGGCGCCCGATCATCGCCGATCCTCCGCCGCGGCGCGCCCCAAGGCGCGCATCGCCCGGTCACAATAGCCGAGAAAAGCGGCGCTGGTCCGCAAATCCGCGCCGCGCGGCAGCGGCGGATCGATGGCGATCTCCTCGGTGACGCGTCCCGGCCGTACCGCCATGATTGCGATGCGGCTCGCAAGATAGACGCTCTCATAGACCGAGTGGGTCACGAAGACGATCGTCGTCTTGAGCTCCTTCTTCAGCCGCAGCAGATCGTCGTTGATTCGGAAGCGGCTGATCTCGTCGAGCGCGGCAAACGGCTCATCCATCAGGAGCAGGCGGGGGCGCGGCGCGAGCGCCCGGGCGATGGATACACGCATGCGCATGCCGCCCGAAAGCTGATGCGGATAGGCGCGCGCGAAATCAGCAAGCCCGACGAGCCTCATGACGTCGGTGCAGCGCCGCCGCGCTTCGGCGGCTTGCATTTTTTGCAGCCGCAGCGGCAGCAGCACGTTGTCAGCGACAGTCGCCCAGGGCAGCAGCGTCGGATCCTGAAACACAAATCCCACTTGGCCCGGCTTTCGGGCCGGCACGGCGACCGTTCCCGACGAAGGCGTTTCAAGTCCGGCGAGGAGCCGCAGCGTCGTCGATTTTCCGCAACCCGAAGGCCCGAGAAGCGTCACCAGCTCGCCAGCCTGAACGGCGAGATTGAGATGCGCGAGAGAGCGCGTTCCGTTGGCGAACGTCTTACCGACGTCCTTGAGCACGACGACTGCGTCGCTCATGGCTTCGGCCGCAGCTCGATCCCAACGCCGTGATCGACGAATTGCGTCGTATAGGATTGCCGATAATCGAGATCGGGCTTGAAAAGCCCCGCCGTCACCATCTGCGCGAAGAATGTGCGCATGCGTCGATCGGTCATCGCGCCGATGCCGAGTTTTGTGGCATCGCCCGAGTCGGCGATGCCGTATTTCTTCATCGCGGCGAGCGAGTAATCGAGCTGTTCCTCGGTAATGTCGGGGTTGTCCTTGCGAATGAGCGCGTTCGCCTTGGCGTTGTCGCCGTAGAGATAATGATACCAGCCGATGATCGAGGCGTTGACGAAACGCTGCACGAGATCGGGATGCGCCGCGATAAAATCGCGCCGCGTTTCGATCGTCGTCGAATAGGATTGATAGCCGTAATCGGCGGCAAGGAAGACGTTCGGCGTAAAGCCGCCTTCATGGGCAATCGCATAAGGCTCGGAGGTCGCATAGCCCTGCTGAACGGAATGAGCGTCGGCGACGAACGGCGCCGAATTGAACGTATAGGGCTTCACCTTGGAAAAGCTGAACCCATAGGCGTAGTGCAGCCACTGGTAGACGGAGACCAGCGCATCGGCGCCGATGAACGCCGTCGTCGCTTTCGGCAGGTCGGCGAAGCGATCGAGGCCTTTGCCCGGATGCGACATGAGGATGAATGGATCCTTTTGAAACATCGCCGCGACGGCGACGATCGGGACGTTCTGGGCCGCCGCATTGAATGCCTGGATCGTGTTGGCGCCCATGTCGAAGTCGATCCGTCCGGCGGCGAGCAGCAGGCGATTGTTGGTCTGCGGACCACCTTGAACGATCGTTACGTCGAACCCGTATTTCGCATACGTGCCGTCGGCGAGCGCCTGATAGAAGCCGCCATGTTCGGCCTCGGCGCGCCAATTCGTGGCAAACGTCACTTTGTCGAGCGCAAACGACGGCGTCGGCGCGAACAGCAGAGCCGCCGCAAATGCCCGTAATATCGTTTGCATCATATTCCCGCGGCCACGCGTGGCGAGATGATTGGCGCGGACGCGCGTTTCACGCAAGTCCGTCCGACTTGAAGGCGTAAGTTCCAGGCCCTAGGCTGCCGGCACGCCAAGGAGGCGGCCGATGTTGCCGACGCGCTTTTGGGCCGAGATGGGCTGGAAGGATTTCCAGAGCGCCGACATGGAAGAGACGATCGCGGTGCTGCCGACCGCCGCCGTCGAGCAACATGGGCCGCATCTGCCGCTGGGCGTCGATCTGTTTCTGATGCAGGGCTACATCGAAAGGGTCGTGGCGCGGCTGCCCGAGGAGCTGCCGGTACTGTTTCTGCCGGTGCAGGCGGTCGGCGCCTCCATCGAACATGGCGATTTTCCCGGTACGCTGACGCTCTCGGCGACGAGCCTGCTGCACCTCTTGACCGAAATCGGCGAAAGCATCGCGCGCGCGGGCTGCCGCAAGCTCGTTCTGCTGAATTCGCACGGCGGGAACGTGCCGCTGCTCAATCTCGCCGCGCACGATCTGCGCGCCCGCCTCGATATGTTCGTTGTCATGGCGACGTGGCACCGGTTCGGCTATCCGGACGGACTCTTTTCGACCGAGGAACTGGCGCACGGCATCCATGCCGGCGACGTCGAGACATCGCTGATGCTGAGCTTCCGTCCCGACCTCGTGCGCCGCGACGCGCTCAACGATTTTGCTTCGCAAGGCAAGGCTATCGAATCCGACTTCACCTGGCTGCGGATCGGCCGCCCGACGGGCTTCGGCTGGATGGCCCAAGATCTTTCCTCCTCGGGTGCATTGGGCAACGCGGCCGCGGCGAGCGCCGAAAAGGGCGAGGCGTCGGCCGACTACGGCGCGAC
>JASHSB010000129.1 GCA_030036945.1 Methylovirgula sp. | reverse complement strand
TCGGTTCCGGCCATGGTGTGCCGCCGTCCGGCGGCAAGGTATTCTCTTTGCAGATTCATACAGAGCAACAGTTGCGCCCGCATCGCGGGCACCTGCGCTTCGTGCGGTTCGATTTCCATGTTGCCTCATTCCGCGGGAAAGACGAGGTCGCGGTTGGGACCCGCCGCTGCCCGCGAAGCGGAACGGTCAAGAACTCCGGGCCGATCCCACTCACCTTCGGGCCGGATGATGACATACGGATCGGAGTCGATGGTGATCGCCCGCGGATCCGGATCGAGTTCGAGCACCATTTCCGTGTACGAATAGTCGGAAAATACCAACTTACGATTGTGTCCGATCGGCTTCGCCCCGAACCGCGCCCAGAAGTCCACAAGCCGATCCTGTGCTTGGCCGTAAATTCGCCGGTAGCCTTTGCGCTTGAGGAACGCCACACAGGCGCGCACGAGTTTGAACGCGATGAGCGAACGCCGGTATTGGTGGCGCACGGCGAGCCGCTCGACCTTGGCAAAGTCGGCGAAGAACCGCGCCCGCAGGCAGGCGACAGGTTCCTCGCCGATAAATCCGATGAAATGCGCCGCCACCAGATCATTCCCATCGAATTCTTCCTCGTAAGGACAATCCTGCTCGGCGAGATAGACCGCCGACCGGATCGACGCGACAATCATGAGATCACTCAAATTGCGCGCGATCCGGATCGACGTGCTACGGCCCGCCTTCTCCTCGCGACTGCTACTTACCGACTCCACGCTCTCGGGCATTACTTCGCGCTCCTACGCCACGCAGCACGGCGCTTCCGCTGGCTGCGCCGGCATGCGTTTGCGAAGCCGACGGTAAATCCAGAGGTTACGCTGAAAACTGTTCTCGCGTTGAAAACCGAGTTGCGCGAGAAGTCGCGCACCGTCCTTCGTCGCGGGCTGCGCGTAGTAATCCGCGAATGAATACGGTGCTTCGCGCAAACGTAGACTTACGTTGCCGATTCCTCCGGTTGCGCGTCCGCGGGCGACAAGCGCCCACACATAGAGTGCCGCAGGTGCTTCGCCGAGCGGCGCAAGAACCGCCGGATCCGGCTCGGCGAAGTCGAGTTCGTCCAACAAAAGCCGGTCAAGGCCGTCATCGTTGAGATAAAGAAAAGCGATTCCGCCGACAATTCGCCGGGCATAACGAAATGGGAAAATGCATTCTGGATGAAGCCGGTAGACACGCTCCACGGTGACGGCCTTGACGTTCACGCCGGGCACCGCGCCGCGTGCCAGGGTAAGCATCGCGGGTAATTCGTCCGGACGCACCGGGCTCGCGTCAACCTGCCCGCACCTTTCTAGAAGATCGAGTTCGTGCCGTTGCAAGGAATCTACCTTTTCGTAGATTTTGGCGTACATTAGCGGCTCCCGATGATCCGCGAACTATGGTAAATAGTACGCGCTCGCGGGAATCGAGAGATGTACCAAAAATTGCAACGGCCCGCTGCGCCTATGCAGCACGCCTCCGATCTCGCGGAAGCGTCGTGGGAAGATCTTCGCGTCTTCCTTGTCTGCGCGCACAATGGCAGTTTCCGGAAAGCGGCGGAGACGTTGGGCGTCACCAACACGACCGTGATGCGTGCGCTCGACCGGCTGGAGACGCAGCTCGGCTTCAAGCTTTTCATCCGCCATCAAGCCGGCCTGCTGCCAACCGAAGAAGGCCGTAGCATTCTCGAAGACGTGCGGCAGATGGAGCGGCTGAGTTTCAATGTCTTCCGGCGCGCCGCGCAAAGCGCGGTCAATCCATCCGGTATTGTGCGCGTCGCGGTGACCGAGGGCGTCGGCACCTATTGGATCATGCCGAAGCTGATCGAGTTTCAGGGAACCTACCGGCTGCTGACCATCGATTTGCGCTGCGCCATGGAACAGGCCAACGTGGCGCGTCTCGAGGCGGACATCGCGATCCAGTTCGACAAGCCGACGCGGCCGGATCTAATCGTGACGCGTCTCGGCCGTCTTCATGTCTATCCTTTCGCGTCGGAGGAATATGCGCGGGTCTGCGGGTTGCCGAAGACGGTCGCAGAAATGCGTCAGCATCGGATCGTGCAGCAGGTCGCGCCGCAGCTTGACGAGAATGCCTATACAAAGGCACTCGGCATTGAGTCGGTGGCGGGCATCATCGGCATTCGCACCAATTCGAGCACGGCAACCCTCTATGCGGTCGAGCGTGGTGCTGGGATCGGTATGCTGCCCACCTGCGCGATTGCACTCGGTGCACCGTTGGTTCCGGTCGACGTCGGCATTCGCCATCATCTCGATCTTTGGCTCACCTATCATCCGGACTTCAAGACGTCGGAGAAACACATCGTCGTCGTGGACTGGCTGCGGCGCGTTTTTGACAACCACGCCTATCCTTGCTTCAAGGATGAGTTCATTCACCCCAACGAACTCGTCAAGCTGATGGCGGACGTGGTGCCGACGATGGGCCTGCGCGGTTACGCCGCGCCGGTGCCTTTCCACATCGCGGACTAGGCGCGCGCGCCGCGCTTCAAAAAAGCTTGCATGCCTTCCCGGGCGAGTTCGTCGGCGCGTTCGTTCATCGCGTCGCCGGCATGCCCCTTCAGCCAATGCCAGACGATCTTGTGGCGGTGCGCCACGGTCTCGAGCCGCTGCCAGAGTTCGGCGTTCTTCACCGGCTTCTTGTCGGCGGTTTTCCAGCCGTTCTTGTTCCAGCCGTCAAGCCAGGCGGTGATTCCGCCGCGCAGATAGGCGGAGTCGGTGTGGATATCGACTTCGCAAGGGCGCCGCAATGCCTCGAGCGCCTGAATTGCCGCCGTCAGCTCCATGCGGTTGTTGGTGGTCGCCGCTTCGCCGCCCGAGAGCTCCTTGCGGCGGCCGTCGAAGGTCATCACCGCTCCCCAGCCGCCGGGACCCGGGTTGCCCGAGCAGGCACCGTCGGTCCAGATCACCACGCGCTCGCTCAAAGCTTCAATCCGAGATCGCGCGGGTTCTTGCGACGTTGATAGAAGCGCAACCGCTTGACGTATTCGAGCGGGTCCTTGGGCCGCACCAGCGCGCCGGGCGGCACGTTCAGCCAATCGACAAGCCTGGTGAGAGTGAAACGCAGCGCCGAGCCGCGCGCCAACACCGGCAAAGCTTCGATCTCCTCAGGCGCGAGTTTGCGGACGGCTTGATAGGCGTCGATCAACGCCATGCTCTTCGTGATGTTGAACGAGAAGTCCGGCTCGAAACACCACGCATTGAGACAGATGGCCAAGTCATAGGCCAAGAAATCCGTGCACGCGAAATAGAAATCGATGAGGCCTGAAATTTTGTTGCCGAGAAAGAGAACGTTGTCGGGAAAGAGATCGGCGTGGATCGTGCCGCGCGGCAGATCCCGCGGCCAAGCGTGCTCGAGGAAGCCGAGCTCGGCAGTGATGAACGGGACAAGCCCCACTTGCACGTTCTCGGCGCGGCCCGCGGCGAGGGCGAAGAGTTGCGGCCAAGCGTCGAGCGACAGAGCATTCGGCCGGCGGCCGGCGAAATCCGCGCCGGCATCGTGCAGTCGGCCGAGCGCCATGCCGAGCGCCGTGCATTGCCACACGGTCGGGTGGCGGCTCGACACGCCTTCCAGGAAAGTGACGAGCGTCGCCGGGCGTCCGGAGAGTGTGCCGAGCGTTTTCGCCGATTTCGTCTTGACGGGCTGCGGACAGCTGAGACCGCG
>JASHSB010000128.1 GCA_030036945.1 Methylovirgula sp. | reverse complement strand
CTTTTCGAGGAAGATTTCTGGCTGGTGCTCTGCCACGGCCACCCGCTCAACAAGAAGAATCGGATCGACGTCGGCGACATCGCCGCGCAGGACCTACTGCTTCTGACGGACGGGCACTGTCTGCGCGACCAGGCGCTCGAACTTTGCGGCCGCCCGCACGGCGACGCCGCCATCGCCGACATGCGCGCCGCGAGTCTCAGAACACTGCTGCACATGGCGGCGGCCGGCTACGGAATGACGCTGATCCCAGCCTTGGCCGTGAAACAGGAACAGCCCCTGCCCGGCGATCTCGTCGCGCGGCGTTTGAGCGGCACGAAGGCGCGCCGCCGCGTGCGATTGATCTCCCGTTCCAGCCATCCGCGCCGGGCGGCACTCGCGGCGTTGAGCAATTTGATCCGCGCGAGCGTAACGGAAGCGCTGAAAGCGCCGTAGAGACGTCGGACCCAACGCCAAAAGCGAATCGTTGCGAAACGATTTCCTTCAAAAATAGAGTTGCGCTTATTCTGGGATCGTCGCCGAGGAAGGAAATGGTCATGCACAAGCATCTACTTGCCTTGAGCTTCGTTCTCGCCGCCTACGGTGTCGGAGCGGCGCGCGCCGATAATGCCCCAGCGGCGACGAGCCAAACCTCGTTGCAACTCGCGGCGTCCGCGCCGAAGGGAAGCATCAAAGACCCCTTCATCGGCAACGCGCAAGCCATTGCGGAAGGCCAGAAGCTCTTTTCGGGCGCCGGCTGCCCGGGATGTCACGGCGGCGGAGGCGGCGGCGGCATCTGTCCGCCGCTGATCGACGGCGTTTGGATCTACGGCGGCAACAACGACACGCTGTTCCGGCTGATCGCGCTCGGCTCCGTCGATCTGCAGAAACAAGGTTACTCGCGCATAGCGATCGAGAACGTCGTGGCGCCGATGCCGTCGTTCGGCGCGATCGTCCCGAAGCCCGACGATATTTTGAAGATTATCGCCTGGATCAAATCGCACTACGACGCGCAAGGCAAGCCGCTGACGGGAAATCAGTGAGGAAAGGCTATTTGGGATGCGCTGTTATGGCGGTATGTTCTCCATGTCGGCTCGTAGGCCTCGTCCGCTTGCTTACCCCAAATAGCCCATCCCCTCCGAACTCCTCGCCCAAATAGCTCGATATACGGCCCCGGCGAACACGCCTCGATAATTCCGTATTGCTCATCCGGCTTGCGTGAGTGCTCTCGTTTCCGGGTCTGGATCATGTTGACCTGTCGGCGACCGGGCGCGAGCGTGCGGGCGTTCTTTCCTCGGACGCCGAACAGCAGCAGTTCTGTGACGTTGCGAAAATAGAATCCGACTCCTCTCCCGTCGGAGCCGCCGTCCTTCCTCACTTTGTGCCAAACCACATTCGATTTGTAGGCGAATCCCCAAGCTCGCATGACCGCCAATCCCTCGGGCAAAAGCGCGTTGGGAACCCACAGATAAAGGTGACACGTTTCTTGCGCGATTGCGACGACAGGAAGCGCCTCGATCTCGCCGAGCGTCATGGTTCCATAGCGATTTAGACGCTTGTGCTCGGGCGCGACCTTGCCCGTCGAATTTTGAAAGCGCCAGGGCGGATCCGCCAAGATGGTCCTAAACCGTGCGCCGCGCGTAAAGCGAAGCAGATCCGATTGAGAAACGGATGCTTCAATTCCATCAAGCACGACTCGCCTCCGCTACTTGGCAGTTTACATCGTCAGACAGAACTTCAAACGTCACACGTGCTCGATGTTGGCGATGCCTGGGATCGCCCTCAGCGCCGCCGCGACTTGCGGGCTCGCCTGATATTTGCCGGGCAGTTTGAGTTCCACTTCTCCCGCCTCGGTCGGCAGCACCAGAAAAATTTCGTCCTCGCCGCGCGCCGACAGTCGCTCCGCGACCTGCTCGAGCGGCGCGGCGTCGCGCAGTACGACGCGCAGGCCCTTCTGCATGCGGCTCGCCGCTTGGTCGAGCGGTTCGACCGTCATGATCCGCGCCCGCACGTCCTCGCCGTCGACGTTGGCCTGCAGCGCGACGAGCACCGCGGCGCCCTTGTCGAGAAGATCGCGGTATTGGTTCAAGCCTTCTTGGAACAGCACCGCTTCATATTGCCCGGACTGGTCGGATAGCTGCAAGATACCCATTTTGGTGCCGGAGCGCGTGCGCCGCTCTTGCCGGTCGAGTACGATCGCCGCGAGCCGGCCGGCCGAGGCGCCTTGTTTCGCGGCGCGCGAAAAATCCGCCCAGCGGGTTACCCGCAGCCGGCCGAGGACCGCTTCGTAGGCATCGAGCGGATGGCCGGACAGAAAGAACCCGACCGCATCAAACTCGCGGCGCAGCCGCTCAGCGAGCGACCAGCTTTCGAACTTGACGCCGGCCAGCGGATCGAGCCGCTCCGTGCCGAACAGCGCCGATTGACCGGCGCGGCTTTCTTCCTCGCGGCGATGCGCGAGCGCGAGCATCGGTTCGACGGCGGCGAAGACGCGGGCGCGATCTTTCTCGAGCGCGTCGAAAGCGCCGGCCGCAGCGAGGCTTTCGAGCATGCGCTTGTTGAGATCGCGCGGCGAAATGCGTGCCGCGACGTCGCCGAGATCCGCGAAGCCCGGGCCGCGCGCTTCGATGAGCGCCTCCGCCTGCCCTTCGCCGACGCCCTTGATTGCCGACAGCGCGTAGATGATCGACAGAGCCCCGTTCCCGTCGGCCGCCACCTCGAAATCGACGCCCGAACGGTTGACCGAAGGCGACTCGACCTTGATGCCGAGCAGCCGCGCCTCGTTGCAGAATTCGGCGAGCTTGTCGGTCGAGGATTTGTCGAGCGTCATCGACGCGGCGAGAAATTCGACCGGGTAATTCGCCTTGAACCACGCGGTCTGGTAAGCGATCAGCGCGTAGGCCGCGGCGTGGCTTTTGTTGAAGCCGTAGTCGGCGAACTTGGCGAGCAGGTCAAAAATCTCGTCGGCGCGCGATTTGA
>JASHSB010000127.1 GCA_030036945.1 Methylovirgula sp. | reverse complement strand
ATGGCGCGCCTTCTCGCGATAGATCTTTTCCTGCCGCGGCTTGCGGACCAATTGACTGATCGTCGGCATGTTCGCCCTGCGTTGAACCCTGGCTTCGCCCTGCGTCAATTTCTTGCCCGCAGCCTAAGCGGTGCGCGGACCCGTTGACGCCGGACGCAAACAAATCAGCGCCCTCGGCCCAACCGGGCTTCCGGCGCTGCGACAAGCAGAGGACCGCGGCGCGCCGAGGTCTTGCCTCTTAGAAGATCGCCGGAACTTCCGCCGACCCGATGTGACTAGTCGCTGAAGCCGACAGCGTTTAGGTCCGCTAGGTTCAGGACGCGACGCCCCGAACGGAAAAGAACCTACGGCCTATCGAAAGTGCGCGGAATTTAATCATGGCCCAGGCGCCCGTCAACCCCTCCGCGGAGCGAATTTGCCGAGCGAAAACCCCTCTCCCGCGGATCGGGAGAGGGGCCGTTTTCCGCGTTATTTCGACCCCGCCGGCGCCGGCAGCGCCGGTTGCGCCGCCTTATGAGCGAGGATCATCTGGTCGCGGGTCGTGGCGATGTGGCGCAATTTGGCCATCGCCGCGCCGGTCCCGGCCGGGATCAGGCGGCCTACGATAACGTTCTCCTTCAAGCCTTCGAGCATATCGATCTTGCCGTTGACCGCCGCTTCGGTCAGCACCCGCGTCGTCTCCTGGAAGGAGGCGGCCGAGATGAACGAACGCGTCTGCAGCGACGCCTTGGTAATGCCGAGCAGGACCGGCGTGCCGGACGCCGGCTTCTTGCCCTCCGCCAAAGCCGCCTCGTTTGCCGCGTCGAGTTCGAGCTGATCGACCTGCTCGCCGGCCAGGAAATCGGTGTCGCCGGGATCGACGATATCGACCTTCTGCAGCATCTGCCGGACGATCACCTCGATGTGCTTGTCGTTGATGTTGACACCCTGCAGCCGGTAGACCTCCTGGATCTCGTTGACCAGATAGGCGGCGAGTTCCTCGACGCCTTTGATCGCCAGAATGTCGTGCGGGGCGGGATTGCCGTCGACGATATAATCGCCCTTCTCGATAACATCGCCGTCTTGAAGATGGATGTGCTTGCCCTTCGGAATGAGATATTCGACCGGCTCGCCGCCCTCCTCGTTCGGGACGATCGAAACCCGCGTCTTGTTCTTGTAGTCGCGCCCGAATTGCACCGTGCCAGAAATCTCGGCGATGATCGCGTGGTCCTTGGGACGCCGCGCCTCGAAGAGCTCCGCGACACGCGGCAGACCGCCGGTGATGTCGCGCGTCTTCGCCGATTCCATGGAAATACGGGCGATGACGTCGCCGGCCTTTACCTTGCCTGCCGGCTCGACGTTCAAAATCGCGTCGACCGGCAGATTGTAGCGCGCCTCGCCGCCGCGCGGCAGTTTCAGCATCTTGCCGTCGCTTCCCTTGAGCACGATCGCCGGCTTCAAGTTGGCCGAGCGCGCGTTGAGCCGCCAATCGACGACCATGCGCTTGGCGATACCGGTCGATTCATCGATCGTTTCCGACAGTGATGCGCCTTCGACGAGATCCTCGAAATCGACGACGCCGTCGACTTCGGTGAGGATCGGACGCGTATAGGGATCCCATTCCGCGATCCGCTGCCCGCGCTTGATCTTGCCGCCTTCATCGACCCTGAGGCGCGCCCCGTATTGGAGGCGATGCACGGCGCGTTCGGTGCCGTCTGGCCCTTCGATAACGACGGCGACGTTGCGCGCCATCACCATCAGATCGCCCTCCGAGTTGACTGCAAGATGCCGGTTGCGGATCTTGACCGTCCCGTCGAAGTTCGATTCGATGAACGACTGGTCGGCAATCTGCGCCGCGCCGCCAATGTGGAAGGTGCGCATCGTGAGCTGCGTGCCGGGCTCGCCGATCGACTGCGCCGCGATGACGCCCACTGCCTCGCCCATATTGACGGGAGTGCCGCGCGCCAGGTCGCGTCCGTAGCAGGTCGCGCAGACGCCGTTCTTCGCCTCGCAGACGAGGACCGAACGGATTTTCACCTCCTGGATTCCGGCGGCGTTGATTCGTTCCATGTGCCATTCTTCGATCATTTCGCCGGCGCGCACGATGATCTCGCCGTCAAGATCTTTCAGATCCTCGGCGGATGTACGGCCGAGAATACGCGAGGCGAGCGAGGCGACGATCTGCCCGGCATCGATGATCGCCCGCATGCGGATGCCCTTCTTCGAGCCGCAATCGACCATCGTAATGATCGAATCCTGCGCGACGTCGACGAGGCGGCGCGTCAGATAGCCCGAGTTCGCCGTCTTCAACGCCGTATCGGCAAGACCTTTGCGGGCGCCGTGCGTCGAGTTGAAGTACTCGAGGACGGTCAGGCCCTCCTTGAAGTTCGAGATGATCGGGCTCTCGATGATCTCGCCCGACGGCTTGGCCATCAGGCCGCGCATCGCGGCAAGCTGCTTCATCTGGGTCGGCGAACCGCGCGCGCCCGAATGCGACATCATGTAGATCGAGTTGATCGGCTTGTCGCGGCCGTTCTCGTCCTTCTGCACGGACGAGATCCGCGCCATCATCTCCTCGGCCAATCGATCCGAGCATTTCGCCCAAGCGTCGACCACCTTGTTGTATTTCTCGCCCTGGGTGATGAGCCCGTCGTTATATTGCTGCTCGTACTCCTTGGCGAGCGCGCTCGTTTCCTCGATGATACGCCTCTTGGTTTCCGGCACGACCATGTCGTCCTTACCGAACGAAATGCCGGCCTTGAACGCCTCGGTAAAGCCGAGCGCCATGATCTTGTCGCAGAAGATCACCGTCTCCTTCTGCCCGCAGTTGCGATAGACGGCGTCGATCATGCTGGAGATCTCCTTTTTGGTCATCAGCTTGTTGACGACGTCGAAGGGGATCTTTCGATGGTCCGGCAGAAGCTGGCCGAGAATCATGCGGCCCGGCGTCGTCTCGAAGATCTTCGAGATCCGGTTGCCGTCCTCGTCAAACGTCCAGGCGCGGCCCTTGATCTTGCTGTGCAGCGTCACCGCCTTGGTGGCGAGCGCATGTTCGAGCTCGCCCATGTCGGCGAACGCCATTCCCTGCCCCGGCTCGCCGTCGCGCATCAGCGTCGAGTAATAGAGACCGAGGACGATGTCCTGGCTCGGCACGATGATCGGCTGGCCGTTGGCCGGGTGAAGAATGTTGTTCGTCGACATCATCAGCACGCGCGCTTCCAGCTGCGCTTCGAGCGACAACGGCACGTGCACGGCCATCTGGTCGCCGTCGAAGTCGGCGTTGAAGGCCGCGCAGACGAGCGGATGCAGCTGGATCGCCTTGCCTTCGATCAGCTTCGGCTCGAAGGCCTGAATGCCGAGCCGGTGCAAGGTGGGGGCGCGGTTGAGCATCACCGGATGCTCGCGGATCACCTCGTCGAGAATATCCCAGACCTCGGGCTTCTCTTTCTCGACGAGCTTCTTCGCCTGTTTGACGGTCGCGGAAAGTCCCTTTGCGTCGAGGCGCGAATAGATGAACGGCTTGAACAGTTCGAGAGCCATCTTCTTCGGCAGGCCGCATTGATGCAGTTTCAGCTCGGGACCGACCACGATCACCGAACGGCCGGAATAATCGACGCGCTTGCCGAGCAGGTTCTGGCGGAAACGCCCCTGCTTGCCCTTCAACATGTCGGCGAGCGACTTCAGCGGCCGCTTGTTGGCACCGGTGATCACCCGGCCGCGCCGGCCGTTGTCGAAGAGCGCGTCGACCGCCTCCTGCAGCATCCGCTTTTCGTTGCGGATGATGATGTCGGGCGCGCGCAACTCGATCAGCCGCTTCAAGCGATTGTTGCGGTTGATGACGCGCCGGTAGAGATCGTTGAGATCCGAGGTGGCAAACCTTCCGCCGTCGAGCGGCACGAGCGGGCGCAGATCCGGCGGAATGACCGGTACTTCGGTCAAGATCATCCACTCGGGCTTGTTGCCTGAATGCAGGAAGGCTTCGATGATCTTCAGCCGCTTGGCGAGCTTCTTCGGCTTCAACTCGCTGGTCGATTCGGCGATCTCGGTCTTCAGCTGCTCGGCGATCTTAGTGAGATCCATGGCGCGCAGCAGTTCGCGGATCGCCTCGGCGCCGATCTGCGCGGTGAACGAATCCTGGCCGTATTCGTCCTGAGCACGCAGATATTCGTCCTCGTTCAGGAGCTGGCGCTCCTTGAGAGGAGTGAGACCCGCGTCGATGACAATGTAGGATTCGAAATAGAGGATGCGTTCGAGGTCCTTCAGCGTCATGTCGAGCAGCAGCCCGATGCGCGACGGCAGCGACTTCAAGAACCAGATGTGGGCGACGGGCGCGGCCAGCGAGATATGGCCCATGCGCTCGCGGCGCACGCGCGACAGCGTGACTTCGACGCCGCACTTCTCGCAGATGACGCCCTTGTACTTCATCCGCTTGTATTTGCCACACAGACACTCATAGTCCTTGATCGGCCCGAAGATGCGCGCGCAGAACAGGCCATCGCGCTCCGGCTTGAACGTGCGGTAGTTGATCGTCTCGGGCTTTTTGATCTCGCCGTACGACCAGGAGAGGATTTTCTCCGGGCTGGCGATCGAGATCTGGATCTGGTCGAAGGCCTGCTGCGCAACGACCGGACTAAAGAGATTCATGACCTCTTGGTTCATTCTTTTCTCCTGATCTCTCGCCCGCGCGGAACGCCGGATCGCGGACGCAAATTCCTAAAACGCTTCACGTCGTCATTGCGAGCGAAGCGAAGCAATCCAAGAAATCACTTCGGAATCCAGAAGTCGCTCTGGATTGCTTCGCCGCTTTCGCTCCTCGCAAGGACGAATAGGCCACTTGCATTCGCATATCGTCACAAGACCTCACCTGACGCCGGCTATTCGGCCGCTTCCGCCGACGGCAGCGCCGCGGCCGGATGGGCCGAGGCGTTGAGTTCGACGTTGAGGCCGAGCGAACGCATCTCCTTGACGAGCACGTTGAAGCTCTCCGGAATGCCGGATTCGAACGTGTCGTCGCCGCGCACGATCGACTCGTAGACTTTGGTGCGCCCGGCCACGTCGTCTGACTTCACCGTCAGCATTTCCTGCAACGTGTAGGCGGCACCGTAGGCCTCGAGCGCCCAGACTTCCATTTCGCCGAAACGCTGCCCGCCGAACTGCGCCTTGCCGCCCAGCGGCTGCTGGGTGACGAGGCTGTAGGGGCCGATCGAGCGCGCGTGGATCTTGTCGTCGACGAGGTGATGCAGCTTCAACATATAGATGTAGCCGACGGTCACCCGGCGATCGAAAGCTTCGCCCGTGCGCCCGTCGTAGAGAGTCACCTGGCCGGTCTTGTCGAGGCCGGCGCGCTCGAGCATTTGCACGATATCTTCCTCATGCGCACCGTCGAAGACCGGCGTGGCGATCGGCACGCCGTCGCGCAGGTTTTCGGCGACCTCGATCAAGGCCGTCTCATCCAGAGCCTCGACTTCTTTCTTGGCGCCGTAGATCTCGCCGAGCTTTTGGCGCACCGGCGCGGCATCCTTGTTGCGCATATAAAGATTGACGGCCTCCGCGACCTGACGGCCGAGACCGGCACAGGCCCAACCGAGATGCGTCTCGAGAATCTGACCGACGTTCATGCGGCTCGGCACGCCGAGCGGATTGAGCACGATATCGACCGGCGTTCCGTCGCCGAGGAAGGGCATATCCTCCTCCGGCACGATCTTCGAGACGACGCCCTTGTTGCCGTGCCGGCCGGCCATCTTGTCGCCCGGCTGAATTTTGCGCTTCACAGCAACGAAGACCTTCACCATCTTCATCACGCCGGGCGGCAGTTCGTCGCCGCGCTGCAGCTTCTCGACCTTGTCAAGGAAGCGGCTTTCGAGCCCCTTCTTCGCCTCGTCATACTGGCGGCGCATCGCCTCGGTTTCGACCATGAGCTTGTCGTCTTCGACGGCGAAGGTCCACCACTGGGCGCGCGGATAGGCGTCCAGCACCTCTTTGTTAATCGGCGTATCCTTCTTCAAACCCTTGGGCCCGGCGACCGCGACCCTGCCGATGAGCAATTCGGAAAGCCGGCTGTAAACGTTACGGTCGAGGATCGCGAGCTCGTCGTCGCGGTCCTTGGCGAGCCGCTCGATCTCCTCGCGCTCGATCGCCTGGGCGCGCTCGTCCTTTTCGACGCCGTGCCGATTGAAGACGCGCACTTCGACGATGGTGCCCTGCACTCCCGGCGGGACGCGCAGCGAGGTGTCGCGCACGTCGGACGCCTTTTCGCCGAAGATGGCGCGCAGCAGCTTCTCCTCCGGCGTCATCGGGCTCTCGCCCTTCGGGGTGATCTTGCCGCACAGAATGTCGCCGGCCTGCACCTCGGCGCCGATATAGACGATGCCCGCCTCATCGAGATTCTTCAGCGCCTCTTCCGAGACGTTGGGAATGTCGCGGGTGATCTCTTCCGGCCCGAGCTTGGTGTCGCGCGCCATCACCTCGAATTCGTCGATATGGATCGAGGTGAAAACGTCGTCCTTGACGATCCGCTCGTTGAGCAGCACCGAGTCTTCGAAATTGTAGCCGTTCCACGGCATGAACGCGACGAGCACGTTGCGGCCGAGTGCCAAGTCGCCGCGATCGGTCGAAGGACCGTCGGCGATGACGTCGCCCTGACGCACAAAATCGCCGACCCGCACTAGCGGTTTCTGGTTGATGCAGGTCGATTGGTTCGAGCGCTGGAACTTCAACAGCCGGTAGATGTCGACGCCCGGCTTGCTCGGATCGGTCTCCTCGGTGGCGCGCACGACGATGCGCGTCGCATCGATCTGATCGACGTAGCCGGTGCGGCGCGCCGCGATCGCCGCGCCCGAGTCGCGCGCCACCACGGATTCCATGCCGGTGCCGACCAGCGGCGCATCCGCCTTGATGAGCGGCACCGCCTGGCGCTGCATGTTCGAACCCATCAGCGCCCGGTTGGCGTCGTCGTTCTCCAGGAAAGGAATCAGCGCCGCCGCGACCGAGACGATCTGCTTCGGCGACACGTCCATGAAATCGACGCGATCGACCGTCGCCATGACCACGTCGCCGGCATGCCGGCAGACGACGAGATCTTCGGTCAACGTGCGTTTCGCATCGACCGGCGCGTTGGCCTGCGCGACATAGTGCTTGGCCTCCTCCATCGCCGAGAGATAGACCACCTCGTCGGTCACCCGGCCTTCCTTGACGCGCCGGTAAGGCGCCTCGATGAAGCCGTATTTGTTGACCCGCGCGAAAGTCGCGAGCGAGTTGATGAGGCCGATGTTCGGCCCTTCCGGCGTTTCGATCGGACAGATTCGTCCGTAATGGGTCGGATGCACGTCACGCACCTCGAATCCGGCGCGCTCACGCGTCAAGCCGCCCGGACCGAGCGCCGAGAGACGCCGCTTGTGGGTGATCTCGGAGAGCGGATTCGTCTGGTCCATGAACTGCGAGAGTTGCGAGGAGCCGAAGAACTCGCGCACAGCCGCCGCCGCCGGCTTGGCGTTGATCAGGTCCTGCGGCATCACCGTGTCGATATCGACCGAGGACATGCGCTCCTTGATGGCCCGCTCCATGCGCAACAGGCCGAGCCGATATTGGTTCTCCATGAGCTCTCCGACCGAGCGCACCCGGCGATTGCCGAGATGGTCGATGTCGTCGATCTCGCCGCGTCCGTCGCGCAGATCGACGAGGGCGCGCACCACCGCGATGATGTCGGCCTTGCGCAGCACGCGCATCGTATCGGGCGCGTCGAGATCGAGGCGCATGTTCATCTTGACGCGGCCGACGGCCGAGAGATCGTAGCGCTCCGAATCGAAGAACAACGACTGGAACATCGCTTCCGCGGTTTCGAGCGTCGGCGGCTCGCCCGGGCGCATCACCCGGTAGATGTCGAAGAGCGCGTCTTCGCGCGACGAATTCTTGTCGACCGCGAGCGTGTTGCGGATATAGGGGCCGATGTTGACGTGGTCGATCTCGAGCACCGGCAATTCAGTGAATCCGGCCTCGATCAGCGCCGGCAGCGTCTTCGCGGTGATCTCGTCGCCGGCCTCGGCGAAGATCTCGCCGGTCGTGGGGTTGTAGAGATCGGCGGCGATGTACTGACCGTGCAGATCGACGTTCTGCGCCTTGACGAACTTGACACCCTTCTCGACGAGCAGCCTGGCGGCGCGCACGGTAAGCTTCTTGCCGGCTTCGAGGATGACTTCGCCGGTGTCGGCGTCGGTCATGTCGACGCTGGCCTTCATGCCTTTCATCCGCTCCGGATCGAAGGGCAGGCGCCAGCCGTCGCCGTCACGCACGTAGGTGACGGAGTTGTAGAACGTCGCCAGAATCTCCTCGCCATCCATGCCGAGCGCATAGAGCAGCGAGGTCACCGGGATCTTCCGCCGCCGGTCGATGCGCGCATAAACCACATCCTTGGCGTCGAATTCGATATCGAGCCAAGAGCCGCGATACGGAATGATCCGCGCCGCGAACAAGAGTTTGCCCGACGAGTGACTTTTGCCTTTGTCATGGTCGAAGAAGACGCCCGGCGAGCGATGCATCTGCGAGACGATGACGCGCTCGGTGCCGTTGACGATGAACGTGCCGTTGTTGGTCATGAATGGCATGTCGCCCATGTAGACGTCTTGTTCCTTGATATCCTTCACCGACTTCGCGCCGGTCTCAGGATCGACGTCGAACACGATGAGGCGCAAGGTGACTTTCAGCGGCGCGGCATAGGTCATGCCCCGCTGGCGGCATTCGTCGACGTCGTATTTCGGCGGCTCAAAGACGTATTTGACGAATTCAAGCAGCGAGATTCCGGCAAAATCGGAGATCGGAAACACCGAACGGAACACCGCCTCCAGCCCTTCGTCCGGACGGCCGCCTTCCGGCTCCTCGACCATCAGAAACTGGTCGTAGGAAGCCTTCTGCACTTCGATCAGGTTCGGCATCTCCGCGACTTCGCGGATATGCCCGAAAAACTTGCGAACGCGCTTTCGGCCGGAAAAGATCTGCGCCAAAGGTTGGGCCATCGTGCTCCTCACAGGGGTGAGTATCGTAGGGGCCGCGCGCGCCCCGAAAAACTTGCGCTCCCGTCTTGGGCCGCGCCGGGCCTCGCCTGACCCATTTTGCAAACTCGCCGCTATCTGCCACAGCGGAACGACTCAACGGCCCCGAAGCGCGCTCCGGGACCGTTCACAAAGAGGAAGAGGCCGCCACCGCGACCGCTTCGATCACTTGAATTCGACTTTCGCGCCGACCTTTTCGAGAGTGGCCTTGATCTTCTCGGCCTCCTCCTTGGTGGCGCCCTCCTTGAGAGGCTTGGGCGCAGACTCGACGAGGTCCTTGGCTTCCTTCAAGCCGAGGCCCGTAACGGCGCGAACCTCCTTGATCACCTCGATCTTCTTGTCGCCGACGGCGGCAAGAACGACGCTGAACTCCGTCTTCTCTTCGGCCGCCGCGGCAGCCGGTACCGCGCCGCCCGCCGGCCCCGCCGCGACCGCGACCGCAGCCGCCGCCGAGACACCCCATTTTGCTTCCAGCAATTTGGCGAGTTCGGCCGCTTCGAGCACCGTCAAGCCGGAAAGGTCGTCTACGATTTTTTCAAGATTGGCCATTGGAGGTCTTCCTTCGGATTTAGGCGTGAGCAATAGCTGAATTTCAGGCCGCGTCTTTTTCGGAATAGGCTTTGACGATCCGGGCGAGCTTGGCCGCCGGGGCCGTCGCGAGCTGCGCGAGTTTGGTCGCCGGGGCCTGAATGAGGCCGACGAGTTTGGCGCGCAGTTCGTCGAGCGAGGGCAACGTCGCCAGCGAGCGAATCGCCTCGACGTTGAGTGCCATCTTGCCCATGGCGCCGCCGAGGATCACGAGCTTTTCGTAGTCTTTGGCAAACGCCACAGCGACTTTGGCCGCGACGACTGGATCCCGCGAATGGGCGAGCAAGGTCGGCCCTTTCAGCAGAGCGGCGAGCGACCCCATGTCGGTGCCTTCGAGGGCAATCTTGACCAGGCGGTTCTTGGCGACTTGGACGATGGCTCCGGCGGCGCGCATCTGCCTGCGCAACGTTTGCATCTCGGCGACCGTCAAGCCGGAATAGTGAGCCACCACCACGACCGAACTCGTTCGGAAGACTTCGTTCAGGGCGGCGACGGAGGCTTTTTTTTCGGCTCTGTCCACAATACACTCTCTGTCTCAGGCGGGTTTGCCGCCGGTTGCGTCAGCCGGTGCGGACCATTCGGTCCTTCCCGGCGCTACGCCTGTCCTCCGGAACGATGCGTCGCCCCGGACAGAGGGATTCGTCCAAAAACAAAGCCGGCAGGAACTACCGCACCCGCACTTCGCATTCGATCCGACCCCGTCTATGCCGGCGTCTTTCGCCCGCCAGCCGGAACCGGAACGGGCATTCGACATTAAGCTTGGATGCGAACGCTCCCGAATTTTTCGGGGCGAATGCCTCCGCGCGCCGGCAGTCTCAGACAGGACATGACCGGATGCGGACGGTTTGCTTTGCTGTATTGGCAAAACTTGCGTCCCACCGGCCATTCCGCCGCGCCTCACCCGCCGGAATAAGCCCGGCGTACAAGACGCGGAAGCTGAAAGGGTTTGAGGTTACGGCTCCGGCCCGCAACCCAGAACCGCTTATTTAACCTCAACCTGGCGCTATGCCAAGGGGCGAATCCGCATTTTTTCGGCTTGTCAAGCCCTTTGCGAAAGCCCGATGTGGTCTTCAGCTTCGCACCGTTGCCGGATCGACCTTGACTCCGGGGCCCATCGTCGAAGACAGCGCAACACGTTGAATATAGGTGCCTTTTGCGCCTTGCGGTTTAGCCTTCGAAACGGCGTCAATGAAGGCCGAGATGTTTTCGACGAGCTTTTTCTGGTCGAACGAAGCCTTGCCGACGCTGCCTTGGACGATCCCCGCTTTTTCCACTCGAAATTCGACCGCCCCGCCCTTGGCCGCCTTGATCGCCGCCGCGACATCGGTCGTGACCGTCCCCACCCGGGGGTTTGGCATGAGCCCGCGCGGCCCCAGCACTTTGCCCAGCCGGCTCACGAGCGGCATCATGTCGGGCGTGGCGATGCAGCGGTCGAACTCGATCGTTCCGGCCTGAACGGTCGCAACGAGTTCGTCGGCGCCGACGATATCGGCGCCCGCCGCCTTGGCCTCGTCGGCCCTGGCGCCGCGCGCGAAAACCGCGACGCGCTGGGCGCGGCCGGTGCCGTTCGGCAGATTGACGACGCCGCGCACCATCTGGTCGGCGTGTTTCGGATCGACTCCAAGATTCATGGCGATTTCGACGGTTTCGTCGAACTTCGCGTTGGCGCGCTCCTTCACGAGCTTCACCGCTTCCTCGAGCGGATAAAGCTTGATCCGATCGATTCCCGCGCGGGCGTTGCGGACCCGTTTTCCGGCCTGGCTCATCGGATCACTCCACCACTTCGAGCCCGATCGAACGGGCGGAGCCTTCGATCTGCCGCGCCGCGGCTTCGACGCTCGCGCAGTTGAGATCGGGCAATTTCTTGGTTGCGATGTCGCGGATCTGCGCCTTGGTGATCTTACCGACGAAGCCGCGGCCGGTCGTCTTGGCGCCCGATTCGATGCCCGCCGCCTTCTTCAGAAAATAGGTCACCGGCGGCAGTTTCATCTCGAAGCTGAACGAGCGGTCCTGATAGGCGGTGATGATCACCGGAATCGGCGTGCCCTTCTCCATTTGCGCAGTCCGCGCGTTGAAGGCCTTGCAGAACTCCATGATGTTGAGGCCGCGCTGGCCGAGCGCCGGACCGATCGGCGGCGACGGATTGGCGGAACCCGCCGGCACTTGCAGTTTGATATAGCCGGCGATTTTCTTTGCCATTTCAAACTCCTACAAGCCGGTCAGGAGACCGGGGTTGCGGATCGTGGTGCGAAAGAGACGCCGGGCAGCAACCGGACCCTTCTCCCACGGCGGAAGTGCGATGCCTTAAGGCGTCGCCTTATTCGGCGCAAGCGCCGAAACGTTTCCTCGCGTCATTGCGAGCGGAGCGAAGCAATCCAGTCAATTTCGGATTGCTTCGTCGCCTGCAGCTCCTCGCAATGACCAGGAACGGACGAAGTTTAAACTTTCTCCACCTGCGTATATTCGAGTTCGACCGGGGTGGCGCGACCGAAGATCGAAACGGCCACTTTCACCCGCGAACGGGCCTCGTCGACCTCCTCGACCGTTCCGTTGAAGGAAGCAAACGGCCCGTCGGCGACCCGTACCATTTCGCCGATCTCGTAGGAGATCGACGACTTCGGCCGCTCGACGCCTTCGGCGACCTGTCCCTTGATCCGATCCGCCTCGGCGTCGGAAATCGGCATCGGCTTCTTGTCGGCGCCGAGGAAGCCGGTCACCTTCGGCGTATTCTTGATGAGATGGTAGATCTCGTCGCTGAGATCGCATTTGACGAGCACGTAGCCGGGGAAAAACTTGCGCTCGGAATTCACCTTGCGGCCCTTTCGCACTTCGACGACCTGCTCGGTCGGCACCAGAATCTCTTCGAACTTGCCGCCCAGGCCGCGCTGCGCAGCCTGTTCGCGGATCGATTCGGCAACCTTTTTCTCGAAATTGGAATAGGCGTGGACGATATACCAGCGCATGCTCATGGCCGATGCAAATGCTCCCTTGAGATCAATGGCCGAGGCTCATGATCAGACGCACCATCAGGCTGAGGACTTCGTCGACGGTGAGGAAAAACAGACTCGCCAGGATCACCATCACGATAACGAGCCCCGTCGTGATCAAAGTCTCGCGCCGCGACGGCCAGGTGACCTTTTCGGCCTCTTGGCGCACCTCTTGAAGAAATTCCAGCGGATTGACCATCGTCGCTCACGCGTTCGACGAAGCTTTGCCGGCGAAAGGCCTGCCGGCGCGTCGGATCGCGAAACACGATTCTAACATCCCCGGCCAAAAAAGTCGCGGCGCGGAGCCGGCCGGCCACGCGCCACATGGCGCTTATATAACCTACGAATTCTTCCCCGCCAAGTCATTTTCCGCCAAGTCATTTCCCGCCGAGTCGTTTCGGCCGCGGCCGTCAGCGCGGCTCAGATCGCATAATCCTCGTAGAAGGAATGCGAATTGCGCAGCCGGATGAACACCTCGTCGTCCTGTTTGAGGCCCAGGTCGCGATACGCCTGGTTGGTCAGCTCCGCGTCGATCGGTTGTTGATCGTCGTGCCTGAGGAGTTCGACGTTCACCGCCGCGCCGGCAAAGCCGATGTGCGTGACTTTCGCGGCGATCGCCGAACCGTCCGGATTTTCGCGCAGGATCTCGACGTCGTGTGGCCGCACGAACGTAACCGGTGTGGCGTTTTCCGGTTCATCATGGCGGTGCGGGCCGCCATCATGACGGGCGTGAAAGAGATTGTAGTTACCGAGGAAGCGGAACACGAAAGGATTGGCGGGCCGTTCGTAAACCTCCTCCGGCGAGGCGAACTGCTCGATCTTTCCGGCGTTCATGACGGCGATGCGATCGGCAACTTCCAGCGCCTCCTCTTGATCGTGGGTGACAAAAATGGTCGTCACCTTGATCGTATCGTGCAGTTTGCGCAGCCAGCGGCGAAGCTCGCGCCGTACCGTCGCGTCGAGCGCGCCGAACGGTTCGTCGAGCAGCAGCACCTGCGGCTCGACCGCAAGTGCCCGGGCGAGCGCGACGCGCTGGCGCTGTCCACCCGAAAGTTGGTTCGGATAACGCCTGGCGAAATTCTGCAGCTGTACGAGCGTCAGCAGTTCTTCGACCTTGGCGCGGATCGCGGCGTTCGACGGCCGCTCGCGCCGCGGCTTGGAGCGCAGCCCGAAGGCGATGTTCTCGAAGACGCTCATCTGCTTGAACAATGCGTAATGCTGGAAGACGAAGCCGATACGCCGTTTGCCGACCTCGGTCGAAGAGACGTCGATGTCGTCGAACAGGACCTTGCCGCTGCCGGGATCGGCATCCTCAATGCCGGCGATGATGCGCAGCAACGTGGTCTTCCCCGAGCCGCTGGGTCCGAGCAGAGCGACGAGCTCGCCCGACTCGACCTTAAGGCTCACGTCCTTGAGCGCCTGGGAGGAGCCGTAGAATTTGCTGATCCTCCGCACTTCTATGCTCATCAGACTTTACCTCCAGCTCGCGGGATTCGGCGGCTTGCGTTCGGTTGGTTTTCCATTCGACGATGCTTTGAATAACGAGAGTTAGGATCGCCAGGCCGGCCAGCAAGGTCGCGACGCTGAACGCCGCCTGCATATCATAATCGTCCCAGAGCTTTTCGATGCGCAGCGGCATGGTGTCGTTGATGTCGATATGTCCAGAGACGACGGAGACCGCGCCGAATTCACCGAACGTACGGGCGGTGCAAAGAATCGCACCATAGAGCAGCCCCCATTTGATGTTGGCGAGCGTGACGGTGCGAAATGTGCGCCAGCCGCTGGCCCCGAGCGACAGCGCCGCAAGCTCTTCCTCGGTCCCCTGCACGTCCATCAGCGGAATCAGCGAGCGCGCCACGAACGGAAAAGTCACGAAGATGGTGGCGAGCACGATCGCCAACGGCGTGAAGATGATTCCCTCGTAGGTGCGCGCAAACGCCAACGGCCACCAATGGCCGGCAAAGCCTTGCCAGGTGAGCGAGGTCGGGTCCGGCCATTGCAAGTTCGTCGCCCAGGTGCCGAAAATGCCGCCGCGCCCGAACAGCAGCACGAAAATGAGACCGGCGATCACCGGCGAAATCGAGAACGGCAGATCGATCAAACTGACCAATAACACGCGACCCTTGAAACGGAATTTGGTGATCGCCCAGGCCGCCGCCAATCCGAAGAGGATGTTAAGCGGCACGACGATCGCCGCGACGATGCAGCTCAAGCGGATCGAACTCCAAGTGCGCTCCACACGATCGCGCTCGGCGGAGAGTTTCATCCGTTCGTACATAGTCGGCTTGGCGTCGGGGTTCAGCGCCGGCGCATAAAAGGTACTGACGTAGGCGCCGACGCCGTTCGACAGCGCCTCGGAGAAAACATTGAGTATGGGCAGCACCACGAACGCCGTCAAAAACAACACGGTGACCGCGATCAGCAGCCGGGCCATGAAGGTTCGCTTCGCAGCGCGCCGCGCCGTCGGTATCGTTTGCGCGTTGACGATTGGGGCGTCCGCCATATCTATGCCACCGCCCGTTGGCGGCGTCGCGACCAAAATTCGATACCGTTGATGGCGAGCAGAACCAGGAGCGCAATGACGAGCAGAACGACGCCCATCGCCGTCGCCTGCGATGTCTGAAACTCATCGAGCTTGATGACGATTTGCAGCGGGACGATCTGCGATTTGCCGGGAATGTTGCTGGCGATGAAGATGACCGACCCGTATTCGCCAATGGCGCGCGCGAAGGCGAGCGCGACGCCGCTCAGCCAAGCGGGAAAAATCTCTGGAAAAACCACGCGGCGAAACGTTGTCCAGCCGTTCGCGCCGAGGCTGTGTGCCGCCTGCTCAAATTCGGTATCCCATTCCTGCAGCACCGGCTGTACGGTACGCACGACAAAAGGGAGACCGACGAAAATCAACACGATGACGATACCGGTATTCGTGTTGCTGAACGGAAAGTCGAGCCCCGAAAGTGCGCCGGGTAAAAGCAGATTCGGATGCCCGGCGTGGGCGGCTAGAAAATTCGCGGCGGCAACGAGGTGATCGCCGAAACCGCCGATCCAGCCGTCCTTGAGATAGAGCGCGCTGAAGGTGATGCCGGCGACCGCAGTCGGCAACGCGAAGGGAAAATCGATCAGCGCGTCGAAAAACCGCCGGCCTAAAAACGGCTCGCGCACCAGAACCCAGGCGACGATGAGGCCGAAGACGCCGTTGACCGCCGCCGCGATGATCGAGGCACCCAAAGTAAGCCTGAACGCGGCGACGACCACCGGATCGACGATCGTCGCGATAAGCTCGCTCCAGGAAAGCTGCGTCGTCTTGATGACGAGGGCCGCGAGCGGCAGCAAAACAAGTAGCGAGAGATAGAACAGGGCATACCCGAGCGTGAGCGGCAGGCCCGGAATTACGCGGGTGACGCGAGCCATGAATCAGTCTCTCGCGAAGAGCGGCCGCGCCGCTCGCCAATCGGGGAACGTCGCGGCCAAGATACCGACAATGCACGCGCCGATCTAGTTCGTCGGCTTATAGATCTGATCGAATATACCGCCGTCAGCGAAGAACGCCTTCTGCGCTTTCGCCCAACCGCCGAAGGCTTGATCGACGGTAAAGAGCTTCAGAGCCGGAAAGGAGGCGGCGTATTTTTTCAGGATCGCGACATCGCGCGGGCGGTAATGCCATTGGGCAATTACGTCCTGCGCCTCTTTCGTGTAAAGGAAACTGAGATAGGCCTCGGCGACGGCGCGCGTGCCCTTCTTGTCGACGACCGAATCGACCACCGCGACCGGCGGCTCGGCGAGGATGCTGACCGAGGGATAGACAATGTCAAACTTGTCTTTGCCGAATTCATCCTGCGCCAGATAGAGTTCGTTTTCCCAATTGACCAGCACGTCGCCAATGCCTTTTTGGGCGAAGGTGACAGTCGCGCCCCGCCCGCCGGTGTCGAGGACCGGCACGTGTTTGTAAAGATTGGTGACGGCCGCCAAGGCCGCGGCGTTATCGTAGATCGGGAAGCTCTTCGCCCCCTTGCCGTCGGCGATCGAAGCTTCGAGACCCTCCTCGGTAGAAAGATCGTAGGTCTTCGCACCGGCCGCCGCGCCCCAAAGTCCTAGAAAAGACCAACGCGCTACCCCGCTGGTCTTCGGATTGGCGACGATCACCTGCACGCCGGGGCGCAATAAATCCTGCCAGTCATGGACGTGCTTGGGATTGCCCTTGCGCACGAGAAACGCGACCGTCGAAGTGTAAGGTGCGGAATTGTAGGGGAATTTGTCCTGCCAGCCAGGCTTGATGAGGTTGGCGTGCTCGATGGCGGTCACGTCCCAGCCGAGACCCAGGGTCACCACATCGGCCTGGAGGCCGTTGACGACGGAAAGCGCCTGTCGCCCCGAGCCGCCGTGCGACTGTTCGACCAAGATGGTGGTACCGGTCTTGGTCTTGTAACTGTCGACGAACAGATCGTTGATCGCCGCGTAGAGCTCGCGGGTCGGGTCATAGGAGACGTTCAAAATCGTGACGTTTTGGGCGCCACGGGCTTGGTGCGCCCAGCCGCCCGTGAGAGCGAGGCCCGCACCCACGAGCAAACCGAAAATCGCAAATCGACGCATGTGAACCCCCGTAACCTAAAAGATTTCCATCTCGGCCGCGCATGACAGCAGCCGTCAAATCCGCACAAAAATCAGCCGCGGATCAGTTGTCAAGCTTATTCCATAAATTTAGTAGAAAATACGCTCTCGAGGCGGGAGGCGAGAAACTCTCGAGGCGGGAGGCGAGAAAATCGTATCGGCCTGGGGGCGTCCGCCGAAAACGATTTCCGGATGCGCGAAGAAGGAACGAGCGAGCCTTTGGCGAAAATGGCAGGAGAGGAGGGACTCGAACCCCCAACCCCCGGTTTTGGAGACCGGTGCTCTACCAATTGAGCTACACTCCTATCGCACCCGGATATGTTTAGCGGGTCGCGGCATGACAAGGCAAGCAATCCGCGCTTCAGAAGCATGCCTAGGAGATCGTTCATGACCGCACGTTTCGTCGTTCCGCCGGCCGCCTCCCTGCTGGCGATCTTCTGCGCGGCTTTGGGCACGACGGCCGGCGCGCAATCGGCCGACCAAACGGCCGCTCCGGTCGACGATCAGGCGAACTCGGCGGCGGCCTTGAAGGACGCCGCGAAAGACCCGGGGATCGCGCACGCCGAACGCGGCGAGAAAGGCATTTGGAAATGGGTCGTTCCTCCCGTCAGGATGAACGGCGCGTTCGACAATCACGATCCGATCGGCCTGATCGCCGGAAAGAAGATTCCCGCCGATTGCTCGATCAATTGGGCGGATCCGGACACGCATCGGCTCTTCTGCTTCGCGTCCGCGACATCGCTCGTCTATTTCCTGGACGCGCCCAAGGACAATACCGCGCAGGCGGAAAAAGTCTGGCGTCAGATGAAAAGAACCCCGACCGGCTAGACCGGCTCGATCCAAACCGCGCTGCCGTAGGCCAGAACTTCCGTGATGCCGTCCATGATCTCGTTGGCGTCGTAGCGCATGCCGACGACGGCGTTGGCGCCCACTTGACCGGCGTGTTCGCACATATGATCGAGGGCTTCCTGCCGGGCGGTTTCCGCCAATTGCACGAAGGCGCCGAGCTTGCCGCCGAAGATCGACTGAATGCCGCCGACCAGATTGCCGAGAACGCTGCGCGAGCGCACGGTGATGCCGCGCACTAGGCCGAGCTGGCGGACAATGCGGTAGCCGGCGATCCCATTGGTGGTGGCGACGATCATCGATCTCTCCTCGCGATGCTTTTTTCCGGCGACGGCCGGTCTCTTAATTCTCGTTGGAAACTGGAGCGGGTGAAGGGAATCGAACCCTCGTCATAAGCTTGGAAGGCTTCTGCTCTGCCATTGAGCTACACCCGCTTGCGCAGCGACTATCCTACGTGGAAAGGCGCAATGCAATCGTCCGAGGTAAAGCAGGCAGGCGTTTACCGCGCTGCGATTATTGTGCTCACATGCGGGACGGCGCCGGCTAACGATTGTCTCGAAGTGCGAGTTAAGGAAGCTCGTTTCTTACTTTTGGGCGATCGCCTTGCAGCCGGTCCTGCCTTGAAGTCATCGACTGCCGGGAACCAATATTGCACGCGACCATGCCTTTATGACGGTTTCGTCCAGCGCAAGCGATGTTGCGTGCGGCGCAAAAGCGCGCCAGGCGTCGAGATGCTTTTCTGAGATAGAAGTCAGCACCGGTTTGTCCGCGGCGATCGCCGCTTCGAATGCGCCGGCCAATCCTCGGCCCATCGCTTCAAGTTTGCCGAATTTGCTGAGGACGATGAGATCGCCGGCCGAGATCTCTTTGACGATCGCCGCGCATGCGGTTTCCACGCTCGCCGCATCAATATGACACGAGGTATTTTTTGGGGCCGTCGCAAGATAGATCGAATAGGCGTTGCCGGAGACTATGTCGCGCATGATTCCCGCGCCGCAGGTCCGGTCGGGAAGGCCATGTGGTTCACCGATCAGACCGACGACCTTGATCCCCGAAGCACACCAATCTGCCGCCACCCTCGCGAACAATGCTTGCGTGGCCATGCCGTCGGCACCCACGACGCAGGCGATCCTGGTTGCAGCAGCCATCGTTCGTTGCCTCCACCCACTTTCCATCGCCCTTTTCGAGGCTGCGGCCTTTTGAGACGCGCGACGGTTGGCGCGGTCATCGCTATCCGATCAATTGCCGAAGCAAGTCGCCCGGCATTTCAGAAGCGAAAGCGTCGAGCGGTTTGCAAGCACGGCATCCCTCCACAATCGATGATCGCCGTTCGCGAACCTTGCGACAGGAAGACGCCGCCGGTGGTTCCATGCATTCCAGCGCTGGTGGGGGAGGTAGGACTCGAACCTACGAAGGCATAGCCAGCGGATTTACAGTCCGCCCCCTTTGCCGCTCGGGACACTCCCCCGCGGAGCCGCGGCTCGCGGTCGATCGCGCCGGCGCTTATCGGAAGAACCGAACGCTTCGTCAATCCCCGCCGCCTTTGCCTTCGCGGCGCAATTGCGCGATAGCCGATCCGCAATCTCGTTTTGCGGAGTAGCGCATCGTGAAATCGCAAAAATCGGTCCGCCGCGGCGGCAAAGCGCGACACGTAAGCGAGCAGGCGCGCCCGCCGGCGCGGCCAGCCGCTAGCATCGCGCCCGAATTTCGCCGCGCTTCGCCCGACGTCGTGCTGCTCTACGGGTTTCACGCGGTGCGCGAGGCGTTACGCAACAAGCGCCGCAAGTCGCTGGCGCTTTTCGCCACTCCCCCAGCCGCGGCGAAACTCGCGGCGGAGAGCGCCGCGGCGGGCTTGAGCGCGCATCTCGTCGGCTCCGAAGATCTGACGCGTCGTCTCGGGGCGGACGCCGTGCATCAAGGCGTGCTCCTCGAAGCGCGTCCCCTGCCCGCGCGAAGTCTCGCGGAACTCGTCGCCAAAGCCGGCATCGTATTGGTGCTCGACCAAATCGTCGATCCGCACAATGTGGGCGCGATCCTGCGCAGCGCCGCGGCTTACGCGGTCGACGCACTGGTGACGACCGAACGGCACGCGCCGCGCCTTTCCGGCGTGCTCGCCAAGGCCGCCTCGGGCGGGCTCGAATACGTGCCGATCGTGCAAGTGGTGAATCTCGCCCGCGCGCTCGACGAATTGAAAGACTTCGGCTACCTGCGCGTCGAGCTCGATTCCGAGGCGCCGATGTCCTTGCGCGACGCGCCTTTGACGCGCCCGCTGGCGCTGGTGCTCGGCGCCGAAGGCAAGGGCCTACGCCGGCTCACGCGCGAGAACTGCGATCTCGCGGCGCGGCTCGACTTGCCGGGAGCGATCAAGAGCCTCAACGTCTCGAACGCCTGCGCCGTCGCGCTCAGCATCGCCGAAGAAAAGCTCGCGGCCTATCCGGGGCAGTCGAACGACGTGCCGTAGACGAGGTGCGGCAAATTCCGCGCGGCATGTGCGGGGACGAGATGGATCAGCAACGGCCGCACGCAGCGCGGCGAGGCCGGCGGCACATATTGCACGACGTAGTACGGCAGATAAGGCGGCGCAACGACCACGCCCCCTTCGTTGGGCGCCGTCGGGAACGTGCCGGAAAGCAACGTGGTATATGCGCCGCTCGCGCCCAGACCCGCGAAATGCTGCGGCTCGCGCGCGGATTGCGCATTGATTTCGATCGGAAAGGAGCGCGGCGACATCGCAAACGCGTGCGCCCCATGCCCGCCACTGCCGCCGGCCGCGGCGGCAGGCGTCGCCAGGCCGATCAACAGTGCGGCGGAAAGCCCAAATTTCATTGCCCGGCCCTTAAGTTAACGATCCGTTAACCTAGCGCGCGACGGGGCCGCGGTCTATCCGTCAATTCGGACGGGGTTTCGCCGGTTCTGCACCCGCAAACCCGCATAAAAAAGGCCCCGGATGAACGGGGCCTCGAAACTTGGGTGGAACGCCGACTCAGTTGCAAACCCGCACGCGGCGCACGACGTAGGCGCCGGCGTAGCCGTCCCACACCTGTTGCGGCTCCCACCAGCAATGCGGCCCGGGGCCGTAAGGACCGGGTCCCGGCGCATAGGCGGGCGCATAATAAGGAGGCGGGGGCGGCGGAGGCGGCGGCGCGGCCGCCGCAGCCGCGGCACTGCCGGCAATGAAGCCGAGCGCGGTGCCGCCGAGAATACCGGCGGCGATGGCTCCGCCGTTGCCTGCCTGGGCGGGGGCGGCGACAGCAACCATCATGCTGCCGGCCAAAGCCAAGGCGAGTCCGGATTTTACGGCTGGTCCGATGTTTGACATTCGTCCCCCTCCAGGAAAGGGCGCCGGGCCCGGCGCAAGGCAGCTCGGTTTATTAGGTCGCGAAACGACAAAATAATCGTTCCTCCACGGTCGCGCCGCCCGCGGCTGCAAACCGTGAACCACTAATTTATCCACTTATTTGCGGCAAGGATGCGGCCGAGCCCAAGAGCGCGCGAGCTTTGGCCCTACGAAAGAGCCCGGCGTTGGGTCCAGAAAACGTCTCCACGCCCCTAGGGCGAAGTGACCAACGCGTAGACGGCCACCGCGAAGCAGAACGTCCAAAGGATCGCGTAGACGATGATTTGCGACGGGTCCATCTCGTTTCCTCCCTAACCCGACTCGCCCTTCTTGTGCAGTGCACGCTACACCACATTTTGCCGTGGTAGGCCTTATGAATGTCAGTCGGATTCGGTCAAAAATTGCCGGCACAATCGCGCGAGCGAGTCTAAGAACGCACCAGAATACTCTATTGTTTCAAGATTTCGAGCTAAATCTGTTCGGTTTGAAAATTTTTGCGTCGCAATACAATAAATAGAAAATCTACCTCTCGGGATCGGCCTCAAGGAAATTCTTCGCCGATCGCACGCGGTTGAAACCCGATCCGCGCGCTGCTAGCTCAACGAATCGTTTGGATCGGCGTGGTATTCCGAAACGCCCCTCAAAATTGCGCGGATCGCCGGTTTAGCTCAGATGGTAGAGCAACTGATTTGTAATCAGTAGGTCGCAGGTTCGAGTCCTGCAGCCGGCACCGCCCTATTTCACCGTTTTCTACGGTGATACATAGATATTATATATCAGTGCTTTAATTCGTTTCCTTTCATCATAGTTCACCGCTGCGACCTCTGACAACGAGGATAAATGAGGGTACAATCTTTCCTGCTCAGAAGGTCGTACCTTCATGCTCAGGTCGCTTGAAATTGAGAACGCCAAGCCGCGCAACAAGCCATACAAGCTTGCTTACTTAGCCCATCAGCGTATCGAACAGATCAAATCCCCGGATGTCCCAGCGACGACGAAGCGCGATTTCTCTCGTCCAAACTACGCTGCGAACCGGGACTCTTGCAGACCCTCAAACGCGGCCAGTTTGCAGCTTTCGAGATCTTTGGATTTCAATGGGGGGACAACTGAATAAATCCATATCGGCCAATTTGCTGCGATGGGCCGAGGTGCTGCTGCGCACCGGCACGATGTACCGCACAATTCGAAATTGAGGCCCGTTCGAGATCTTGGGCACGCCGCCGATATGGCACAACCTCATTTCCTTTTCTCACTGCATAACGCCAGTTACAGGCGATTGAATCGCACTTTTGGCAGTTGCACCGAGAGTAGCGGTCTCATCACCCAAAGTGTCACGGGTATTGGGATCTACAATCGCTGCTGGCGCGGAGATGGCGAGCGTCGCCGCTTGGCCTATTGTACTTGCCGCCCCCTGGGTGATCGCGCCGACACGCTCTCCCAAGGTCGGCTTGGCGTCAGTCAAAGTCTGACCCTCAGCAAGGCGTATGCCAATAATTCTTACTACATCGCTCTGCGCGAATTTTCCGTGATTGGTAAAGTCGTCCGATTGCACATTGGTTAGGTCGATGACATTGACGTGCGCTTTTTCCAAAATTGAGCGATAGGGCTCGACCTCCGGATCAATCGCGCCGAGACGAGGCTCGCCGGCGAGTTCGCCCGATATACCCAGCGCACGGTCATCCCGCGAAACAAAGAGCGTGACCGGCGGCCTTTTGTTGGAAGATTCAATCTCTGCGATGTCGCGGCGGAACACATCGACGTCCATGTCAGCCGAAGCCAGCATGATGTCTGTAATTTTGGGCGAAAGCGAACGATTGCGGATTACCATCTGCCGGATGGCCTCGACGGTGAGAAAATTGCCCATCGAATGGGCCAAAATGGAAATCGAGCCGACATTTTTGTCTTCCACCATCGCCTGCAGAACGGCTTCGAGCGCATCGCGCGAATAGACCGCGCTTTCACGATCATAGACATAGTCAAACAGTCGTCCGCGCGACGGCCACGTGAAGAGGACGGGCACGACCGGCGCATTGGCGTCGTGTGTGATCTGTGCAAAGCGATAGACTGCCTCTTCGAACCGCGTGTTGTAGCCGTGCACGAATAAGAGAACATGTTTGGACGAGCCATTAAGGCGTTGGTCGAAGGCCGCCACGGCTTGTTTTAAATCGAGCCGATCCGCTTTCAAGGTTACAAAGTCACGTGCGGGATCGCCAGGGATAGAGGCTGGCCATTGTATTTCGCCGATCTTCCGCGTGGCATCGGGTGGGATGGACACCGCGATGTCCGCAAAGGCGAGACCATGTGCCCGCTCGCCATTGAACATGACGCCGGGCCCGACTGGATAATCTGAACGCGTCGTGGCCACCAGCATATCGACGACGCTTGTGCCGGGCGCGGTGGCGGAAACTACAACAAGATTACCATATGGTCGGCTGGCGCAGCCGCCGAGCGCAAGGGTTACCAACGTCGCCGCAGTAACTGCAAAAGCCTTGTTCAAGACATCCGTTCGGCAACGTAGGTCAAAGACAATCCAACCTGCTTTCACGATGGTGTCTCTTATTTGTTCAGAGCGACGGCATGCCGGACTCCGGAAAGAGGCCCCCAACTCACGCTCTTGGCACCATTCGTCACATCGTTGTAATCGGATACCAACTTGGCGTGATGTGGTACCTGTGCCGCGCTATCCCCAAGGGGCTACAAAACTCCAGTCGCCATTGAATTGCAATACCGCTGCGGCATTGATCAATAGGCCGCCCTTTGACCATACGTCTACGACACTTAGAGCCGATCCAAGAAGTTATTGAGTCGGCTGAGTCAGTTGTGAATCCCTGTTCGGATGCATGATTCGGGGGAGCATCCGATGTGGACTACCGAGCACCGCAAACGGCTGACCAACGCGGCCTTCGTCCGCCTTGCAATGATCCACCTAATGCTCAAACGCCTGACCAGGCCAAGCCCTTGCTCGTGAATCCATTCTTCTTGGATCGGCTCTTAAGTGCAGTTTCTGCCATCAATAGCGCCACGTCGATGCACGGGCGCCAGTGAAGAAGCTCCCGCCGTCCCTCAATGCCTGGTACCCCCTTGTGTCCGTTGGATGACGGCGCGATTTTGAATCAATGATGGACCCACCGCGCGTGCTTAAGCACCTTCTCTATCAAGTCAGCTGGAGCGACACGCCGCATCTGACCCTCGCTCATCCTGGTGCGGTGATGGAAATGCCGGATGTTATAGATGTTTCGGGATTCGAGAGAGCTCGCGCAGAGGCGATAGCCGCGGCATTGTAGCCTAGCGCTGAGTATCCCATCCGACATCCCGTCAGCCTACTGCGCTAATCCAGAACGCGGCGTCGAATGACCTCCACTCTGGCCGTCCACGAATGGGTGACTGCATTCAGGATTTACTCCGTTAAGCTAGACAGCGGACAGGGGTGCAAAGCCGCTGTGCATGATTGGGCCGATTGCGACCGGCGGCTTCTAGGTTCTTAGGCCATCGATCGGCCGCAGTTCAGGTCTGCCGATGTTGCTTTCAACCGATCCTGTGACCACCGCTGCCTCTGTCGAATCGCCAGGGAAGTGAGAGAAGGCAGCGTCAAGTTCGAGCTGGAGATGAAGAGTAATGGAGCCATCGCCGCATCGGCGTCCGCCTCCGTGGGTATGGACGGATCAATTTCTGCGCAATATGGATGGGGATGTGGTCTGCTGTGGCACTCGCATTTTCGCCGCGTCGCCAAGGCAGGCGATGAAGACGTTCGTTCAATGACGCTGCGCCGGGCGGATTGGACTTTCGATTTGCTGCCGCTCGCAAAAGTGTCGATATCGAGAGACCTTGTCATGACCGACAACAAGCCCGCCCCAGACGTTACCAAGGATTGGCAAGCAACGCAGGGCCAGAAGTCCTCCGCGATGCGCCTCCGCCTTTTCGCCGTGCTCTGCTGGATCGTCGCCATTGGCGGCGAGATCGCCGGAATCTACTTGTTCTACCAGCACAAGTTCGACCATGGGAACATGCCACTACTGATTGGCTTTCTGGTCGGGATCGCGGTCTTTGCAATCGCCGGCAACTTGCTGTGGAAGGCGGCCAACACGCACGATCCGGCCCGCGCATCCGACACGGCCAGATTCTTCTTCCAAAACCAGCTCGGCGCGATCATCACGCTGATTGCCTTCCTCCCGCTGGTTTTCCTGATCTTGACCGACAAGAACATGGATCCGCAGACCAAGAAGGTCGCTGGCGGCGTCGGCGTCGTGCTGGTCGTGATCGCGACGCTGATCGGGGTCAGCTTCCAACCCCCGTCGGTCGAGCAGTACACCCAGGATATGAACGCGTGCGCGACCCAGATTAAGACGGGGCAGCCGACCACGGCCTGTTCGCCCGATGTCGCCGCCCAGGCGAAGGAGATCGCCACGGACTCCGCCGCGGTGGCCGCAGCGACGAAGGACGCGGAATACCCTGCCGGTCAGGACGTCGTCTACTGGATCGCGCCGGAAAACGGCGCCAAGAAGTCCGAGACGCCGCATGTCTTCCACCTCTGCGCAGGTGTAAGTCCGCTGAAAGGCAAGACCGTGAACAGCGGCTCCGTGACCGAGGCCTACGCACAGAACGCCATCCGCATCACGAAGCAGATCGAGATGGAACAGAAGCAGTGCGGGTTCACGGTTTCGCGATAAACCTGCCCGCGTTCTATCGCGCCATTCTCGGCGATGCGGCCGCTGAGATCCTGCGCGACGTCTCGCGCGATCTCTACCGTGGCGCGCCGGCGACGGCAGAGAACTGGCACGTCGTCGGCATTCGCCGCCCGGCGGAGTGAGTAATCCAGATATCGAAGCCGACCGAGGAGGAATTCTCTCGGCCCGCTTTAAAGGACGGTGGATATTTATCTAGACGGCAACTATTGGGCGCCAAGCGGACGGCAAGGGGCCGACAGCAGAATGGCCGCTTTCAGGCGTCTTTAGCCTTTAGAGCAGACTCTAGCCGGACACGTTGCGACTTTGCCTATGGTCTCAACCTTTTCGTGATGGGTAAGCTCTCTAAGAGTAAAGCGTATCGATCCGACCTTCCTACATATTATCAAGTTATGGACCGCCACCGGCCTTTCGTTAGGCCCTGACGGTCGGCGTAGGCCAATTCTGTCCAGAAGTCGCGCGAACTGAATGTAATGTACTTAAGCGGTTCGAAAGCGTCCCAAACGGTGTTGGCGCGATCAAGTATGTAGAGCAATTGACCGAGGTCGAGCCAAAAGACATCGGCCCCGACTGAGGCATGGGCTCGTAGTTCCCCTCTGCCGTGATCCTGTATCGCGCAAATTCGTGAGCAAACTCGTGGAAGTGTCGGATCGCTCTCGCAAGCGCTTCGACGGACAATTGTACACCCGCTAAGGAAATCATTTTTGTTTCTGAGTCGAAAACTGGTGCCGTGTTCTGTCCGTCTTGGACTTCCTCACTTCTTATGTCATCGTCTAAATGTTCAATGAGGTTGCGCGTATCGCGGATCGAAGCTTCGATAGATGTAAGCTGTCTTTTTAACAGACGGTCCAAGGGGAAGCCGCTTGGATCACTTTTGACTCTTTCGAAACACCGAAACAACCGTTGAACCGTAATAATGCAATCCTTCGAGAAACTCTATATTGAGAATACGTTGTTGCGCGTTTCGGGCGCCCTCTTCTGCCACAATCCCAAGCGCGCGGCCTCCCGAACCGGCCTGATTGTCCTCAACGCCGATCTGCCTGAAAAACGCATCATCATTCGTCCCGATCCCGAGTATGGCTAGCCCGGCTAGCTCGCTTACAAAGTCTTCATCGCACTCATTAAGAAGCATTCCGATTACGCCGTCCCATCCAAAGACAGGTCTTATTCACCAAGCGTCTAGGCTATCGCCCCACCCGACGACGATTTATCGAACCGCTGCACACAGTTCCGGCGATCGATCCATGAGATTTTGGATCTGCATCAGCATGGCGTCGCATTCGGGACGAACCTCGGCCACCCTGCGATTGATGGGTCCCCAATGCGTCCTGACCGTTCGAAGCCCGACGGCGGCAAACTCGGCCGCAAACGCCGGAGAGGCTTTCGACAGTTTCTGAAATCTCGCGCCCGCACCAGACCCATAGGTCTGCAAGTCGGAGGGCTTACAGCGCACGCCTTCTTGGAAGATCTCCAGGAACCCCGCCGGAGATGCCGAATACCGGGTAAATAGCTTCAGAAGCTCGGGACTGCCGGTCCGGGCGTTGAAGCTCGTCTGGAAGAGGCCAGCTTCGGCAGTTTCAGAAGTCGTGTTCGAGGCTGCCCTATCGCGGCCTTCGCAGTAGCGGCCGGAACTTTCACGCATCCCGAGCCCCATCAGAAGAACGAAGAGATGACGAAGCGTATCGGCCCCGGAAATATCGTTGCGCATCCCGAGCGCAGAGAATTTTTCGTCGTACCAGGCAAGCGCGTCACGTGCGTCGTCGCGACTTTTTGCCTTCGCCATAAGAACCGCGGCAGAACCCCTCGCCTTTAGCTTGCAATAGACTCGGGCGTAGACGACAGCCATTCCCTTGGTATAACCGGCCGGCGCGGAACCCCGGCCTTTCCAATGGTAGCGGGCGATCTCCGATCCCGCCGCAATCTGGACGATTTGATCCAGCGCAGCGGCATCATGACTCTGAGAGACCTGACCAATCGGTGCCGTTGTCAATCGATCCTCCTGGATCGCAACCCCGATTTTCCGCCGATTTGAGGTCGCGTGCAAATCTTGCTGGATCGCCGCCCACCGCGGCGAGTATTCCTTGACGCCCGCCAACCCAAGCATACAGTGTAGCTAGTCTTCGCCCCTCCTGAAAAGCTGCTGCTCCTCGCGGTCAGGCGCCAGGCATCCGTCCTTGGCGCCTGCTCACGCAGGACATTGCAACGCAGCTCGACAGGAGAGTCACATGGCGGAGAAAGAGCAACCGCAACAACCTACGCATCGCGCCTATTCGGTGATCAAACGCGACGGCCAGGAGGATTACTGGCTTAACCTCGGTTTGGCGTTCCCGCATAAGGACGGCAAAGGCTTCAACATCGTCCTGCAGGCCTTCCCTCTTCGATGGCAAGATCGTCTGTCGTGAGATCGCAGACGACGAGCCCGAGAAACAGCCGTCTCGCCAAGAACGGAACGGGCAGCAACAACGCCGAGGTCGGTAATGCCCGACGCAACTACCCGCAAAGCTGTCGAGAGCTTCCTCGCCGAGATTGCGCAACTTCCCGACGGTACATATTACGTCTCATTGATGGCTACGGCCATCGACGACGAAGAGCCGCAACTTCTCAATCAGGAGATCGATCGCCGCCACGGCGTATCGCTCGATGAGGTACTCGCGGTGATCAAGGACTGGTTGACCGCTTCAGTGTGATCGCGTTGTCGCGTACGTTCATGAGCCTCGCGCTACGCGCGGGGCTCCATCTTTTCATGCCGCTCGGCACCGCCGATCTCATCCGCGAGCAGAGCCGCCAGCGGTTTGGGAGGCCGCGGGAAGCGATCGAACAACGCTAATCGCTTGCGAGTAGTTGGCCGAGATTGGATTGCCAGACTTGGAAAGGCGTGGGATCCTCAGTGTGGTTCCCGAGTCGATCGCCGCATCAGGAGAAGATCGTGAAGCGCATCGTCGTGTTGATCGACGGTACATGGCAGCAAGAGGGCGTTGGCATCAATACCAACGTCGCAAAATTGGATTCGCCTTACAAACTCGCGGGCTCGTCATTGATTAGGACAACGGACAGGAACGGCATTTCGCAGCTGGTCAAATATCATAAGGGAGTTGGTGCAGAGAAAAATCCGCTCTGGCATTGGCTCGGCGGCCTAGTCGGAGAAGGCCTGAAGATGCTTGTCCTGGACGCCTATGCCTCCGTGGTCGATGTGTATAAGCAGAACGACGAGATCTTTGTCCTCGGATTTTCTCGCGGCGCCTACGCGGCGCGAGCATTGGTAGGGATGATCGGCGCGTCCGGGATTGTCCGATCCGAAGCGAATGTGGGCGTCGCTTGGGATCACTACCGGGTCAGTCCCCAAGCGCGTTCCAACCCAAGTGGAGCGAGCAAGAGCGACGCGAAAGCAATCAATGCACTCGCCACTTTGCGTAAGAGCGGCGGAATTCATCCGAGCAACCGAGTCAAATGCGTAGGAGTGTGGGAGACGGTCGGCTCCTATGGTGTACCGGCCGGCTTCCATTTGGGGTTTATCACTCGGTTCTTATCGGTTGAACTTCTCGGATTCCATGACACGAGCTTCGGCGACCACGTGGACGTTGGCCTACACGCCCTCGGAATTGATGAGCATCGCCGTCCCTTCGTTCCGACCTTTTGGACGATCGCAAAGGGGCAAAAACCGAGAGGCATTGTCGAGCAGACCTGGTTTGCAGGCGAGCACGGCAACATAGGAGGAGGCCATCCCGACAGCGGCCTGTCTAATCAGGCGCTCGTCTGGATGATTGCACGCATTCAGGCGCTAACAGACCTCGAATTCGACCAAGCAGCGGCCGAGGCGCTCGGCACCGAGGTGAACCTCAACGGCGAAGTCTACGACTCCACCGTCGGCTGGCCGGTCGATCATGCGTGGCCGCACTTCCGAAAGATCCTCTCGCCCGATGCCATCAAGCATGAACTTCTGATCAGCAGGAGTGATTCGTCGATGGAACACATCAACGAGACGGTCCATTGGAGCGCGATTCGAAAACGTGGCTGCCCCTGCACGGTGTACGGCAAACCAAATACTCCCTATGGGCCACCAAATCTTCCACAGAGCATTCCGGCCGACAGAATTGCAGAAATCACGCCAGAAGAACACGCCATACTCTTGAAGTAAGCGCCTCTGCTGTGACCGCCGCAAATTGCTTTGAAAGAGGCTAGAGTCCGGACCGCTGGAGGGGCCGGACGATGAAGCGATCGAGGTTTTCTGAGGAGCAGATCATCGCAATCCTGCGGGAGCAGGAAGCCGGAGTTGCAACGGCGGATGTCTGCCGCAAGCATGGGATCAGTAGCGCAACGTCCTACGCATGGAAGGCGAAGTTTGGCGGCCTTGAGGTCTCTGAGGCCAAGCGGCTGAAGAGCCTCGGGGAGGAGAATGCCAAGCTGAAGAGGTTGCTGGCCGACGCCCTGTTGGACAACACAGCTTTGAAGGATCTTCTTGGAAAAAAATTCTGACGCCCGTCGCCAAGCGAGAAGCTGTCGTGCATCTCACAAGGAGCTATGAGATGAGTGAGCGGCGGGCGTGCCAAGTCACCGGAGCGGACCGAAAGACGATCCGCCACAAATCGCGGCGTCAGCCGGATGCCGAGTTGCGCCGACGCCTGCGCGAGCTCGCGGCC